>DCGE01000200.1:13216-14385 GCA_002314525.1 Prevotellaceae bacterium UBA1786 | reverse complement strand
GCACACTCAATGCCGAGACACCTTTCACCCACCTTGAACAATCGCGATTGTTCAATGCAAGTCTGTGCTCGCTAAGGACTAAGCCTGCGGTGTCGGCTTAGTAGGAGAGTGCTTGCTACAGAGAGAGCCTCAGCCTGACAAAAGCAATTCGAGCATCAAAAAGTACCGAATCCGCATACATCAGCATTGTTTTTTACTGACGAAGGAGGAAAAATTTGCTGCTTTCGGAAAAAATCCCTAACTTTGCACCGCAAATCAGCTTTTCGGTTTCTGGATGGATGTCAAGTCCTGAAGGAGTAATATGGAATTCGGTGAAAATCCGAGACAGTACCTGCTGCTGTAATTCCCCTACGAAAGTTGCCACATCAAGTCACTGGTCCTTAACAGACTGGGAAGGCGCGACAACTGGGATAAGTCAGAAAACATGCCGTATTAGCAAGAATCTTCGCCTGCAGGCTTACGGGTAAGAATCAGATTTTTCATTGCGGACATGTCACATTCCCTAAATTCCTTCTATGGGGGGATTCCGATGACGAGATGAATATTTGATGCCATTTATCCACACTCCTAAGGCGAGCAGGATAAATGGTAATTTCGTTATGGGAATACGATTGACAGGATTATTGATTGTTTCCTTGATGAACATTGTACCATCCTCTGCACAGGACTCCGTTCCGAGTCTGGAGGATACGGTATTCCATATCAAGGAAGTCACTGTTGGCTCTGCCAGGAATAGGCAGATGGCAACTTCGCAGACATTGTCCGGCTCCGAACTCCAGGCTCTGTCCTCCCAGTCCGTTGCCGATGCACTGAAATACTTCGCAGGAGTACAGATTAAGGACTATGGTGGATTGGGGGGACTCAAGACTATAAACGTGAGGTCGTTAGGTTCCCAGCATGTGGGCATCTATCTTGATGGGGTTCGCATCACCAACGCTCAGAACGGCACTGTTGACCTTGGTAAGTACTCGCTAAGTACAATGGAGTCGGTGTCGCTCTTCAATGCCAACAAGCTCGACCAGTGCCAGAGTGCATCAGAGTTCGCGTCGGGGGCCACTGTCTATATGAAGACCCGCCGTCCCGTCTCCGACTCCCTTTCGGTTCAGGCAAAAACAGGTTCGTTCCATACATACGGCGGGAAGTTCAACGGACAACTATGTAGCAGGGGG
>DCGE01000200.1:12132-13149 GCA_002314525.1 Prevotellaceae bacterium UBA1786 | reverse complement strand
CACCCGTTTCGCTATAAGTCCCAGTTCGAGGATACCATAGGAGTGAGAGCCAATTCCGACATCAGGTATTTCCGGACGGAAGGAGGCTTCTTCTCTCGTGATTTTTCCTCACATATCTATTATTATAGTTCGGAGCGCGGATGTCCGGGCGGGGTGGTAAGGCGTCTGACGGACAAGTTCGACAATGTAGGCCGTGAGTGGGATCGTGACTTCTTCGTCCAGGCTACATACGACAGGGGAATCTCCGCATCCCATCGCATCAAGGCCACTGCAAAGTATGCATACGAGTATCTTCGCTATTGCACTGACTACCCCGAGAACCAGAACACCGCCAGAGTCAACGACCACTACCGCCAAAATGACCTATATACCGCCTTGTCCTATAACTGCACCCCGCTTTCGTGGCTTGGACTGACGACAGGCTATGATTTTCGTTATTCCACTCTCGATGCCGACCTGAAATACTTTGCCCCAGTGCAACGCTTGGATCAGAAGGCTGTTGCCTCCTTGATGATTTCGTGGAAGGGGATGGGTCTTGCCGCAACCGGACTTTACCAGCACTACAAGGACCATACCCGCTCTCGTGTCGGCGCAGCTGATCCTTTGAGTAGGTTCACACCATCTGTCTCGCTTTCATATTCATGGCATGGGCTTACCGGGAGGCTTTGGTATAAGAAGATTTTCCGGGTGCCCACTCTCAACGACCTCTATTACACCCAGGCAGGAAACCGCAACCTCAAGCCTGAATACACCCGACAGTGGAACGTCGGCCTCGAATACCGTCTCAGCCTCACCGGGTGGAATCTCTCGGCTCAGGCGGATCTCTATGAAAACCGGGTCACGGATCGTATCGTCTGCCTGCCAATGAAGGGCACTTATACATGGACAATGCTGAACTACGGCTATACTTTCTGCCAGGGAATGAATGCCAATCTCTCTGCACGTTGGAACGGAAGGCGGTGGAGGGCGGCGCTGGTATCGTCTGTCACCATACAGGAAGACCGAAACCGCACCGAC
>DCGE01000200.1:9028-12076 GCA_002314525.1 Prevotellaceae bacterium UBA1786 | reverse complement strand
TTCTCGTGCGGTGTGACTGCCGTCGCCGGGTGGCGGTGGTTCTCACTTTCCGCCTCCCTTCTCCATGTATCAGAACGTATGTGGTCATACGCTGATTCAGATGATGTACTATCGCCATACGATAACATCGACCTGAAACTCGCCTATCAGCACCATACCTTGGGCTTCTGCCTTGAGGTCGTGGACCTGCTCAACGAACAATACGAACTAATCCCACGCTATCCGATGCCGGGAAGAAATTATAAACTCACTTTAACATTTTCATTATGAACAAAAAACATTTTAGAATCGAATGCCTTTTTCTGGCATTGACAGTGGCTTTTTCACTGAGTGCACAAGAGCGTCTCATCATCCTCAACGAGGGTAGCTGGCAGGCTAACAACGGTCGTATTTCCTACTTCGAGGATGGACAGGTTATTTCCAACAAGTGGTTCGAGGAGAAGAACGGCTATGGCATAGGCGACACTCCGAACGACATCATCCAGGTCGGTGAGGACTTGATTGCAATTGCGGTGAATACCTCCAACATTGTCCAGTTCATCCGCACTGACGGAAGTGCAGTGAAAGCTACTGAGAACGTTCCTAACAACCGTCGGTTGGCTACCGACGGCGAGTATCTCTATGTCACCTCCTACGCCCATGAATGTGGGACTCCGTCGGGCACATGGACTTGTGAGAAGGGGTATGTGGCCAAGATTTCGCTGAGCACCTTCGAGGTCGTGGACTGTTGTGAGGTGGGCTGGGAGCCAGAGGGCATTGCCTACTATGAAGGCAGTCTCTTCGTCGCGAATACTGGCGGATATGCCTTTCAGGAAGGTCATGACTATGAATCTACCGTATCCGTCGTCGATGCATCCACGATGAAGAAGATCAAGGACATTGACACTGGTGCCGTCAATCTCTATGGACAGATGTCGCAGTCGGGACAGTATCTGTGTATCAACTCTTCTGGCGACTATTACGAGAAACCGGCCTGTACCGTCATCATGGACTGTGAGAAGGCATTGAAGGATGATGAATGCCTCATTGTCATTGACCAACCTGCGACCTACAGTACGACTACCACTGATGGCCGTTTCCTGACCGTGGGTTCGTCTTTCAGCTACGTGACTTATGCGTATGACACGAGTCTGATGACCATCGACCCTGAAGTCCTTCTCACTTCGGGTGGTGCGGAAGGCATTTCTCTCTCGCTGCCTGGTACTGTGGCTGACGATATCAGTTCAAAGATATCTTCTATCTATGGAATCTATGTCAATCCATATTCAGGCTATATCTATGCTACCGATGCCAATGGCTATGGTTCTTCCGGTTATCTCCACCAATGGACTCCCGACGGAAAATACATTGACAAATTCAAACTCTATATCTGCCCTGGCCATTTCCTTGCCCTCGGCAACTGGAAACCAACTTCCGTCAGCCTGCCTTCTGCTATCCGAAGTGACAGAGGCCACATCCTCAACCTTGCAGGCCAGAAGTTAGCTGCTCCTCAGAAGGGCATCAACATCATCAACGGCAAGAAGATTCTCGTCAGGTAACAGTCCTTTCTGATACTACCATAACCCGGCAGGCAGTTCCTTACCTGCCGGTTTTCTATGTCATTGCCTTGCTTGCAGTTTGTTTGTACCCATAACTTAGCAAAACAGATCATCCATAGTGATTGACTTCTGCACTATTCCACTGTGTTTACCGTATGCTATTCCATAGGTAGTCACCATCGTCATATGGATCGTTTTCCTTGCCGGTAGCGTTTTCTTCAGGGTTTCTATTCGTTTAACCAAAGACCATATAGGACTGCACTATATCATAGCGGCTTAGTTCAACATTCTGACTGTGAAGATACAAAATTATATCGTTTCGGCAAAATATCAGGGTATGAAACTCGCCAAAACCAACCATTATTATACAATTTCGGCGAGAAATGCATTTGCATATCTCGCCGAAACTAAGATTATGAGGTTATTTATAGAACCCACCTTATAACACAGCCGAGAGGATGACCTCACTCAGTGTCGGGTGGGCGTGGATGATGTTGCGGAGGTCATCGACGGTGGCATCGAGATTCATCATCACTGCCACTTCGTGGATCATGTCCGAACTGTGAGGACCGAAGATATGTGCACCTAGAATCTTGCCGGTGGATTCCTCTGCGAGAACCTTGCAGTAACCGTCGGTCTCATCCATCGACACTGCCTTGCCGTTGGCACGGAAGAATGACTTATATGCCTTGTATGCAATTTCCTTTGCCTTGCAGTCCTCCTCAGTAAGACCTACGGTAGCAGCCTCCGGAGTGGTGAATACGGCAGCGGGAACGATATCGAACCTGATTCTGTCACTTTCGCCTGTGATATGATTCAGAGCACGCTTGCCGTGGAAGGTTGCCACATGGGCCAGCATCATTCCACCCACTACGTCACCTATTGCATAGACACCAGGAACGGATGTCTGCATGTTCTCGTCAACCACGATGCCTCGACCTGTATAGTTGATTGAAGTATTCTCCAGTCCTATACCGTTGACGTTTGCCCTGCGGCCTACTGCCATCAGCACCTTATCGGCAACGACCTCAACCGACTCGCTCTTTGCAATGAGTCTGTCGCCGTCCTTCTCGATCGAAGTAACTCCTACGCCGGTCTTGATGTCGATGCCTTGCTTTGTGAGACTCTGTTTGAGTCGTTTGCAGAGATCGGTATCGAAACGTGGAAGAATCTGTTTGCAGTATTCCAGAACCGTGACATGGCTGCCCAGACGGTTGAAGATGCTTGCGAATTCCAGTCCTATCACACCGCCTCCGATGACACAGAGTTCCTCTGGCACTTCTGTCATCTCAAGCATTTCCTTGCTTGTGATACAGAGTTCTGCACCCGGAACTGGCAATGAAGCTGACGACGAGCCGGTTGCGATGATGATTGGCGTACCTTCGAATTCCTCACCTGTCTCATCGATGCGTATCTTGGTGTCACCGACAAATGAAGCATGTCCTTGTATGAGAGTGATGTTAGGCGACTTCATCAAGAACTCTATTCCGCTTCTGAGTTGTGTGACTAC
>DCGE01000200.1:3793-9020 GCA_002314525.1 Prevotellaceae bacterium UBA1786 | reverse complement strand
GACTACCTGTTCCTTCCTTTGCTGTATGGCATCGAGTGCCTCGCCCGATTCAGCCCAACGAACCAGCGTCTTCGTAGGGATGCATCCCTCGTTCAGACATGTTCCACCGAGAAGTCCGTCTGTGATCAGCACGACCTCCAATCCTTTCTTTGCAGCAGCCACCGCGGTCTCATATCCCCCCGGTCCTGCTCCGATGATAATCAGTTTCATATTAGTTTATTTTTAAGTGTCTCAGATGATACCTTGCTCCGCCGAGGACGGTGACGATGCCCTTCATCTCGAGAGAGAAGAGAATGGAAGAGGCTTGGTTGTAGTTGATGCCGGTCTCGACGACAATCTGGTTGATGGCCTTTTCGTCACAGTTCATCAGACACTCCACAATCAATGCCTCATCAGGATCGAGTTCGCGGAAGAGATCAAGTTGGGTGTCGCCGTCGTTGTCGTAGCTCTTTGCCAGCGGATTAGGCCAGCACATGGCATTGATGAGGTCTTCGGCGTTCTGGATGACAACGGCCTTCTGTTCCTTGATGAGCCGGTTACAACCCTCACTGTATTGGTCGAATACCCGACCGGGGAAGGCGAAGACGTCACGGTTATATGACGAAGCAATATCAGCTGTGATGAGCGAACCTCCCTTGTCGGCACTCTCCACGACTATCGTGGCATCGGCAATTCCTGCTACAATACGGTTTCTCCGCACGAAATTCACCTTCTCAGGAGTTGTGCCGCTGGTATATTCGGTGAGCAAGCCACCTTGATGAACCATCTTGGCTGCTGTATCGCGATGTGCGGCAGGATAGATGCGGTCAAGTCCGTGGGCCAGCACACCGACGGTGTTCATCTGGTTGTCGAGTGCTGCCCGATGTGAATACACATCCACGCCGTAGGCCAATCCACTGACGACAAGCACATCGGGATAGTAGCGTTTGAGGTCGGCTATGAAAGTCTTGCAGATATCCTTGCCGTACTGAGTGCATTTGCGCGTTCCCACCATGCTGATCACCTTCTGCTGGTTGAGGTCGGCATTGCCGAGATAGAAAAGCACCACAGGTGCATCGTTGCAGTCACGAAGCCGTTCGGGGTATCTTTCGTCATTTAGACAAAGGATGTTGATATTCTTCTTTTCTATGTATTCCAGTTCTGTCTTGGCACGGCCGATGGCATATGGTGCATCTACAAACGCACTTCTGACCCTGTCTGTGATGTCGGGAATCACAGCCTTCAGGTCCTTCAGGTTCTCAAACAGACTCGTAGCACTCACCGCTCTCTCAAGCAACTGTTTGGCATTCACCGGACTCAACCTCGGCAACAACGCCAACGCAAGGGTGTAAAGTGTATCGTTACAATTGTTCTGAATCACTTTCGTATTCTGATAATATTTTTTTTACGTCCTGATGTAGTTTAGGTATGTGGTTAATTACCAATGTCCATAAAAATTCAGGTGTCACACTATCATAGCCATGAATAACCCTGTTTCTTGTCTCGACAATGGCTTTATCATTGGGAACTGGAAATGAGGAATCGTGATGTCTAATACGATTGAGCGCTTCACCCATGATTTCTACATTTCGTTCTACGGCTCTTATTCTCAACATGTCCTGTCGAAAATTTTCGAATACTCGTGGACGATCTGCAAAAAAGGATTCTACTTCTTCACAAGCGTTAGCAACATCTTGAATGCAGGTTATGATATATTCATCCATATATTAGCTTTTTTGTTCTGTCGATATTTGACCTAAAATATTTGTTTCTTATACCTGAATTCTCAAGGAGGTCTATAGGTCGGTTGAACAATTGACAAAGACTATCTTTGAAACTGATATAGTTATCAACATAGTCCACATCTGGGTTTATGTTAAAATCCACCAGCAAATCGACATCACTATTTGCGGAAAAATGTGGAGTTAGAATCGAACCAAACACATATAAGGTTTTGACATTATGCTTTTGACATAATGCAGCAATCGGCGTAATATATTGATTTAGATGTGTCATAACAAGTGCAAAGATACAGAGAATTAATCAATGCTGCAAATTTGGGAACGTTTTTTTCATTTTTGTTTTGTTATTTCCTTTGATTGATGTATCTTTGTGGCATGAAAAAGAATATTACAAACAGATTAAGCATCCTGATGCTTGTGATTGGGTTTGCAATCAACTCGCAGGCACAGATATTTGACTTTGGTTTTCCATTCGGCGATTCGTACGGAAGACGACAGCAACAACAGCAGGTGGAGGCTGTTACACAACCTGAATACAAAGGCGGCAACGTTGCTCTGAACAAGTACCTGCGCAAGGAGTTCAAGGCACCGCAGCCTGTTGAGAATATAGAGGGAGTCATCACCGTTGCCTGCATCATAAGCGAGAAGGGCAAGGTCATCGAGACAGGTGTTGTTCAGGGACTCTCGAAGGCTTACAACGAAGAAGCCCTACGTGTAGCCAAGAAACTGAAGTTCAAGCCAGCCAAACGAGGCAAGACAAAGGTGAAGTCGCGCTTCGACGTTTCCTTCCCAATCCACCGCGGCCGCCTGTCCTTCAGCAAGTTGCAGACTATTGACGTATGATTCGTGACTCAGGGGGTCTGACCCCTTGATTCACTTTTCGATGCGAAATTGAACTAAAACAAGACGAGTGAATCAAGAATCCGACCCCTTGATTCATCCATCTCTTGATTTATCTGATATCCACCGAAGTCAGGGCAAGTTCGTTTGCCTTTTTTAGAATCTGACTGTTTTTCAGTGTAGGAACCTCCTTGAATGTGATTTCCGGTTCACCCGGATACAGAGCATTCGAGATTGATTTCATATCGTTAGCAGGTTTCCATGCAGCTTTCACGTTCTTGATCTGTCTGTACGGATTGTAGCCCTTTGCTGTCTCACCTTCCAGGGGTTCACAGTCGAACTTGGCATAGAAAGTACCCAGACCCTTGATGTTCACGTTTTTCCCATCGCGCAACAAACGACGGATATATCGGACGATAAGAACGAAATCAGCATTCAGCTGTGCACTCATGAATGGATTTTCAGTACTGATCATTTTGATGAGTTCTTCGGTATCCACGGTTTCCTTACATTGCGGAGTGGCTATCCACACCTTGCCCTGTTCGGGATGTCCCGGACGTTTCGGTTTCTGTGATAATGAATAATTCATATGTCTGACTATGATAAATGATGTTTAATGTATCGATAACTGAGTGCAAAGATACAAATAAGTAACGACAATTCCAACACTTCCGTAGTTTTTCTTTGTTACATTACTAATGTCAGCTATTTCACATTACTAATGTCAGCATCTTGACATTACTAACCTCAGCATGCTGACATTAGTAACCTCAGTAAGCTGACATTACTAACATAACATCGTTAAGTTCAGCAGTCGCACGGCTCAGGGACGCGTGACTCAGGGGGTTGACTTGACAGCCTAAGACGGGCCTTTTGTCTCGTAATTCCATGTAATTTCGGAATACAACTCCGAATTTGCATAAGAATAATTGACTCAGAGAGCCAATTGTTTTGCGGTTTCAAGGAAAAAATGTATATTTGCATCGAAAATGACTCAGGGGGTCTGACCCCTTGATTCATGTTTCGATGCGAAATTGAACTTTAACGAGATAGAACTATGCCAAGAAAAAAGCGAATTGTAGCAAACAGCGGGGTATATCACGCGATGGTCAGGGGAATCAACAAACAGAACATTTTTCTGGATGACGACGACTATATGTGCATGATGCGAGTGCTGGCCGATGCAAAATTCAGTAAATCGCCATCGGGAAAAATAATCTCATCCAATGAGTGCCAGATTCTGGCATTTGCCCTCATGCCTAATCACGCGCATATACTTGTCAAGGAAGGCAAACTCGGCATCAGCGAGATAATGAAGAAGATTCAGGACCGCTACGTATGGTTCTACAACATGAAATACGACCGCTGCGGACATCTCTTTCAGGATCGTTTCCGTAGCGAACCAGTGGATGATGACGGGTATCTGCTCACCCTGATGCGCTACATACACCGCAATCCAGTCAAAGGGATGCTTTGCGACCTACCCGAACAATATCTCTACAGCAGTTGGCGCGAGTACATCAACGATGGTCGTGATGCATTGGTAAAGGTATGCGACGTGGTTTTCGTACGTTCAAAGTTCATCGAATATGACCTCGAAGCATTCGTGAACCAAAACGTCAATGACGACTGCATGGATATGGACAAGGAGCGTTTCGTCTTGACCGACCGGCATGCATGGGCAATCATACAGGACATCAGCAATGCCGACAATCCGGAAGACTTCAAGCAGTACAATCCGGAAGTCCAGTTTAAGGTTATACAAGAGGCTATCACCCGCGGTGTCACCATCCGTCAGTGCAGCCGTCTCTCCTCCCTCACGTATAGCATGATCCGTCGCAAACTCGACCTCCATTCGCATCAAAACGTGAATCAAGGGGTCAGACCCCCTGAGTCGGTTTCGATACGAAAATTAGAGGAGATGGATCCGTTGGAGAGGGTTATGACGTTGCTCATGGAAGATTGTGAGATGAAGCAACATGTGATGGCAGAGAGAGCTCAACTGTCATCGTATGCCATTAGGAAGGTAATACAGTCGCTAGTCAAGACAGGCAAGATCTGTCCGGTGGACGGCAAACGTTGGGCATGGAAGATTATAGAGGAAAACTGAATTCTTTTATGATGGAAGTGGATATTTTCGAAGCGAAATGTGAATCAAGGGGTCAGACCCCCCGAGTCATTTTTGCTTTCATCGTCTTCATGATGACGTTCGTGGGGGTGGGGGCGCAGAATCCGAACCCGTTGACGTGGGAACGGTTCGTGGAGGAGATATTTTCTCAGGACGATGAAAGTCTGGACATCGGAGACAGGAACCACGACGAATTGCTTGAGGAACTGCAGTACATCCACGACAACCCCATCAACCTCAACACAGCCACCGCAGATCAGCTCAAGGTCCTACCCTTTCTCACTGAAGTACAGATCAAGGACATCCTCGCCTACATCGAGAAGAATGCACCTATGCTCTCGCTCGGTGAACTGATGCAGATATACAGCCTCGACCAGCAGACACGTCTGCGTATGATGCTCTTCTGCTATGCCGGTGAGATGCCAAGGCAGGACACCGACCGACTGTCCATCGGCAAGATTCTCAGATACTCCAAGAACGAACTCACGCTCCGTACCGACATACCCTTCTACACAAAGGCCGGCTATCAGGACTATCC
>DCGE01000200.1:0-3712 GCA_002314525.1 Prevotellaceae bacterium UBA1786 | reverse complement strand
CTCCAGCGCTATCCCAACCGCCAATACGTAGGCGACCGCTACTACCGTTCACTTCGCTACAGTTTCTCGTCACTCAACCACATCGACGCAGGTATCAACCTTGAGAAGGATGCCGGCGAGAAAGACCTCGACTACATCTCAGCCTATGTCTACCTGCGCCAGTTGGGAAAGATGAAGGTACTCGCACTCGGCGACTACAAAGTCAGTTTCGGTCAGGGATTAGTCGTCAACACATCAATGGGATTCGGAAAGACCATGATGCTCTCAGGACTCTCGAACATGGACAAAGGTATAACGAAACACTCGTCCATGTCGGAAGCCAACCATTTCCGTGGTGCAGCCACCACACTGATGCTCAAGAAGAACCTCATCCTGTCAGCCTTTGCCTCATACACCAACGACGACGGTACACTCCTCAACGACTCATCAGCTATCATCACCTCGTTCAAGACCGACGGAATACACCGAACCAAGGGCGACAGAGACAAGAAAGGCATCATCGGCAACACCACCCTCGGAGGCAACATCCGATGGGAGACGTTCAGCGGAAAAGTCAGGTTGGGTCTGACAGGCATCTATACCCATCTTTCAAAGGAACTGCAACCGAAGTGCGACACCCAATCCACACTCTACAAATACTACAACGCAACAGGCACTGATTTCTCCGCATACAGCGCGTCTTATTCCTACTCTGGACGGAGTATCATGTTCCGTGGCGAAACGGCCCTGAACAGCACCGGAGCGCCTGCTACGGTCAATTCCCTGCAGTACCTACCCAACGGCAACAACAAGTTCATACTTATCCAACGGTTTTACTCCTACAGATACTCCACCCTCTACGGGAAATCCTTCGGCGAGAACTCCACCCCACAGAACGAAAGCGGACTCTTCATCGGCTGGAACGGAGCACCTATTCCCAAAGTCAAGACCGATGCCTACTTCGACTGGTTCTACTTCCCCTATCTGAAGTATCAGATATCCGATGCCTCACAAGGATGGGAGGCACAGGCACAAGTGACCTACACACCCAATGCCACATCCACACTCAGTGCACGCTACCGCATCAAGTCAAGACAGAAAGACTTCAAACAGACAATCGACGGCAAGGACTTCACCTCACTCGCATACTACACCAACCAAAGTCTACGAATACAATACAGCAAAGAAGTCAACGAGCATCTATCAGCAAAGACAACCCTCTCTGGCACCTACAACCACAAGCCGTCAGGTGAAGCCGACAAAGGTTTCCTCCTTTCGCAGGCCCTGCGCTGGGTAGGCAACAAGAAGCAAAAGATTGACTTCACCCTTGCATACTTCAATACCGACAACTACGATGCAAGGGTCTATGGCTACGAGAGCGGCCTGCTCTATGCCTACGGAATGACATCATATTACTACCACGGATTGAGGGCCCTGATTTCGGGGTCAGTACCACTCGCCCAAGGCCTCACCCTTCGTGCCAAACTCGCCACGACCAAGTACTTCGACCGCGACGCCATCGGCACCTCCCAGGAAACAATAGAGGCCTCCCATAAGGAAGACCTCCAAATCCAGCTCCGCTGGGTATTTTAGTATCCCACTACTTTGCTTTCTTTTCGCCGACCTGGACATTGGTGCTGCCGTTTACGGAGGCTTCGTTGCCGCCGCCGTAGATGTTGCCGGTTATGTAGATGTCTTGACTGTCTGTTGACGATTCGTCCAAGACCTTTACGTATGTGTTGCCAACCACATTGGTTGCATTGCCGCCACCATAGATGGTGCCTACCTCACCCGCATAGACGTTGACATGGGGATTGCCCGTAACTTTACCCTTGCCAGCCAACATGGTCAAAATTTGTTCAACGGTCTTCTGATAATATGGAGATTTCTCGTCGTCATAATACTCATCGTGCAATTTTACTGCATCTTTTTTGAAAACGCCCTCGCCACCACCGAATATCTTGCCAACCTTCAGACAGTGCAGACCACCGTTCTCCCAATCAACGGCTGGGTTGCCATGGTCGTCTTTCAGATCACAGGTCTTAAGGTTGATTTCAGGATAGTCTGGCGTAGCTGTAGGTGCAGAATAGTCAGCCAGGTTACCGCCACCGTAGAGTGAATCGATTACTATGACCTCGCAACCCGAGTGCTGTACATTGACAGTCACCGTACCGTAGATTGTACCACCAAGGTTGTTACCGCCGAATATCTTGCCAAACTGTCCGCTGGTGATAGAAAGGGTAATGTTGCTTGCCTTGGTTGGCGAACCCAGGTCGGCATTCTTGGCACCACCATAGAGTTCTTCGATCTTACCCGGAATACAACCCAAGCCGAAGTTGATTGAGCCACTGATGGCAGCCTGATTGCCGGCACCGTAAATCTCATCGGCACCCTCAAAGTCACAGCAGGCATGCTCAGCAGAAGTCCTCTCATCGACCCAAAGGAAGGCTACACCAGTGATATCACTCTTGATGTTACCTGCGCCATAGATGCCGCCGAACTTACCACCATAGATGTTTGTCGTGGCATTGCCATTACCAGTTGTACCAGTCACATCGGCACTTGCCGTTGAAGAGCCACGACCGCCGCCAAAGACATTCTCAACCTCACCGCCATAGACAGTGACATTCGAGTTTGTAACATCGGCAAGGTTGGCACCACCATAGACATCGCCCTGAATTGTGGTTGCACAGTTCTCAACACTAACATTAGTATTACCATTAGTATCGGCCTCGTTACCGCCGCCGAATACGTTGCCCGTAATGTTAACTTTGTATGTTGTAGTACTACTTGGATTCTTCGCGCCAATCTTCACGCCCGAATTACCAGTCATATCTGCCAGGTTACCGCCACCGAAGACATTGCCCACAACACCAGTGCCGGTATTCACAATCTGCACATCGGTATTACCAGTGTATGGAGCCTTGTTTCCGGCACCGAAGATATTGTCCACCTTCACAGGACAAGCATAGGTAGCCAGGTCGTCAGATTCATCACGCTGAGCATTCACAACTACCTGAGTACCGCCTGTAATCAGACCCTTGGTATTGCTACCTCCATATACAGCGAGAATCGTACCACCGTTGATCTTCACCTTGGTACCGCTTGTCGTAACGTTTGCACCAGGGTTCTCCGTTCCTTCAGGCCAGCCTTCGCTGGAACCGTTACCACCACCGAACACATTTCCGATGACATTACCACCCCAGATTGTTACGTCCGTTCCCTTTACGGCAGCAGCATTACCACCACCATATACATATTCAATACTGTTGTCGCAATAGTGAACCGTCACCTTAGGAGTACCCGTATATGCCGACTGGTTACCACCACCATATACCGAATACAGAGCGTACTCAGTAGGTGAAGGTGCCGGGTCTGTACCATAGATATCCACAGCCACAGTACCCTTTGGTGTACCGTTGACATTGTTACAGCCATATACACCACCAGAGCCCAGTTTCGTGGTCTTCTTCACGGTACCAGCAAATACATTCACCTGAACGTTGCCGTTCACGTCGGCAGCCGTGGTGCTGTTGCCCAAGCCGCCGCCATAGATGGAACCATTTACGGTTCCGCTGTTCATGGTGACGGTGGTGGTATTCGAGGTTGAGGCATTCACCTTACCCAGTGCGCTGCCACCATAAACATCGCCATAGACAATTGGTTCGTCAGCGCTGCTTTCACCGATATTCACGGTGACATTACCATTCACGTTCGTCACGGAACCATAGCC
>DCGE01000169.1 GCA_002314525.1 Prevotellaceae bacterium UBA1786 | reverse complement strand
GAATCCCTCCGACATCAGTATTCTTGCCGTGATCATCAAAAGGGGATATATTTGAAGATATTTACTTATCAACACGATTTGTTGATAACCCGTCAATACGCGTAAATTGCTCGCGGTATCACCGACGAAAAAAAAATGATATATTGTCAAACCATGAGCACAGAAACGATTGATACGGCCACGCGGGACTTGTGGGAAAACGCAAAAGCGTTTTTCATGATGACGCTGAAGTCCTCAGAAGAGAAGAGCCAGGCCGAGCGCTATTTTGGGTTGATAACCTCCTATGTTCGCGAAGGAGAGAAGTTCACTCTTTACACCTCGTCGAACTTTGCAGCCGAGTTCATTCGCAAGGACTATGCGAACCGGTTGAAGGGTGCCTTCCTCATGGCCGACGCACCAAATATCGATATTGAGGTCAAGGTCGATGACAGAGCGAAGCCGAAATTAATCGTGCCGACGGAGAAGCCGAGCTACTATAATGCACCGAGCGCGAAGCCAAGCACATTTGTTTCCACGTTGCCTCTGGTTGAAGACTATACGTTCAGCTCGTTTGTACGCGGTCCTTCCAATAGCTACGCCTTCTCGGCAGCCGAAGGTGTTGTCAAGAATCCGGCAAAACCGGGATACAATCCTCTCTTCATTCACGGAGGAACCGGGCTGGGCAAAACCCACTTGATGCAGGCCATCGGCAACGAATTGAGAAAACGCAACCCTTCCATGGCCATCTGCTATCTGACATCTGAGACATTTCTCAATGAGTATGTCACTTCCCTGCAGAACGGTCTCATCGAATCATTCCGCCATAAGTACAGATCAATCGATCTTCTGTTGATCGACGATATCCAGTTCATGGCTCAGAAGAAAGACCTGCAAGTAGAGTTCTTCAATACCTTCAACGCCCTCAAGGACAGTCACAAGCAAATTGTCATGACGAGCGATGTGGCGCCGAAGAACCTTCCCTCGATTGAAGAGCGTCTCATCTCCCGCTTCGAAGGAGGCATGGTTCAGGAGATTGAAAGTCCAAGCTACGAAACGCGTCTCGCAATTCTCAAGAAGAAGACAGAAGGCCTTGAAGTCAAAATTCCAGACTCTGTTCTCGAGTTCATAGCCGACAACATAAAGAGCCATGTGAGGGCGATGGAAGGGGCTTTGACGCGCATTAGTCTGACAGTGAGTGCTGAGCCAAAACTGGTGTTGGACAATGACGTACTCGGAAGACTTCTGAAAGACTACATTGAAAAAGAGCAGTCTATGCGCAAGCTGACGATTGAAGAAATTCAGCAAGCTTGTGCCAAGAAGTACGGAGTCACGATGGCCGACATTCTCTCACACGAACGTATACAGACGCTTGTCACTCCAAGACAGTTGGCAATGTACATCTCTCGAAAAATCACATCAAAAGGGCTGCAAGAAATAGCAACTGCCTTTGGAAAGAAACATGCCACTGTCATCAATGGAGTAAAGACAATTACGGAAAGACTCAGTACGGAAGCTGATCTAAAGGTCGAACTCGAAGAAATTCTTTCCTCCTTCGGATATCGACTTTCAGATGTAATGGATTGATCACAACCTCTACACAACGGAAGACAAGTGAAGACCAATGAACTTCAATCAAGAAAAAGTCAAAAACTTATCAAGAGGAACAATCTCTATTTCATCCAATGAATAAAAGGCTGAAACTCACTTACTGACATTATCAACATTCCTAATAATAGTAGTATAACCACTTTATCCTATTAGTAATATTTGATACAATTTAAACAATCGAACCATAGGAAGGCATCTCAGATGAAATTCAAAATCGTACGTTCAAAGTTTCTCGAGGGACTCAAGTCCGTGCAGAACATCGTCGCCGGCAAGGGCTCTCTTCCTATTCTCCAGAATGTGATGATAGAAGCCAGTGGAGAAGAACTGGTGATGACGACGACGGATCTGGACATTTCGATCCGGTCCACAGTCAGTTGCGAAGTGATTGAGGGAGGTTCTACAACTCTTCCAGTCAAGTTGCTGTTCAATTCCATTTCAAAGGCAGCAGAGGGAGAAGTCGTCGTAGAAGTTGATTCCAAGGAAAGGGCGACAATTGTCGCTGGAAGCGCAAAGTTCAAACTAGCCGGCCTTCCTGAAGCAGATTTTCCGAGACTTCCGGAAGACGAAGAGGCCTATGCATATGAGATTCCGCAGGCAACATTGAGGGAAATGTTCCGCAAGGTTTCCTATGCTGCAAGTCAGGATGACACGCGTAGAACGTTGAAGGGAGTTCTCATGAGCTTCAAGGACTCGAAGCTCACGATGGTAGCAACCGATGGAAGGCGTCTCGCTCTTGTTGAAAACGAAATTGAGTTTCCAAAGAACGTTGAAAAAGACATCGTGTTGCCTTCAAAGGCCGTACAGGAACTTCAGCGCTCACTGACGGGAGAAGAAAACACGTTCGTCATGATCCAAAAGACGCAAGTCTCATTCAAGCTTGGATCGGTATCGCTCTATTCAAAACTGATGGACGATGTCTATCCTAACTACCGACAGGTCATTCCAAAAGAAACGGCGGAAACCATTTCCATCGACCGTCAGCTTCTTCTGGACGCCCTAGACCGTGCAAGCGTCATGACGATGGATGAAGCGCATTCGACGAAACTTATTTTCAGCGAAGGCAAGCTGACTGTGACATCGGCGGCAAGCGACATCGGAGAGGCGAAGGACGAAGTGGCCATCAAGTATGCGGGAGAACCGATTGAAATCATTTTCAACCCTTCGTATGTGATGGATCCTCTCAAGGCGATTGACGACGACGAAATAACGATCAATCTCAACAACGGCCATTCACCGGCCGTAATCAAGTGCAGCGTTCCGTTCCTCTACGTTCTCATGCCGCTGCGAATCAGCTGATAATGAAGATCTGGACAGACAAGAACTACCCGATCATCATCTCCTGTGCCAAGCAGCTTTCGTGTTGGACGGAGGCGGAGGTGAAGGGGATGGGGTATCAGCCCGTTGAAGTCACCGAAAACACGGTAGTCGTACGTGGAGACATGCGCGACGTCATGAAACTCAATCTCAATCTTCGCACGGCACACCGTGTGCTCGTGCCTCTATTGAGAACGACGTGTCGGAACATCAAGGATCTTTACGAAGCCGTTCGATCGATCGACTGGGAGAACCTGCTGGAAGCCGACGGATATTTTTCCGTGTCGTCGATCGTCCACAATTTCACCATCCGCGATACGCGCCTGCC
>DCGE01000061.1 GCA_002314525.1 Prevotellaceae bacterium UBA1786 | reverse complement strand
GTTGAGGTTCAGGATGGATGGGTTCGATATCGGTGTGTGAGTTCTGCATGAGGCTGTCGAAGTATTGGTATGAGTATGCGTACCAGCCGGACAGGTAGTCGACTTCCTCGTAGGGTGTGATGCCAAGGGGATGCTCGTCGGTGCTCCACAGATCACGTTCGCGTCGCCATGCTCCGGAGGTGACGAAGCGGTCGGCGTAGTTGCGGGCAAGGCTGTCAATATGTTCCGGTCTGTATGTGGTGAGTTTGAGTTGGTTCCACCGGTCAGAGAATATCTCAAACCAATCGCCTTCCTGAGAATCGAAGAAGGTGCGGAACGGTTGGGTCTCCCTCAGGGTGAAGAATGCCTGAGAGACGGCACTGCCTATCTTGTTTCCCAATCCGTCGCGACCGAGGGTGCCGTCAAGGTCCCATGGGATCATCCATACGCGTCGGTCTTTCTGGAGGTTCTTAATGGCCAGATAGGAGTTGTGCATCATGTTGTCGCATGCTCCGACAGTCATGATGAAGAGGGGGAAATCAACTGCATTGTCGGGGTAATACCATTCCTTCCAGTGCGACTTGACGTAGTCGGGATCATCGAAGATCTTTGCATTGAAGGAGAAGAGGTCGGCAAGTGGCTGCCATGTGGCCTCAGACGGACTGTCATCGGGATATTCGAGGGTATAGTCTGCCCACTCGACGGTATGCATCGAGAGCGGCGATTCGGGAGGCAGCATGTAGTGGGTGGGGTGGTCCGAACGTTCACATTTATAGAGCAGTCCCATTATCTTCGTGGTTGTTGCCGTAGTTTTACTGGAAGTGTCGAGACCCAGCAGTTTCCTATTGATCTTATCGGAGAGACAATAGAGTCCGTGGTATTTTCCGTTCATCATAACTTCGACGAATCGGCCGTCGGTGCCGTTCCGGATCATATTGTCGGAGAGATGATTGCTGACTTCGTTCCACAGGTCGAAGCACAGACGGTTCCTCATCCTTGAGCGGTCAACATACATCGCATCGAGAATCCACTTGTCGTCCTTCCGGATGCCGAGGACGTTGACCTTCTTGTCGTCGCCTTTCTCGTCGATGAACTTGACGGAGAAGCTCTTCTTGTCGAAAAGCATGGCTGTCTGGCCTCGCAGTTTGATGTTTCCGTTCAGCTGCTGGACTTTATTTGTAGCACTCGACTCATCGGCGTTGATGATGGAGATGGAGCATTCTTGATATACGTTCTTGAGGAGTGAACTTTCATCGGTCGTTATTGATATGACGGGGAGGGTGATGAGTTCGAGTATGCCGGTGTGGATGACCCCGTCGCTGGTTCTCTCGATGAGCATTCTCGGCTGGATGTCGTTGTGGTTGATGCTTATGTCGGGAAGGTAGCTGCCGTTGTCTTCGATGAGAACCGGACAGCTGTGGCTGACTTGTATGTGAGTTGTGGCGTCAGCGATGTTGCAGTACAAGGTATTTGCCGCGACGTCGTGGATTGCCGGTATGCCTTCGATGGAATAGCTGCCGTCGGTCAGAGGACTGAATCCAGACTCGTCGGCAAGGAACTTCGTCTGGAACGGTGCGATGGCTGCATAGCCTTCGTCGGTAAGGTGGAACAGGTCGGAGAGGAAGAACAAAGGGAAGTTGCGCCGTATCATGACGGGACAGTCATATTGGTCGAGAAAGCGGACACCCTGCCGTTCAGCCACTTCCTTCTGGGCTTTGATGTAGTCGTAGAAGCGCTCTCCGATAAGGTTCACATAATCGTTCTTCTTTTCGTAGCCTCCGATGGATTGCGCATACTTCAGTGATCCGAAGATGTAGATGGTGGCATGGGGGTTCAGTTGTCGGAGGATCCGGATGCAATAGTTCAGACCACCGCATTGAGTCTTCAGTCTTGACGGGTCGAAGCCGTCTTTATTGGTATAGTCATCGGGAGAACCTATAGGGAGGCTCCGGGTGTAGTCGTCGGTACTGCACCATAGGATGTATATGTCGTAGTCAGGGCTGGCATAGTACCGTATCTGCTCCTGAACGTTGTTGTAACCCATGTGGAATTCCAATCCGTTGTCGGCTGCGAGGTTGACCAATTGAGATGAGTCCATAGCATAGCCGGCACCACATCTTCCGCATGATTGGATGGAAAGGTTGAGGAATTCCTTCCAGTACTGCTTGGCGGTCTCCGATTCATGTTTGACAGACAGGCTGCCTCCGAAGACCTGTACTTTCCTGCCGTAGTTCTTCGACTTAGCACAGACGGTCCTGAGGTATTCAGCGAATACGTCGTTTCTGTCTGCTGCATGTGTGTAGGTGCCTGCAAGCTGCAGTAGAAGGATAATTATCCATATTTGGTGTCTCATTGTGATTGTGAAGCGGCAGTCTTAATACTCGTCAATCCGGAGTGACTTGCGGTAGTGGTCGAGGCGCTTTTGCAGACGTTTCCTGATCTTGGCGTAACGAGGGTCGTCGATGAGGTTGTGGAGTTCGTTTGGGTCGGTCTTGAGGTCGTAGAGCTCATCGTAGCAGATATCCGGAGCATCGGTGATGTAGCCGCTGTCGGCCATCGACTTGAAGTCGGCATACTCTACAGTGCCTGGAACCCGCTGGTATTTGTTCTCCTGCTG
>DCGE01000003.1:2035-2841 GCA_002314525.1 Prevotellaceae bacterium UBA1786 | reverse complement strand
CCTTCTCAGCCTTGATATCGGCAGGCGCCGAAACCACTTCAGCCTTGAATCCACGGTCTTCCAATACTTTAATGAACTCCTGTTTCGACTTTACGTCACTCTTCTTGTTTGCCATACTTCTAGATTTTATTGGTTTACACTACAATAATACCCAATCTTTTCATAACACCAAACATTCTTTCCTGTTTTTTTGTGGTATCGGTGATAACAAATTCCCCGAACACACCCACTCACACCTCCTCTCTCGTCCCTCGTCTTGGCTCCTGAGCCTTGCCTGCCATGAGTCAGTCGAATGGTCGAAGGACTCGTCCATCGGTCCACTTTACCTTGTAGCCATGTTTTTGTCGAAATCTTTTGGAGGTTAAGAAAATAGTTATTATCTTTGCAGAAAAATACGCCAATATGAATACAATAACTATACAAGTTACACTTCCGACTGCAGATTTCTCCATGCTTAAAAAGTTAATCTCGGGCATGGGATGGAAGATGAGTGTCATGACTTCACGAAAGAAGAGCGGCATCCAACGAGGACTCGACGATATCAAGAATGGCAGGATCTACCATGCAGAGAATTCTGCTGATCTTGTAAATCAAATATTCGGTTGAGAACATGTATTCTGTTACATATACCGGGCAGTTTAAGAAATCACTCAAACGCTGCGTCAAACGAGGACTTGAATTGAAGGTCTTCACCGACACCCTAGATATACTTCAATCAACTGGCCAGTTGCCATCACAGTATCGTCCACACATGTTGTATGGCGATTATGCTGGCTGCTGGGAATGTCATATGCAACCAAACTGGT
>DCGE01000003.1:0-1928 GCA_002314525.1 Prevotellaceae bacterium UBA1786 | reverse complement strand
AAAGAGAAAGATATCTGCAACAGCTCATTGCTAAAAAAATGGACCATAAATAAAGACTGTGCCATATGATTATTACATTTCCCCATTTCTGCCCCCCCCCACCGCGCCAGTCAGCCAACGGCCAATTCGTGGTGAGCTTGTCGAAACCACAGCCAATTCATGGTGAGCTTGTCGAAACCAAAGCTAACGTGCCGCAGGCTCCCCGTGACACCTGACACTTTTGACACTTTTGACACCGGGGGGGCATTATTAATACGGTGTGAATACAATAAGTTTATTTTTCAAAAAAAACTTTCCCCACAGGTTTGGACTTCGAAAAACAGTACGTATTATTGAAACAGAAGAACACATAAAACAAACAAATTTATAAACCCTAAAAAACAAAAAACTATGGACGCACACAAGAGTTCAGTATCAGGAGTGTTGAAAAACGAAGTATCTCTCGCAATCCCTTACTATCAGAGGAACTACGAATGGCATAAATGCAATCGTGAACGTTTCATCAAGGACATGAGTTCATTGGGAAAGGACGATTTCAACTACTTCTTCGGCCCTATCATCCTCAAGGATTTCACAATCTCCAACGATGAACGCAAACAAGGAATCAACGAGAAGTACCTCGTTGTCGATGGCCAGCAGAGACTCACCACCATGATGATCTTTCTCAAGGCTCTCCATCTCAGAGCCGGCAAGAACGAAATGTTCAGCCGTGACTATTTCAACGAAATAGCCGGCATTCCATCCCCGATCCTCCGTCATGGCTTTGCTGATCGCAATGCATTCAGAGAAGTCATGTTCAAGGATGTGCTCTCCGAAATCCAGTGGAATGAGCCATCTGAAATCATCAATGCCTACAACGAGTTCAGAGAGTATGTCATGTCTCTCAGCGAGAAGGAATGCGATGAGATTATCAAGCTCATCAAGGGATGTGTGAACTTTGCAGTGATTACCCTTGGTGATGAAGATTCCGAACAGGCCATCTTCGACTCCATCAACTCCCTCGGCCTTCCACTCACCACCGACGAACTCATCAAGAACTTCCTCTATGGTCCCGAAGATGAAGACATCTATTCTAAAACATGGAAGGAAGAGTTCGACACCGGCATCAACCGCAAGTTCTGGAAGGAATCCCAGGGAAGCGAGAAGGTAAAGGCCAATCTCGTGACCGAGAAGTTCTTCTACAACTACGTCCGTATCAAGATGTGGGAATACAAGGATATGTTCATTGCCAACGACAGAACCAAGTTCGTTAAGGAGAATGAGACCTTCGAGACCTGCAAGGCATTTTGCAACCGTTTCGGAGAGGACAAGCTCGCACTAGCAAATGATATCGTGGAGTATGCAAAGCTCTACCGTGAGTATCTCAGCAACGACATCCTCGACAAACCGATCACGGCCGGTGGTTCCATCTCAAGGATCTCGTGCCTCATCAACAGCGGCCAGAACGTGCTCGTGCCATACGTGCTCTATGTCCTGAAGAACCAGAAGGATGTCGTTGAGCGCAACAGAATATTCAGCCTCGTCGAGACATACATCGTCCGTCGTATGCTCGTATCGAAGGACACGAAACGTTACAGCGAGATGTTCGCAGAAACGCTCATCGACCCTAAGTACCTCACCTTCGACGGCCTCAATGCATACCTCCTCAAGCGTGACCCTGATTCAGCAGTGGCCTATCCATCCGACTCAGTTGTATGCCATAAGATCAACGAGATCGACATGGACGAGAAAAAGGCCAATCTCCTCCACTATCTCCTCTGGAGCAAGGTTTGTACCGACCGCAGTGCACTCGAAGGATGCAACGACTACAACGCCGAAGCCATCATGCCGAAGCCTAAACTGTCCAACATCGCCAACTGGCCTAAGCACAGCGATCCGGCTGAGGAAGACCGCAGAGTCAGGCTCCTGAAGACCTTCGGCAACTATGC
>DCGE01000211.1:540-2520 GCA_002314525.1 Prevotellaceae bacterium UBA1786 | reverse complement strand
GCTGAAGTCCGGTCTCGTATCGGCCCATGGCAACCGAACCACCTTGACACTGAGTGACGTTGACTATTACCTTGCCGTCTTCCGATGCTTTGGTGAGGGCATCGGTGAGCCACTGAAGTCTCGGTGCATTACCCGAACCGAAGGTGCGGAGTATGATACCTTTTATATATTGTATCTTCATCACGTCTTCAATCAGCTGACGTCTGATTCCCGGGAAAAGGGTGATGGCCAGTATGCCGTTGTAGGTATCTGACTGCGGACGGAACGGCTCGTTGGGCTCTGGGTGATGGATGAGGCTGTCGTTGTAGTTGATGTTGATACCCACTGTTGCCAATGGCTGGCAGTTATAGGAACAGAAGGCATCGAACTGCTCTGCATCGGCTTTTGTGACACGGTTGCCGCGAAGTAGCTTTCTCTCGAAGAACACACACACCTCCGGCACCCGTGCGCGTCCCTGTGCGTCTTTGGCGGCTGCGAGTTCTATGGCTGTGAGCAGGTTCTCCTTGCCGTCAGTACGGAGTATGTCGATAGGCAGCTGACTGCCGGTGAGTATGACTGGCTTCGACAGTCCTTCGAGCATGAAACTGAGGGCTGATGCCGTGTAGGCCATAGTGTCGGTGCCGTGAAGTATGACGAACCCGTCGTAGTCGTCGTAGCGACTGGAGATGATATCCACGAGTCTTGTCCAAAGTGAAGGATTCATGTCGGAAGAATCGATAGGAGGGTCGAACTGGTAGTTGTCAATCCGGTAGCCGAACGACTGCATCTCAGGCACGTGACGGCTGAGATTGTCGAAGTTGAACGTCTCGAGAGCACCGCTCTCTGCGTTGCGGATCATACCGATGGTACCGCCGGTATATATAATAAGGACTCTTGGATTCATGCTGCAGGCTTCATCAGTTTCCTACGTAATACTCTATCATTCTCTTGATGGCTCTTTGGCATACAGGACAGAAACCTGGTGCTTCATTGTTGCGCATGCGGCATGCCTGAACAGGTCTGTAGGCACCTTTCGACTGATAGCCCGCACCTTCATACACCCCGAGCTTGGTGTAGATGTCCTTGCCGTCGGCCTTGTTCGGGATGCCCTTCAGTACCTTTTCCGAAAGCATGTCCTTCCACTTCAGGTCGAAATTGAACAGGGTGGTGATGTTCGGTTCCCAAGGTTCGGTATCGGCAGGGTACCATTCCTCAAACATGTCATCGTAGAAGTACTCGTCGGCAAGGCCTCCGAAACTGTGACCGAACTCATGTACGATGACTGGCAGACTCCTCTCGTTGTGAACCGAACTGATGGTGTAGCTGTTGTATATTCCACCTCCGCCGTATGTCGTCGTGTTGGCAAGTATGAAGATGTGCTCATAAGGAATGCCGGCAAGCATGTTATTGAGGTTCTTTACCTTGAGCGTGGTAAGGTAGCGCTCTGTGTAGAATGTGTCGTAGTGGCTTTTCAGTGCTGTGTTCACCCATTTGCCGTCATGAGGTGATGTGATGCCGCTTTCCTCCGAAGGACATGCTACTGCAATGAAGTTGAATCGGTCCTGCATCGACTTGAACGGCTCGTGCGAGACGATGGCATTGATGGCAATGTCGCAGTCTTTGTAGAAATTCTCCATCTCACTCTCGGTGTATCCCTCGGCTACGAAGGCCACGTCAATCTTATCCTTGCTGTTGCCGTTCTTGCGGATGTACTTCCACGGTTGGGTCTTCTTGCCTATCTTACGGATGAGGATGTCCTTAGGGTCAACTCTGTGGGTCAGGGTTGCACTTTCCTTGCCGTGTTTGTCAAAGATCTTTACCGTAACATCTACACTCTGACGTGGAAAAGGAACGAGAACTGTGTTCTCAAACGACCTCTTCACACGTGATGCTTCTTCGTAGCACTGCCATTCCTGAAAGAGATCGCTGAATGAATACACATATAGCGTTTCATGGCTGAGCGTGTCGGTCACTATTACTTGTCCATTGCCCTTCAGCAGC
>DCGE01000211.1:329-497 GCA_002314525.1 Prevotellaceae bacterium UBA1786 | reverse complement strand
AGAGTTCATCGACGAATATCTGCTGGCTGCGGTTGTCTCCGCAGAACGTGTAGTCAAGTCGGAGTGTACGGTCCTCGAAATACTTGTCGAAATCCACTGTGGCGCTTGCCATCCCACACAAACAAAGCAAAATTGCAGAAAATAATAATCTTTTCATAATGTCAGTTT
>DCGE01000211.1:0-296 GCA_002314525.1 Prevotellaceae bacterium UBA1786 | reverse complement strand
GTTTCCTATAATTTCCGGCAAAGTTAACATTTTTTTGTGTCATCAGCAAAAAACTCAGCCATTTTTGACGTCAAAGAGGACATAGTGACAATTGATTGCCGCTGACCGAAGGTTCAACACTTGAGGTCGTTTATGGCACATACGTCGAAGCAACATCTCTTGCAATCAATGCCAACGGTTTGGCTACATTCTCATTCTCGCTGCCGGTACGTATTACTGGTGACGCCGATGCCTACAAGGTGGGATTTCCTAACTCATAAAATCGATTTTGCAACTAAAAACTAACATTTTTTTGC
>DCGE01000207.1 GCA_002314525.1 Prevotellaceae bacterium UBA1786 | reverse complement strand
AGATTACTGCAAAGTATTATGGCCTCATTCCTATCATCCCTTCATTCAGCTACACACTTAAGTTCTAGAAAATCATGAAACATACAATCATAAGAATAATGCTCGCATCGGCTATTCTAATGTCGGTTATGTCATGCGAAAAAGAGTTCAAGTTGAAAGGCCTCGACACGCATCCGCGTGCGTTCATTGAGTTTCTTCCTTGCGGTGATGACTCGTCAATGGTGAAGATTTTCAGGGCATATCCGTCGCAGATGATGATTGCCGACCAGAACCTGAACAGTTTTGTGGAGGATGTCTCTGCGGCTGTCAGTATCGAAGTGGACGGAACTCCGGTTGAGGCGAAGAATGACAGCAAATCACTCGCTTATGTACATAGGAGATTCAATCCTGGAGAAACTGTGACTGTAAAGATCGATCTTGGTGACGGGTGCGTAGCGGAATCGGAGACGGTGATACCTCCAGCACTCAAGGATTTCAAATTTTCGAGAGTCAATGAAGAGGTCATACTTGATTATTGTGCTGACAAGTACCCTGAAAACATGGCCATAGTTCCGGATTACCATTCTACTGTTGAGACCACGAATAAAGCAGGAGAAACGACCACAAAAGAGTACGATGGAGGATATGTCAACCATTTCAAACGGGAATACAGGAGCGGTATTGCCGGAGACATGGTTAGCAGACTGCATAGTCAGATGTACAACAATAGCAGGATATACTACTGGAAGGATTCGGATACCGAAACGCTAGAGAATGGTTGGCACAGGATGCGTTTCCCTATATATTCGACTATTTATTATGCCAATGTCATGGAATACGATAGAAAAAATGGACAGTGGCATGTGAACGAAACAACAGGGGAGAGGGAATGGATTGAAGAGGCCGAGCATGTCAAGATTACATACGAATATGAATTCCATGTGTATGGCATCCATGAAGACCTGTGCACCTATATGAATAACCAGGCGGATATGGATGACAATGATTTCGGTCAGATGGGGCTCGCCCCAACAGTCCTAAACTGGACAAATGTGAAGGACGGTTTCGGTATTGTTGCCGGAATGAGCTCTGTCTCCACTGGTTGGTTCCAATTCAAGGAATAATTGATTATCTTTGCAACATATGGCACTCCTTCTGATCATATTTGCATTAATCGTATTTACGTGCATCTTCCTTAACAACCTTTCCTCGAAGGTTGGTATTCCTGTTTTGCTGCTTTTCATTGTGTTTGGACTCCTTGCAGGGCTAGCGTTTGAGGATGCGATGGCCAATTATGGGAGGACGATCAGTGATGTATGTACCGTAGCATTGATTTTTGTGATGTTTTACGGTGGATTCGGAACGAGATGGTCATCAGCGAAGCCTGTAATTAAGGAGGCGAGCTTGCTGGCTTCTTTGGGAGTGGTGATGACTGCCTCATTGGTGGGCGTGTTCTGCCATTTTGTGCTTAGGTGGGGAGCTGCAGAGAGTTTCTTGATGGGCTCGGTCATCTGCTCTACCGATGCGGCGACGGTGTTTTCAATACTGAGGACGCGCAATCTCGGATTGAAGAGGAGACTGGCTCCTGCGCTTGAGATTGAGAGTGGCTCCAACGACCCATGCTCATACATGCTTACGGCGATATTTATCTCAGTGATCAAGGGGACTGCGACTGGGGGGATGATTGTTTGGACGGTGTTCGCGCAGTTGTTCTTCGGAGCTTTGTTCGGTGCATTGATAGCGATGGGCTCAGCATATTTCCTGAAGAGATACCATTTTACACATACGGGATTTGACTCGTTGTTTATCTTTGCTGTGGCCATCATTGCATATGCACTGCCATCTGCTGTTGGTGGCAATGGTTTCCTAAGTGTGTACATCGTCGGTATTGTCCTTGGTAACTTGAACTTCCCTGGAAGAAAGGCTCTCGTGCCGTTTTTTGATGCTGTCACAGACCTGATGCAGATTGTGATTTTCTTCCTGCTAGGTTTTATGGCAATCGGGCACCGTCTTATCATGGTTCTGCCAACGGCATTGATCCTGTTTGCATTTATCAGTTTGGTTGCGAGGCCTATCGCGGTATTCTCTATTATGGCTCCATTCAGACAATATACTGCCAAGATGATGGGGTTCGTCTCATTTGTCGGATTGAGAGGAGCTGCGTCGATTGTGTTCGCTATCATGGCAGTTACTGAACTTGACTGCCTTCAGCATGATATTTTCAGCATTGTCTTTGTGATTGTTCTCATCTCGATAGCTGGTCAGGGATCCCTCATTCCTATGGCGGCTAAGCTGTTCAAGGCGACAGACCCTAACTCTAATGACCTTAAGACTTTCAGTGACTTCGCGGAGACGGACGAATTGTCTTTTGGAAAGGTGACAATTAGAGAGAATACGCCATGGAACGGGATGAGAATCAAAGATCTGCAGCTGCCTAGAGATATCCTTGTTGTGAGGGTTATCAGAGGAGACTCTAGCCTTGTCCCTAATGGGCACTTGATACTTGAGACGGGTGATGTTGTTATTGTCGCAATGAATCATTATTCAGATACGGTCAATGCGATGGTTCGCTCATTCCCGATTTCGGAAGGTAGCCAGTGGGAAGGAAAGGACATCAGGGACTTTGCTAAGGCAAACGAGATGCTCGTTATCATGCTCAGAAGAAAAGACGAAGTTATCATCCCTAATGCCCAGACTGTGCTAAAGCCGGGCGATGTGCTCATGGCTGTCCCTAGAACTAAAACTAATTAAGCAATATGAAAAGATTCTTCGTTGCGGCGATTGTTGCTGCATTTGTTTTCCCTCAGTTCGCTTCTGCACAGAAATGGGAAGGCCTTGCAAAAACTCCTCAGATGGGATGGAACAGCTGGAACA
>DCGE01000151.1:2761-2918 GCA_002314525.1 Prevotellaceae bacterium UBA1786 | reverse complement strand
TACGTTGACGAGTTCCAGGACAATGGCGGCTCACGCATCATGCTCGCTAAAGGCAACCGCTCAATCGACGTTACCAATGCCTGCAAGAAACACGGTGGTTTCTATCTCGGAAGCATCGGTGGACCTGCTGCAATCCTTGCCCAGAACAACATCAAGA
>DCGE01000151.1:2242-2652 GCA_002314525.1 Prevotellaceae bacterium UBA1786 | reverse complement strand
AGGGCAACGACTTCTTCAAGCAGCTGAAACCATGTGAAGGATGCAAGATATTAAATTAATGAGTCACCTCTAGCATATCTAGAATAGCTAGCATTGCTAGTATTGCTAGAATACCTAGAATAGCTAGAACAACCAATAAACCACAACAACAATGGAAGAAGTTAAACAATTCCTCAGTGAGGCTGAGGAGAATATGGAGATGGCAGTTATGGCTCTCGACGAGAAACTGAGCCGTATCCGTGCCGGACGTGCCAACGTACATATCCTCGATGGTATCAGGGTTGACTCCTATGGAGCAATGATGCCTTTGAGCAACGTAGCAAACCTCAGTGTGCCTGATGCTCGCAGTATCGTCATCAAACCATGGGACCGCAGTATGCTGAAGGTCATCGAGAAGGCCATCATCGACT
>DCGE01000151.1:0-2230 GCA_002314525.1 Prevotellaceae bacterium UBA1786 | reverse complement strand
CTGTCGGTATCATGCCTGAGAACAACGGTGAACAGATCCGTCTGGGTATTCCTGTCCTGACAGAGGAACGCCGTAAGGACTTGGTGAAACAGTGTGCCAAGGAGGCTGAGAGTGCCAAGATCAGTATCCGCAACACCCGACGCGACTGTATCGAATCGCTCAAGAAGAGTGTGAAGAACGGTGTGCCTGAGGATGTTGAGAAGGATGCCGAAGGCGATTGCCAGAAACTCCATGACAAATACATCAAGAAGATTGACCAAGTTCTCGAAGAAAAGAACAAGGAGATAATGACGGTATAGGCAAGCAGAGCTTGCAGTTAGGAGTTAGGAGTGAAAGGACTGGTAGTAAAGTGTACTGGGACTTGGTATGCCGTATTGTCTGACGAAGGAACCCTTGAGACTTGTACTGTCAAGGGCAACTTCCGCATCAAGGGCATCCGTTCCACTTCCCCCGTCGTCATAGGCGACAGGGTGGAGTTCAGCGACGGTATGATTTCCAACGTCGAGGAACGTAAGAACTACATAGTACGCAAGTCCATCAACCTCTCCAAACAATCGCACATACTTGCTGCGAACCTTGATCAATGTGTCTTGGTGGTGACGATAAACCATCCGGTTACCACCACGACATTCATTGATCGTTTTCTTGCCAATGCCGAGGCATACGATATACCCGCCGTGCTTGTCTTCAACAAGAAAGACATCTACGACGAAGACGACAATGCCTTGTTGGCTGCCATGATCAATCTGTATGAGACTGTCGGCTACAAGTGTTTGGCAATCTCGGCAGAGCACGATGACGGCATCGATGAACTCCGTCAGGTCCTCAGCGGAAAGATCACCCTTTTCTCAGGACATAGCGGTGTCGGCAAATCGACTATCATCAACCATCTGATACCAGATCTCGGACTCAGGACAGCCGAGATTTCCGATGCCTACGACACCGGAAAACATACAACCACCTATTCCGAAATGTTCCGTCTGCCGAATGACAGCGGAGGGTTCATCATCGATACTCCCGGAATCAAGGGCTTCGGTACCTTCGACATGGAAAAGGAGGATATCGGTGATTATTTCAAGGAGATTTTCGAGTATTCCAAGGGATGCCGTTTCAATAACTGCACCCACACCCACGAGCCAGGATGTGCCGTACTCGAAGCACTCGAACATCATGACATCAGTCAAAGCCGCTACAACTCCTATCTTTCAATGTTGCACGACGAAGATGAAAGCAAGTATCGTGAAGGGTATTAAGAGAGGACTGCTGGCTACGGGCTGCTGGCTGCTGGCCCTGAGCACATTTGCTCAGGATGAATACCTTGCAAAGGTCGAGGAAGCACTGAAAGCCGTTGAGAACGACAGCCTGCAGAAGGCTGAAGGTCTGTTCAATCAAGCTCTCAGAATCAGTCCCAACGACTCACGCAACGCACTCATCCATTCCAACATCGGAAAGATAAAGGAAAGTCAGGGATTGTTCGAGGAAGCAATCACCTCCTACAGCAAAGCCGTGCTACAGTATCCGGGTACTCCGGCTTTCCTACGTTCACGAGCCAACCTGTACCTGAAGACAGGACAGTACCAGCTGGCTGTCTCCGACTACAAACGTCTTGCCGAACAAGACCCTCGCAATGCCGAATACAACTCTGCCATCGGCTATGCCTACACCAAGATGTCGCGCTATGCCGAAGCCAGTCAGTACCTCGACAAGGCGTTGGCAGTCAATCCCAAGGAGTATGCTGCACTGCTGGGCAAGACCATCATCATGCTTGAGACCAACCACGTTCCCGAAGCAGAACGGCAGATCGACATCCTTATCGGCATGTTCCCCGACAAAGCCGAACTCTATTCCATGCGTTCCGACAACCAAGCCAAGAAAGGCCGTCAGGAACTTGCCATGCAAGACATCGACAAAGCCATTGAACTTGAACCCACCAACAAGAACTACATCCTCCGACGAGCCTACCTCAACTCCGACGCTCATCGGTATTCACAGGCGCTACAGGACTTCCAGCGCTGCCTCGAACTCGGAGTACCCCGCTCCGCCATCGACAAGGACATGCAGAAGTGCAAAGAATAAAAATATGGTTCATCCGACATTTCGAGTGATGCGATAGTCATACCAGGCAAGTATTCATAGATATCCTCCCCGTTGCCTAAAAGCAGAAATCGAGTTCCTTTCAGTACGCTACGTTTGTTTATATCCTTTATTTTGCATACATACATACACCAAA
>DCGE01000026.1 GCA_002314525.1 Prevotellaceae bacterium UBA1786 | reverse complement strand
TGAAAAAGGATGGATTTACAAAGGATCACGTATTATTAACTGGTGTCCTGTATGTAATACTTCTATTTCGGATGCTGAAGTTCAGTATGAAGAACAGGCCGGACATTTCTGGCATATCAAATATCCATTAGTAGATGAAAACGGAAATCCTTCTACTACTGAATTTTTGGAATTTGCAACAACCAGACCGGAAACAATGCTCGGAGATACAGCTGTTGCTGTTAACCCTGCAGATGAAAGATATACTTATTTGCATGGCAGACAGGTATGGCTTCCAATCGTTAACAAGCCAATCCCTGTTGTAGAAGACAGCTATGTAGATATGGAATTTGGTACCGGTGTAGTTAAGATTACGCCGGCACATGACCCCAACGACTTTGAGGTTGGAAAGCGTCATGATCTTGAGCAGATTATTGTTATAAACGATGATGCAACCATGAATGACAAGGCTGGAAAGTACGTGGGTATGGACCGCTACGAATGCCGTAAGGCGCTGGTTGCAGATCTTGAGGCACAGGGACTTCTTGTAAAGGTTGTTCCCCATGCTCACAACGTTGGTACACACGATCGTTGTGGCACCACAGTTGAGCCTATGATTAAGCCCCAGTGGTTCGTTGCCATGGAGGAGCTTGCAAAGCCTGCAATCGCAGCAATCGAGAAGAAGGAACTCACCTTTGTTCCCGAGAACTTTGACAAGACCTATCTTCACTGGCTGAACGGAATCAGAGACTGGTGTATTTCGCGTCAGCTCTGGTGGGGACATCGCATTCCTGCCTACTTCCTCCCGACTGCAGAGGATGAGGAAGAAAAGTTCGTTGTTGCACTTACTGCAGAAGAAGCCTTAGCCGATGCAAGAAAGATTGAGGGTTTCGAGAATATCACAATAGACCAACTCCGCCACGATGAAGATGCACTGGATACTTGGTTCTCTTCTTGGCTGTGGCCTATCTCTCTGTTCAAGGGTATTAATGAGCCAGGCAATGAGGAAATCAAATACTATTATCCGACTTCAGTGTTGGTAACAGGTCCGGATATCATATTCTTCTGGGTTGCCCGTATGATTATGGCTGGTGAAGAATACATGCACGACGTTCCGTTCCGTGATGTGTATTTCACTGGTATCGTACGAGACAAACTCGGCAGAAAGATGTCAAAGTCGCTCGGCAATTCACCTGATCCTATCAAACTGATGGAACAGTTTGGTGCCGATGGTGTGAGAATGGGTATGCTGCTCAGTGCACCGGCTGGAAATGATATCCTTTTCGATGAGAGTCTCTGTAAGCAAGGTGCTGCGTTCTGTAACAAGATATGGAATGCATACCGATTGGTTTCAGGCTGGGAAGTAGAAGAAACGGATGCTCCTCAACAGAATGCGGAAGCGATAAAGTGGTTTGAGGCTAAGTTGAAGGAAACTGTGAAGGAAATAGAAGACCTCTATTCGAAGTATCGTCTCAGTGAAGCATTGATGGCAGTCTTCAGATTGTTTACGGATGAATTCTCCGGTTGGTATCTTGAAATGATAAAACCAGCATATCAGAAACCTGTTGATCGCTTTACATATGATGCCACTCAGAACTTCTTCGAGATTCTGATGAAGGAACTCCATCCATTCATGCCGTTCATCACGGAAGAACTTTATCAGGCGGTGACAGACGGAAAGAAAGGCAGTATCATGACAAGTACATTGAAACTCTCTGATGTTTCGGCTGAAGACAGGAGTCTGCTCACTTCTATGGATGAGACAAAGAACGTGATATCAGGTATCCGTGCAATCAGGAATCAGAAGAACATCTCGCCAAAGGAGCCTTTGGTACTTGAATCTCATAATACGGTCTGCCATGCTGAACTTGTGATGAAACTCGCAAATATCTGCGAGATAAAGAATGTCGATGCTGTCTCCGATGGCTCTTTGTCATTCCTTGTCGGCACTTCTGAATATGCTGTTCCGCTCTCTGGTCTGATTGATACGTCGGCAGAGAAGGAAAAGATGGAGGCAGAGATCAAACGTCTCGAGGGTTTCATGATGGGCATCCAGAAAAAACTTTCAAACGAAAGATTCGTACAGAATGCGCCTGCTCAGGTTGTTGAGTTGGAAAAGAAGAAACTTTCTGATGCAGAATCAAAGATTGCATCACTCCGTGAGTCACTGACTAAACTCTGATTCTTTCCGGATGCAGAAGAGCTATATATATTATATATTAGGAATAGCGTTGCTGTTCTGCCTTGGCCGAAGTCAAAGGGCTTATGCAGATGATGGCAAGTTTGTTGTCGTCATTGATGCCGGCCATGGAGGACGCGATCATGGTGCAATCGGGTCGTCACCTTCAAGTCGTGAGAAGGATATCAACCTTGCCATTGCACTTAAGGTCGGAAACCTGATTAAGTCAAACTGTTCTGATATTAAATTGATATATACACGTGACAAGGATTTCTTTGTCACTCTGCAGGGAAGAGCCGATATTGCCAATAAGGCAAAAGCCGATCTGTTCCTATCGATACATACCAACTCGGTTGAAAACAGAAAGACAAGTCAGCCGGTCGGTGTTCAGGCATACACTCTGACGCTGCGTACTGCTCAGGAGAACCTCGAAGTCGAAAAACGTGAAAACTCAGTCCTTCAGTATGAAGCTGATGGCAAGGAAGTCTATTCACTTGCCAATGATGCGTCGTCAGAGAGCGATATCATGTTCGAACTGATGCAGGACAGAGATATGCAGGAGAGTGTGGATTTTGCCACTTTGTGTCAGAAAGAGCTTGTCAATACAGGAGGCAGAAAGGATATGGGAGTGCTTCAGGCAAATCTGGCCGTACTGAGGTGGACATACATGCCAAGTGTCTTGGTGGAGGTGGGTTTTATATGTTCTCGTCCAGATGAACAGTTCCTTCTCACGGATGCAGGTCAGACAATAATCGCAAAATGTTTGTTCAATGCGGTGGCAACCTACAAGGCGCGTCATACCGGACGTATGTCGAACATGGAGAAAATCGGGTCGGAAGAGTTACAAAATGCTTCGGAGCAGACAAAACCTGTGGAATCGGTTGAACAGAGTCAGCATGTTTCTACTCCCGTAACTTCACAAGATCATAATTCTGTTAATCCCGAAACGCAAAAAGGCATACAGTTCAAAGTCCAGATATTTGCTTCCCAGAACATGATAAAGTCTGGAAGTCCGCAATTGAAGGGCTTGGAACCACAATTTTTCCAGGAAAACGGAATGTATAAATATACTTATGGTGCAACGTCGGACTATAACGAGATCCTGCGTATGAGAAAAGATATCCTGGACAAATTCCCTCAAAGTTTTATCGTGGCGTTCAACGATGGAACACATATAGAAACTTATACTGCAATCCAGCTGTGGAAAAAGAATAACAAATAGAATGATGAAGCTCACAAAGGAAATTAAAATTGGTATTACAGCCATATTGGCTATCTTGATAGTTTATTTCGGAATCATCTTCCTTAAAGGACTGAAGCTGTTCCATACAGACAATATCTATTATGTCAAGATGGATAATGTCAATGGTCTGCTGGTAGCCGGAGATGTTATTTCCAACGGACTGAAGATCGGTTCGGTGAAGTCAATGGACTATAATCAGGCTGCACAGGAAATCATTGTTGCTGCAGAAATCATTGATGGCCTGACTCTTCCGGTAGGCTCTCGTGCAACAATTCATAAAGATATGTTAGGTGCACCGAAACTGAATATTGTCCTTGGTTCTGATCCTTCAAGGCTTCTTGCTTCGGGTGATACTATTCTTGGCTCCGGCGGTGGGGCTGACGTTCTGAGTGCTGCCGGTGAGATGATACCTGATATCAAGGCAATGATACCTAAGGTGGATTCTCTGATTTCAGCACTGAACGCATTGGCCAATGACCCTTCATTAAGAGCTTCGTTGCAAAATGTGGAATGTATTACCGAGGAACTGAAAACATCATCATCCGACCTGAGTCAACTGATGGCATCGGTAAATAATAATGTGCCCGGAATGATGAAAAAGGCAGATAAGGTAATGGATGATGTCAGTGCAACGACGTCACAACTGCGTAATGTTAATATCCAGTCATTGGCAGAGAAGGCAGATGAAACTTTGACTTCTGCAAATACTGCTGTTCAGAATCTGAACGGTCTTACTTGCTCGCTTTCACAGAAACTGAACAGCCGGTCTTCTACTCTGGGCAGACTGATGAATGATTCTTCGGCTTATGTTCATCTTGACTCTACACTGAATAATGCATCGAATCTCCTCCTTGATCTGAAAGAACATCCAAAGAGATATGTGCATTTCTCTATATTCGGAAAAAAAGAAAAATAACAAATCGGGCGTCAATTCAGGCGCCTGTTTTTATTCTGCAAAAAGGGATACTTCATCATTCGTTTCATGATGGATATTACGCATAAACTAAATTTTGTCTAAATAAATAGTTCGCTATGCAATTGCTAATATCAATTCCGAAATCAGTGCTACAAGTGCATTTTATAGTGGCTTATTGATAAGAAAATGAATTGATATTTTTATAATAAAGCTCTTATTTACAGAATGTTGACTAAAAGTAAATACCCATTTCTATATACATTTTTACAAATGTGTAAATCACTGAAAAAAACATGATTAAAAGTGTCGTTATTAAACCGACGATTTTGCTTATTTGGTAATTCCAAAAAAAATAGTGAACTTTGCATCGCTGAATTGAAAAAGCATAGAATTTTATCAGTAAGTTGGAATGAATACAGAGTTGAATGCAAAGTGGGTTGAATGTATCAATATAATTAAAGCCCAGATATCAAATCAAAATTATGACACGTGGTTCTCATGTGTCAGTTTTGTGGATTTCGATGGCGAAAGACTTACTCTACAGATTCCAAATCGTTTTGTCGGTGACTATATTGAGGAGAATTATCTGGGTTTGATGACAAGTGCAGTGACTGAAACCTTTGGCAGAAATGTTCAGGTAGTATATAGAGTACTTGAGTCGGCTGAAGCTCCTGATCAAGTTCTGCAGGCATCGCCTGAAAAGTTGACGACTCGTGACGTGCCTGTAGAGAACAAGAAGACTGCTGATGAGCCTTTTGATTCCCATCTGTGTGCTCAGTATTCATTTGATAATTTTATCGAAGGTGACAGCAACAGACTTGCTCGGACTGTAGGACTGGCTATCTCTGCAAATCCCGCAAAGACGTTTAATCCTCTTTTCATTTTCGGACCGTCAGGTTGCGGAAAGACTCACCTGGCAAATGCCATAGGTCAGCGTACCAAGGAACAGCATCCTGATATGAGGGTCTTGTATATTTCCGCGCACCTCTTCTATGTTCAGTTTGCCAATGCTCATAAGGATAACAAGATTCCGGAGTTCATCAACTTCTACCAGACAATCGATGTACTGATCATTGACGACATTCATGAATTGTCAGGTAAGACGCAAACTCAGAATACGTTCTTCCATATCTTCAACCATCTGCATTTGAATCACAAACAGCTGATTCTCACTTCTGATCGTTCTCCTTCTGAGATTGATGGACTGGAGGATAGACTTCTTACCCGATTCAAGTGGGGACTTCAGGCCGAGATCGAAAAACCTGAACGCAGCTTGCGTAGAGCAATTCTTCAGCATCGTGTCAAGACAGGCAATCTGAACGTTCCGGAGGCTGTAGTAAACTATATAGCTGACAACGTGAACGAAAGCATCCGTGATCTGGAAGGCATAATCAATTCACTTAATGCATATTCTGCAGTCTATCAGATTCCGATCAACATGAAGCTGGTCGATAAGGTACTGCCAAAATTTGTGACTGTTTCAACGGAACCAATCAGCATTGCTGATATCAAGAGGGTGATTTGCAGTCATTTCAATGTCAAGGAAACAGAACTCTGCTCTGACAGTCGTCGTCAGCCGCTTTCACAGATCAGGCAATATACTATCTACTTCGCAAGTAAACTTACGAATAGTTCCACGACTCAAATCGGACAGAATCTTGGAGGACGCAGCCACTCTACGATAATCCACTCAATCAAACAGGTTGAGAACCTCATTGCAACAGACAGGAAAGTCCGTTCTGAGATTGAGGCTCTGGAAGAAGAAATAACACATTGATAAAAATTATCTCAAAATCCAAATATGAAATTAAAATGCCTTCTGCCGGTTGATATCGGCAGAAGGTTTTTCTTTTCTTTGATCGTAGCGCCACAAGTGGTGTTTCGTTTCAAGGCAAGTTTGCGAAACATGATTTTTTAATCATTAAAAAGTAAACTTTTATTGTCTTTTCTTCGTGTTGTTGAAAAAAAATCGTATATTTGCCATTTGATATTGTAATACAAGTTTTATAACCTCAAACCAGAACATTATGACTAATCTTTTTAAAATGAGAGTTTGCTTCTCAATCTTATTCCTGATGGCGTGTATAGCTGTTTCGGCTAAGGGCGTTTCAGTTGTTGAAGATATTTCCATTGTACCGAAACCTCAGAGTGTGGTTATGTCGGGTGGTACATTTTCCGTCAAGTTGAACAAACTCAATAAATCCATAAAGTATAAAACAGATTCAAGTCTGCCGGAAGAGGCATACAACATCACTATTTCCGAGAATGGCATAACAGTTTTCTCTTCTTCTGCATCTGGCAAGTTCTACGCTCAGCAGTCCATCCGTCAGATAATTCCTGCTGATGCCGAAAAGAACGGAATAGAAACCATTGTTCTACCTTGCTGCAGTATCAAGGATGCTCCTGCATTCGGCTACCGTGGTGCACACCTTGATGTGGCGCGTCATTTCTTTTCTGTTGACGAAGTCAAGGAATATCTTGACATCATGGCTCTCCATAAACTCAACACGTTCCATTTCCATCTTACTGAAGATCAGGGCTGGCGAATTGAGATTAAAGCCTATCCGCGTCTTACTGAAATCGGAGCATGGAGAGATGGTACAATGATTGGCAAGGACTTCAAGAGCAATGACGGAATTCGATATGGTGGTTTCTATACTCAGAAGGAAATCAAGGAAATCGTGAAATATGCATCTGAACGGTTCATCACCGTTATCCCTGAAATCGAGATTCCAGGTCATTCCGTTTCCGTGCTTGCTGCATATCCTGAACTCGGATGCCGCGGGAAGGACTATCCTTACAAGGTTTGTACGATATGGGGTGTCATGCCGGAAATCCTATGTCCCGGTCGTGAGGAATGCTTCAAGTTCTGGGAGACAGTGCTTTCTGAGGTGGTCGAACTCTTCCCTTCAAAGTATGTACATATCGGAGGCGACGAATGTCCGAAGGATGAATGGAAGATCTGTCCTCTTTGCCAGAAACGCATTAAGGACGAAGGCCTGAAAAACGAAGAAGAACTGCAGAGCTACGTGACTCGTCGTGTTGAGGCTTTCCTCAACAGTAAGGGTCGCAGTATCATCGGTTGGGATGAGATCCTCGAAGGTGGCGTCACACCTACAGCCACGATCATGAGCTGGCGTGGAAGCAGTGGAGCCATCAAGGCTGCGAAGATGGGCAACAAAGCCATACTCACTCCTAATGACTATTGCTATCTTGACTATTACCAGACCAAGGATACTGAAAAGGAACCTCTGGCTATCGGTGGATATCTTCCTCTCTCCAAATGCTACAGCCTCGATCCGTTCAATGGCCTCGATGCCGCACAGCAGAAGAATATCGTTGGAGTTCAGTGCAACCTCTGGACGGAATACATCACCACGTTCAACCATGTTGAATATATGGTTCTTCCTCGTTTGGCTGCTATTTCTGAGGTAGGGTGGACTAATGGCAGAAAAAACATCGACGACTTCATGTTCCGTCTGCGCCATCTGCGTACATACTATGATGCTGAAGGTTGGAACTACGGTAAGCATGCTTTCTAAACAGGTTTTCTCCTTATATTGAATCATTTAATAGGAATACCTCAAATCCGCAACTAAGTC
>DCGE01000036.1:884-3085 GCA_002314525.1 Prevotellaceae bacterium UBA1786 | reverse complement strand
GGTGGAGATGGTGAAGGGGGGATAGGCGTGGTTGTCGGAGGAGAGGGTGAGGGTGTCGCGGGTTATGCGGGTGATGTGCTTGATCATGCGTTCGTCGTCGCGGGTGACGATGAGGTAGATGGCCCTAGGGTGATGTTTCGGATGCTGGTCTCGGGATTGACGCCTATGATGTCGCCCTGGCAGATGGTGGTATTCAGGAACACCATTTATCCATCAATCGAGATTGCGGATGCCAAGCAGGAAAAGAACATACATATTAAGCCGGTGGCTGATTCGTTCTGTTCTTTGTTATGCCTTGGAGCTTGAAGGTAAGCAGGTGAACAGACGTCTTTCAGATGAGGTGGTTTCAAAACACCCCATCACCGACAGCCTCGGAAGAACGCAGCTTGCATCGTTTGTGAATGAGGATGGTCTTTACGATGTGATCCTCGATAGCAGAAAGACTGCTGAGCCGTTGCTTGACAAACTGCCGGGAACCTTCACCGTCGACCAGTTGAGGGAAGAGCGTGCAAGGGCCGGACAAAGTTCTGACGTGAAGATGTTGCTGTCGCGATACTGCAAGAACGGGAAGTTGGAAAAGATCAGCAAAGGTGTTTACAGAAAGATGGAGAAAGGTAACATAGTAACAGTTACCAAAATATGTGACCCTAACAGAGAGGAGGATTAATCAGATTGTGAAACGACTTGAAATAGCCTTCATGCGAAATCAGGAAGTTGAATTGATTATTCGGTAGTTTGGCTGTTGGTTGACTGTTGGTTGGCTGTTGGCTGGATGCGATACGAACACTACCACCGATGGTTGCTCCGAGGACTGCATAGGCGAATGTAACAAATACAGATTATTCAGAAACTACCTGAAGTTATTAAGATAGGTTGATAATTTTCTTTTCTTAAACAAATAAATTTTGTTCACCCCCGTGGTTCGTGAGAATAGCGGGGCTTTTTGGTGAAGATTTTATCTAAAAGATAAAACATGTTTTACCACATCAAAAAAAAGTCAGGAAATGGTCCTGACTTTGGTTTGTTGCGGAGGGTGGACTCGAACCACCGACCTCCAGGTTATGAGCCTGACGAGCTACCACTGCTACTACTCCGCGATGTTTTGTGGGTGCAAAGTTAAGAAAAAATTTGGTAGTGTCCAAATAATTTTGTAATTTTGCGGTGAAAAGAAATAAAAATAGTGCTCTTTCTGCCTTTTATATGGCTCAATCGGCATGCTTAAGCCGGGTTTTTAGGACCCGTAAGAATTGAAAATATGAATAGAATAATCGTAGCAATCGTGTTTATTGCAGGCATGTTTATGACATGTCCTGTCGTGGCACAGAAATATGATGGATTGGCTTCGTATTACGGACCTGACTTCCACGGTCGCAGGACTGCGAACGGCAGTGTATATAATATGCATGAATATACTTGTGCTCACAAGACTCTCCCTTTCGGAACCAAGATCAAGGTGACAAACCTGAACAACAACAAGTCGGTTGTGGTGAAGGTCACTGACCGCGGTCCATACAGACGCGGACGTGTGATTGACCTGTCGATAGCGGCTGCAAAGGACATCGACATGCTGCACAAGGGGGTTGCTCCGATTTCGTTTGAAATCGTCAAGGAAGAAGAGGACATCCAGCTTCCGATGACTGCAAACAACAAGGAATGGGAGCCTGTGAAAAAGACAATTGATTTCAAACTTGAATTCGAGAAACTGGATAAGGAATTCACCTTCCCTAACCCAATACACGGTCACCAAGTTTCTTAGCAAGGCGTTTCTTCAGGTCGTTGTACATCATCTGATTACGCATGATCTCAGCACAACGCGCGACATCGGATACGACAGTTGGGTCAGCCAACTGTCTTTTTATTTGTTCTACGGCATCCTCGATGACTGCGAACTTGTAGTCGAGCATGAGGTGCATAGCGTATTCGGCTGGGTGTGTTCCCTCGGACGGTGAACCATCATCATTGTTTCCCTTCGACAGGATGTAGCGATCGCTCATCAAATCGGCTGCTTCCCGACTGATGCCGCAGACGGGACTGGACATGAAATGATGTGCCAGACAGTTGGGGCGTGTATTGCGTGCAGGGTCATGCACCACCTCAACGGCCTGCGACAGCATCTCGCGATACAGCGGATACTGGAACTGCAGGTCGTCGATCTCAAGTTCCTGATTGATGAAATCAACGATAGTGGTAGTCACCTTGCT
>DCGE01000036.1:0-835 GCA_002314525.1 Prevotellaceae bacterium UBA1786 | reverse complement strand
TCATAGCGGACTATCATCCGCATGATGAGTTTCTCAAGTCCGATGAAACGGGTATCGGTGGTTGGAAGAACGGACACAGGCTCAGACGGTGCAGAGGTTCCGGCTGGTTCTTCAGGAGTGACAGGTTCGGTCGGATTACCGGCAGAATCAGTGCCAGGAGTCTTTGGGGCACCGGCTGCCTTCTTCTCCTTTCGCTTCTTTGCGACCTCACGGATAAGTATTTCCTCAGCGACCTTCATCATCTCACTGCACTGATGGATATAGATCGAACGGCCTATCTCTTCAGGGATGGATGCAATACTCTCGACGATATTGTCGATAAGTGCTTTCTTCTTCTGCGGGTCGTTGCCAGCCTCACCCATGAGCAGGTCGACCTTGAAGGTGATGAAGTCCTTCTGGTTGGCTTCGACATAAGCCTTGAACTCAGCTGCATTGTGTTTACGGGCAAAGCTGTCGGGATCGTCGCCATCGGGAAGAAGCAGGATATTGACATTCATACCCGCACCAAGAAGCATGTCGGTTCCACGCATGGCAGCATGTATTCCAGCCGCATCGCCATCGTAGAGAAGGGTGATGTTGTTGGTGAAACGAAGAAGAAGCTTGATCTGTCCTTCGGTCAGTGCCGTTCCGGAGTTTGCAACCACGTTTGCCACCCCACACTGATGCATGGAGATGACATCAGTATAGCCCTCGACCATATATACACGGTCTTCCTTCTTGATGGCCTTCTTGGCCTGGAAGAGGCCGTAGAGTTCACGACTCTTGTCGTAGATATCGGATGCCGGTGAGTTGATGTACTTCTGGTTGACACCTTTGGTACGAGCATCGAGCACAC
>DCGE01000180.1:1404-2882 GCA_002314525.1 Prevotellaceae bacterium UBA1786 | reverse complement strand
GTTTCGGTATGACTCGTGAAGAACTAGAAGGATATTTCGATGATATATATGTGGCGAGATTCTCCGAGCCTGCCGTTCCAGATGAATTCATCAGAAACAATGGTGAGCAGCCGTTTATTGAAATGCTTCGCGAAGCCGTACCGTGGTGGGAGTATGTGCGGGAAGTTAAGAGCAAAAAATATTAAGATATATTGATATTATTTTGCATGTAACATGAATAATGGCGAGGAAATCTACAGAATCGTTGGCAAATACATTGCCGAATGCATATGTAGATGTTATTTTTTGAAGACAGTTTGGAATAATCAATAAGAACTGTCGGATAGAACTTTTGATATATATTCTTGCCTTGAAAAAGATATGGACGGAAAAACGCACTTGGCCCGTCTTTCTTCGGAAATCCCTCCTTTTCAAAAAAATAATATCTTCCTTACCGGCAGATTTTCCTCAAAAAAATCTGTAATTTTTTTTGCAATCGTGTAAATTTATTTACATTTGCATCAGACTCCAATTTTGGAGCAATAAAGTGCAATTAAATTTACAAGCAAGATGGTAAAAACAATCACTTTCTTCAACGAGAAAGGTGGTTCCGGTAAGTCCACCTTGACTGCTATGTTTGCCTCATTCCTGGCATATAAGAAGAAATGCAGGGTGTTCGTTTATGACATGGACTTTCCCGGCTATCATCTGTTCGAATTCCGGAGCAACGACATGAAAGTTTATTCGGTAAATCAGGATTCCACGTTTGCCAGGGAAGCGAAGCAGAACATGAAGGAATGGTATCCGGTGACCCGAGCGGCGGCCAAAGCGGCATTCAGCACGGGTGATCTGGAGAGCATAGCGGAGACTCTTCGCAGAGAAAAGGAGAAGGCTTCCCGTCTTCCGGGTGACACATACTTTCTCATTGACTTCCCGGGGCGTTACCTTCCCAACGATCCTGTGTATTATCTTTCCAAGAAGGGATTGCTGGATATGATTATTTTCCCGATGGACTCCGACAGCCAGTCACGTACTGCCGCACTAATGACCTACAACACCATGCAGCAGGAGTATGAAGGAAAGGGCAAGCAGGAGGTCCTCCTTTTATGGAACAGGGAGACGGCTGGCGAGAGGATGGCGAAGAAGGACCCGTACACTGAATATGAGACGGTTTTCAAACTCCTTGGACTTCCTATCGCCGGTGTCCGCATAAGGGACATTCCGATAGCAAGGCGTGACGCCAACAGTTATGGTTTCATCAGGAACACCCTCAACTGGCCGGAGAACAACATAGCGAGGAACTGCGCGTACATCGAGTCGCTGTTCGAGGAGATAAAGCACCGCATAGACGGTACATGGGACGAACACATAAAAGCAATGATATATGGAAGGTAAAGGGAACGGCGTTGTTCCAAGGAAGAACGTTGGACACTCGATCGTCAACAACTTCAAGAGCTACAAGTCCAACAGAAAAGAGAAAAGGCAGGTGGAATACTATG
>DCGE01000180.1:0-1395 GCA_002314525.1 Prevotellaceae bacterium UBA1786 | reverse complement strand
TATTGCCCGGGCGAAGAAGTTGACGCGTATCCCCGAACAGACCCTTATGGTGAACCTCATACTTCTAGGCTACGAGACAGCCAGGGAGTTTGACGACTGCCGGGAACTGGTACGGAGGGAATGGACGTTGAGCGAGGAGGCCCAGCAGGACATACGTCCCGAAGACATGGCAGCCGTGAAGGCCAAGTTCCTGCTCTCCAAGGGTAGGGAGCTGACGGGTCTGACGGAGCAGCTGCTGATGGTAAACCTTCTGCTTGCCGGTTTTGAGGGTATGACGGAACTGAACGGCTGCAGGAACACGATAAAGGAAGAGTGGGAAAGACAGGAATCGGAGTTGGTTATTTTTTAACGACTTAACTTACCAGATCATGCATATAACTACAATCATCATCATCTTTCTTTCCCTGGTCATTTGCTTCCTGGTTTACAGAATTACCAGGACAGGTCAGGTCATAACGGACGGAACCATAGTCACTGTTCCTGCTGCCACGGGTGTGACGATAAAGAACATACCCGAAGGAGCCCATATCAACATCGTCTATCAGACCAGTGACGAGGCACCGACGGACTACGAACTGATGCCCGGCATCGTAGGCAGTCCGATGGTGACCAATGAGCCTACAAGCGAAGACCGCAACGACCGCGAATTCTGGGCCAAGGTGGCCGACTTCAAGACTCTGGAAGCTGATGAGCAGGAGAGAGTGGTCGATAAACTGATAGAGCTCGGCGTGCTCAAGGCTTGTGACAAGGAGGACTGGCTGTTCGAAGGGAACGACGGGGGGCAATTCGCAGAAGAAGAGGGGACATCGGGTGACGGAGAGAAGGAGTCTGAAGGAAAGGCCGGCGAGTCAGGCACGTCGGAACCAACCGGAAGTGACTCCGGCGCTCTTGACATCGGTACTGACGATGAATTCGAGAACATAAGATTTTAAAAAACCCATAAAAACATTTTCTATTATGAAAACAAAAAAAATCAGCACTGTATTCTTTGCAGCCATCGCTTCCATCCAGTCTGCATTGGCAACATCGACGGGCGGTAACACTAGCACGTTTAAAGGATTCAACGTTATGGCAGACTCAGCCAATGCACAGATTTCTGGTGCAGGCAACACTGTCGTCAACCTTGCATCCATCCTCATCGGTATCATCTCCGTTGTGATGCTCATCTGGAACTTCATCAAGAGAAGCAAGAACGACGGTCAGAGCAACGACGCTCTCGCCAACTGGGGCTTCGGTCTGCTGTTTGCAGCTCTGGGTCTTCAGGTTGCGAAGTTCATGTTCTTTCAACAGTAACCCGTGAAGTACATCGTATATAAGTCCCTTGACAAGCCGAGCTCACTGTTCGGCTTGAAGGGGTCTTATCTGTACTACGCCATCGCGGCCGTGCTCGTTGAC
>DCGE01000163.1:8365-8743 GCA_002314525.1 Prevotellaceae bacterium UBA1786 | reverse complement strand
GGCAAGGACTTCGAGAACCCATGGGGTCTCACAACTCCTAAGGGTGAGGTAAAGATGATGTCACAGCTTCTCAACAGTGCTGTGTTCCCAGGTCAGCAGGGCGGTCCGCTTGAACATGTCATTGCTGCTAAGGCTGTTGCATTCGGAGAGGCCCTCAAACCTGAATTCAAGGAGTATCAGATTCAGGTGAAGAAGAACGCTGCGGCTCTCGCTCAGGCTTTGATGGATCGTGGATTCTATATCTGCTCGGGTGGCACTGACAACCATAGCATGTTGGTTGACCTCAGACCTAAGTACCCAGAACTCACGGGAAAGGTAGCTGAGACTGCTCTCGTCGCTGCTGATATCACGGCTAACAAGAACATGGTTCCGTTCGAT
>DCGE01000163.1:0-8294 GCA_002314525.1 Prevotellaceae bacterium UBA1786 | reverse complement strand
CTACTCGTGGTGCTAAGGAAGACCTGATGATTGAAATTGCTGAGATGATCGAGACGGTTCTCAATGCTCCTGAAGATGAGTCTGTCATCTCGAAGGTTCGTTCTCATGTCAATGAGATCATGAACGAATATCCTATGTTTGCTTGGTAATGGAAGCACTCTTAGGAAAGACTCTCACAGAACTGCAGTCTGCTGTGCTTGAACTTGGTATGCCTAAGTTCACAGCAAAGCAGATTGCTCAGTGGATGTACCAGAAGCATGTTCGCGATATCGATGAGATGACTAATATCTCAAAGGCTAACCGCGAACGTCTGAAGGAACATTTCATTCTTGGATGTTCTGATCCTGTTGAGGAACATAAGTCGAAGGACGGTACGATAAAATATCTCTTCCGTACTCTTGATGGTCATTTCATTGAGACGGTATATATCCCGGAAAAGGAACGTGCCACTCTCTGCGTGTCGAGTCAGGTGGGCTGCAAGATGAACTGTATGTTCTGTGCTACGGGCAAACAGGGATTCAATGGGAATCTCACGGTATGTGATATCCTCAATCAGATTGAATTCAGAGAGGCTGCTTCCGTGGGCGACCCTCAGCGCGACCTCACCAATATCGTCTTCATGGGACAGGGTGAACCGATGGACAATTACGATAATGTCAGCAAGGCTCTCGAAATCCTGACTTCTGATTATGGCTATGCTTGGAGCCCTCGCAGAATCACTGTATCGACCGTCGGTCTGAAGAAGAACCTCAGCCGTTTCCTTCAGGATTCTGAATGTCATCTGGCAGTGAGCCTTCACTTCCCTCTCCACGAACAGAGACTTATGTACATGCCTGCTGAGAAGCAATACAACATCGAGGAACTGGTCGATCTTCTGAGTCAGTACGATTTCTCTCATCAGCGTCGATTGTCTTTTGAATATATCATGTTCAAGGGAGTCAACGATTCTCAGGTCTTTGCCAAGGAACTGGTGAAACTGCTTCGTGGACTCGACTGCAGAATCAACCTGATTCCTTTCCATAAGATTCCTGAAGTCGATATGGAGGGAACTCCGTACGAACGTATGGAGGCTTTCAGGGATTACCTCACCCGCCGTGGATTGTTTACGACTATCCGTGCTTCAAGAGGCGAGGATATAGAGGCTGCGTGCGGATTGCTGCGGGCAAACTATGGCTCACAAGCTAAGAGTTAGCAGAGACTGAAAATTAGTTATCGTTATCGTTACTTGTGGTGAGCGTGTCGAACCATCGTCATCGTTTATGAGAAAACTGGTCTATATATTTGTGATACTGTGTGCCGTTATGATGGCATGCGATGGTGGTGCCCCGAGAAGGCATCGCCGGTCTTTGCTCACTCCTGCATCGAGCGGAAACCCGTACGAGATGATGGTGGTGGCTGACGATGACATGTGGAACGACAGCCTGGGCTGGGCTATTCAGCATGTGTTGGATACTCCGGTACCTATGCTCCCTCAGGAGGAACCGAGCTTCCATGTCAGTCATGTTGACTTCTCCCATTTCAATCGTGTCACAAACCTGTTCCGGAACATCATAATACTGAAACAGAACGGGAACTTTACCAAACCGCGAATGACTGTGGAGCGCAATGTCTATAGCGATCCTCAACTCATAATGACTATTCAGGGACCTGACCTCGACGAACTGACTGAATATGTCAAGGCGAGCGGCAAACTGATCATCCAGTATTTCTCGGCTGAGGAGATCAATCGCTATGCCACTGACTTGGAGGTGAAGTACAATAAGAAGTTCAACGACAAGTGCAAGGAGATGTTCGGATGTGAGATGCATATTCCTGCTGATCTGCTCAAGATGAAGGTGGGAGAGGATTTTATCTGGGCTTCGAACGACGGACTGTCAACAATACAGAATATATGTGTATACAGCTATCCGTATGTTTCTGAGAAGGTCTTCAGCCGTCATGCCTACATCGCTCTCAGGGATACTTTCATGAAAAGGAATATTCCAGGTGAGCATCCAGGACAGTGGATGCAGACCAACAAGGAGTTCGTCCAGCTGAAGGACATCAACAGTCGCGGGGAATACATACAGGAGGCCCGTGGACTGTGGAACATGCATAACGATCATATGGGTGGACCTTTTGTCGCTCATTCAATGGTGGATACCGTAAACGGCAGGATCGTCGTGGCTGAGGCTTTCGTGTTTGCTCCGTCAAAGATGAAGCGAACCCTTATCCGCCGCCTTGAGGCCGCATTGTTTACCTTGCAACTGCCCAAAGCCCCTTCCACCTCCCCAGAATAGCTAGTTTTGCTAGAATATCTAGCCCCCCCCCAACACACATAACAAAAACCCAAAAAACAACATATGAATAAAATCAAAGTAGGAATCACCCAAGGTGATATTAACGGAGTAGGGTATGAGGTTTTGCTCAAGACTTTCCAGAACGAGGAAATGCTGAACCTGTGTACTCCTGCAGTATATGGTTCGCCTAAGGCTGCAATATACCATCGGAAAGCATTCGACAACCAGACGAACTTCGTAGTAGTCGATTCTGCCAAACAACTCAACGACGGTACACTGAACCTCGTGAACTGTTTCGGCGAACTGGAACTGAAGATCGATTTGGGTCAGGCCACTCCTGAGGCTGGCAAGGCTGCTTTCGTGGCATTGGAGAAGTCGATGCTGGAGTATGAGCGTGGATATTACGATGTGCTTGTAACTGCTCCTATCGACAAACATACAATCCAGTGTTCTGATTTTGCATTCCCAGGACATACTGAATATATCGAATCAAAGGTAGGTAATGGTCAGAAGGCTCTTATGATACTCATGACTGATCGTATCAAGGTGGCTCTGGTCACTACTCATGTTCCGATTGCAAAGGTCGCTCAGACCATCACAAAGGAATTGGTTGAAGAAAAGATCACCATCCTTCACGAGTCTCTCCGCAGGGATTTCTCCATTGATGCTCCTCGGATCGCCGTTCTCTCACTCAATCCTCATTGTGGCGACAACGGTCTCATCGGTGATGAGGAACAGAATATCATCATTCCTGCCATCAATGAGTGCTTCTCAAAGGGAATCAAGTGCGTAGGTCCTTATCCTGCTGATGGCTTCTTCGGTGCTGAGACCTACCGCCATTTCGATGCGGTATTGGCTATGTACCACGATCAGGGACTGGCTCCTTTCAAGTCTATCGCCAATGGCGAAGGGGTGAACTTCACAGCAGGTTTGCCTATCGTCCGCACTTCTCCTGCTCACGGAACAGGTTATGACATTGCAGGAAAGGGCGTTGCTGACGAGACTTCATTCCGCAATGCTGTATTTGCTGCGATAGATATCTACCGCAACCGTCGTCGCTATGATGAAGCACGTCGTCATCCGCTCCAGAAACAGTTCTTCGAGAGGCGTGACGACAGCGACAAACTGAAACTTGATGAGGAATAAGGCGAACAACATATTCTTCCTGTTCGGTCTGGTTGCCATCATCATCATGATTCTCACGTTCGATGTGAGTTTCACTGAGATGTGGAAACATATCACGTACGCTGGTGTATGGATTTTCCCTATCATAGGCATGTGGCTGGTAATCTACCTGCTCAATGCCATGACATGGAGAATCATCATCAAGGGCAGCGGACCTTGCGGAATATCGTTCTTACGTCTTTTCAAGATAACTATTTCGGGTTTTGCCCTCAACTATGCCACTCCTTGTGGATTGATGGGCGGTGAACCGTACAAGATAATGGAAGTGGCTCCGTTCATAGGACGTGACAGAGCCACTTCTTCTGTACTTCTGTTTGCCATGATGCACATCTTCTCTCACTTCTGGTACTGGATCACAGCCGTCGTCCTCGCTCTGTTTCTCATTCCTCTTGACACCACCTTATATATTATATTACCGCTTATGGCTTTGTTCTGCGCTGGTGGAATCTATCTCTTTACCCGTGGATACAAGTCCGGTTTGGTTTTGAAAATACTGGGACTGATTGCCTGTATTCCCGGCTTACGCAGGTGGGGTAGTGGACTGATCGACAGACACCGTCCTGAACTTGAGAAGATAGACTCTCAGATTGCTCATCTCCATACTCAGGACAAGAAGAGCTTCTATCAGTCGTTTGCACTCGAGTACTTCGGCCGTATCTGCCACTCTTTCGAGATTTTCTTCATGCTTCAACTCGTAGGCATTGAAGGCAGTGCTCCGATGCTGTTCTTCTATGCGTTCATGATATTGGCCTTCACATCTCTCTTTGCCAACCTGCTTTTCTTTATGCCTCTTCAGTTGGGTGGACGTGAGGGTGGATTTGCCATGTCGTGCATCAAGGTGCTGGGTGTACTCGTCACATCGGCTCAGGCGGTTACCATTGCTGTCTTCATAAGCATCATCTGCAGGATCAGGGAATTGTTCTGGACTGCCGTCGGATTGATATTGATAAAAATGTGGAAGTCATGAATTACGCAATACTTGCTGCAGGTGAAGGCTCCAGACTGAGTAAGGAGGGCATTCAGGTACCTAAACCACTGGTGGAAATAGGTGGGGAGAAGATGCTCGGCCGACTTGTCAGGATTTTCATGCAGAACCAAGCCGAACATATATCCATCATCACGAATGACTTGACTTCTCTTACAAGTGACTATGTCCAGTCATTGATCGATGCCGGCTTGCCTGTCTCACTGAAGGTGAAGTCCACTCAAAGTTCCATGCATAGCTTCTATGAACTCCGTGACATGATCGGACGTGGGAAGTTCTGCCTTACTACTGTCGACACCATCTTCCGTGAGGAGGAGTTTTCTCGTTACATCAACGAATTTGCTCTTTCCGATGCTGACGCCCTGATGGCTGTCACCGACTATATCGACGATGAGAAACCTCTCTATGTGTCTGTCGATGACAACTTCGGAATAACCGGATTCTACGATGAACCATGTCATTCAAAATACATCTCCGGTGGCATATACTGTCTTGATGCCAAGTGCATCGACGTCCTTGAGAGATGTGTTGCCTCAGGGCAGTCACGTATGCGAAACTTCCAGCGTGCTCTGGTAGCCGAGGGCCTGAACCTGAAGGCTTATCCTTTCTCAAAGATAATCGATGTCGATCATCGTGATGACATCGCAAAAGCTGAAAAACTGCTGAACCGATGAATATTCTATGCATATACCGTGCTGCTGAGTTCTCTCCCAATATGTGTGAGAAGGATGCTGCCATCATGGATTCTGTTGCTGAACATCTCCGTGCAAAGGGATACACCACGACTATGGTTCATGAAGAGTCTCTCTCGTCGTCTGACTGCCATGCGAAGGACTGTGTACTGTCGATGGGGCGCAGGACTAAGACATTGGAAATCCTCTCACACCTCCATGTCCCTGTAATCAATTCACCGGCGTCGGTTACAATGGCTACCCACCGCAACGAGGTGTTCGAAGGCGATGAACCTTCTGACTTCCCGCTTTGGATCAAGAAGGCTGAAGGCTATTCTCAGTGCCGTGACGATGTTGTCTATGTTGAGGATGAGCGCGAACTCAATGAGACCGTCGCTCAGTTCCATGACAGGGGAATCAGCAATCTCTTCTTCTCCCATCATGTCGAAGGCGATCTTGTGAAGTTCTATGGTGTGCGCGGAACAGACTTCTTCTCTTGGAGCTATTATGCCGGTGGCTTCTCAAAGTTCGGTTGGGAGGAAAGGAATGACAAGGTGTATCACTATATGTTCTCTGTTCAGGAACTATGTTCCAAGGCTGATGAACTGGCACTGAAAACCGGTCTTACTGTCTATGGTGGCGATTGTATCATCAGTGAGGATGGTTCGGTCAATATCATCGACCTGAATGACTGGCCGAGTTTCGGACCTTGCCGTGAGGAGGCTGCGGAGGCAATCTCTTCACTTGTGAAGGAAAGGGCAGAGGTATCCATTGAGTCAACCTATAAGTCCGGCGACACTGAAGAGTGGCTGGATGTGGTGTTCACCCGAAAGATTGGTTTCCGTTTCGCAAAATGGTTCAACCGGTTCGATATCCATCCAAATACGGTAACTGTCATCTCTATGGTTCTCGGTGCTCTGGCTGGGGCATGTTTCTATTTCAGGGCTGATACCCCCAATGGAGTTCTTGTCAATCTTCTCGGCGTGCTGTTGCTGATGACTGCCAATTTTCTCGATAGTGCTGACGGTCAACTGGCACGCATGACTGGCAAGATGACACACATCGGACGGATCCTCGATGGTTCGGCAGGCGAGATATGGTTCATCTGCATCTATTTCGCTCTGTGCATGCGACTGTTCTGGCAGCCTATACCTATTCTTGGCTGTCAGTGGGGATGGCGGGTGTTTCTCGTGGCTGCCATAAGTGGATTCCTATGCCATGCACGCCAATGCAATCTGGCTGACTATTACCGTTCTGTTCATCTTTTCTTTCTGTCTGGCAAGCCGCTGGATCAGTTCGATACCTATGAAAACCAGCGTCTGCTCTATCAGAATATCCGCTGGAAGGATGAACCGCTGTGGAAGTTCTTCATGTCGTTTTATGTTGACTACACCAAGGGACAGGAAACCCAGACACCGCAATTCCAGAAACTGATGAAGATGCTCCGGTCTTCTTCCGACGGCATCTCGCCTCGCTTGCGTGAGGAGTTTCTGCGTCAGAGTCGTCCTCTGATGAAATGGACCAATATCCTTACCTTCAACACGAGGGCGATAGTCTTGTACGTCTGCTGCCTCACCGACATCCCGTGGCTCTATTGGACGTTCGAGATCATCGTCATGTCAGCACTCTACTTCTACATGCGCTCCCAGCACGAGTCAATGTGCCGAAGGATATCTTCCAACTTCCCAATCGTATGATCGGCAGCGGGACTGTCCTCGGTCGTTCCGTCCCAGCCGATGCCTTTCAACCACATGGTCTTGCAACCTACCGACTTGGCTGGCATGATATCATTCTTCAGTGAGTCGCCTACCACTACAACCTCTTCGGCATTCAAGCCCATCCTCTCCAGTGCAATACTGAAAATCCTCGCATCGGGCTTCCGTACGCCTACCACCGCCGACTCAACAACGGTACTGAAACAGTCGAAACCGAAATCACTGAGCACACTCTCCAGATTGCCATAGAAATTGCTCACCAGAGCCAACTTGTATTTTCCGGCAAGCTGCTTCAGAATCTCAATGCTCTTGTTAACTTGCTTTCTGGCTTCTATATAGCAGTCCAATGCTATATGCTCTGCGTCAGGACGACGGGTGAGTTCGTCAACCTCCCATATTCCGTTATCCATCAGGTATCTTGTCTCTATGTCGGTTTTCTTGCGCAGCACTGCAAGGAAGTTGTCCTCAGGCAGGACCACCGGTTCCGCTTCAAGCTTTCGTTCGGCAAATACATACGCATCACGGAAAGCCTCCTTCGTCACTTTGATATTCTCTTTCTGGTACGCTTTCCACAACACCTCCGACCAATGCACGCCATTAGTGTCCAGCGTCCCCCCATAGTCAAATATAATTCCTTTCATTTCTCTCATTAAAACACCACCCTGTATTTCACTTTCTTTCCCTCAACACAGAATACCAACTGTCCGTGGAAGGTTTTCATCGTAGGTCTTACGAATACTTCCGACGAGGTGGCATCTCCGTTGCATATTCCACGGAACTTCCCCTTACTTACTTCCACCGTAATACTGTTGTCGGCGTCCGGACATAGATTTCCGTCCTTGTCCACAATGCTTACTGTCACGAATGTAAGGTTGCTGAACTTCCGCTCATCGAACCTGAGGTGGTGTGGGGCGCCGGCTGTCTTTATGCTCTTTTCTCCGGCTTTGTTTCCGTCTTTGTCATATACAACGACTTTCACTTCCCCCGGCTGGTATCTTACGTCGTTCCAGCGCAGACGGTACCTGTCTATTGCTGTCCCTTCACTGCCGGTGAGTCCTGTTTTCTTTGATATTCGGCCTTGCGACACTCCGTTCACGAACAACTCTGCTTCAGGGTAGTCCGTGTAGCAATATACCGGAGTCACCTCTCCCTCTCTTCCAGGCCATGTCCAGTGGGGCAGTAGATGGATGGTATGCTCTTCTTTGTTCCAGTGGCTCCTGTAGAGATAATACCTGTCTTTAGGTATTCCGGCAAGGTCGATGATTCCGAAATAGCTCGAACGCGACATATTGTTTCCGTCGTATGGAGTAGGTTCACCGAGATAGTCGAATCCTGTCCACACGAATTCGCCGATCACCCACGGTCTGTCGTCCTGGAGCACCCAGTCGTCTTCCGGCAGGTTGCTCCACCAGCACGCTTCCATATCATAACGGCTGCACTGGCCGTCACTGTATGCTTT
>DCGE01000073.1 GCA_002314525.1 Prevotellaceae bacterium UBA1786 | reverse complement strand
AAATAATCGAACATCTTCTCCAGTGCATCTTCAGGACGACACTTTTCATCAGAGAATTCATAGTATTTGTCTTCGACATAGTTTTCACAATTATCCGGAACCCTATGCCGCTAATCCGCCGTCATAACAAAAATGTAACAGTCGTAATGGATGCAAACAAATTATTGTCATTTGGTTGTCAAATCGATTTATATGAAGTATCTTTGGAAATACAAAAATAGCGATAATTTGACGATTTGGTTTGAACTATGACTGTAGAAGAACTTAACGAAATACTGGCCATTGATGAGAGCTATCGCATTGAGCGCACCGTATCGACAGGCAACATGGATAAGTTTCAGGAGGCAATCTGTGCTTTTGCTAACGATCTCCCAGGCAAACGTCATAAGGGTTATCTGCTTATTGGTGTAAATGATGATGGCAAGGTAAGCGGACTCAAAGTTGATGAAGTCTTGATGAAGAAGATTAGTGGCATCCGTTCAGATGGTAATATTCTTCCTTTGCCTGTAATGAATACAGAGAAGGTTGAAACTCCTGATGGTGACGTGTTAGTGGTGGAAGTTACACCATCATTTGATACACCGGTGAGGTATCGAGGAAGAACGTTCATCCGCATCGGTCCACGTCGTGACATAGCTACGCCACAGGAAGAACGCATATTGAGTGAGCGTTGTGCAGCTGCATTGCCAAACTTCGATACTTATCCTTGTCGGAATGCATCTTTGGATGACATCGATACTGATGTTATAGTAAATGAGTATATGAAATGTGCCATTGATCCTAAGGTGCTTGCTTCCGATCATCGTCCTCTTGTTGAGCAATTGGCATCACTTCACTTATGGAATCTGCAATGGAATTGTCCTACATACGCTGCTCTCATTATGTTCGGAAAGAATCCAAAGTTCTTCATGCCAGGAGCATACATACAATTTGTTCGTTTCAAGGGAAGTGACAATGGAGGTGCAATCCTCAATGAAAGACGTTTTGATGGGAGTTTATATCATGTGCTACCTCAGATAGATAATTTTATTCGTGATGGCATTGTAACTAAACGTCCAATATCCGTGAGTATTTTGAGAGAACGAAACGTTACCAATTATCCGTTCAAGGCTATACATGAGTTGATAATGAACTCTGTTATGCATCGTGATTATCAGTCAAATATGCCTACGCGTCTTTATCAGTATGACAGACACATAGAGATAATGAACCCTGGAGGACTCTATGGTCAGGCACGTCCAGAGAATTTCCCTCATGTTAATGACTATCGAAACAATGTTGTAGCTGAAATAATGAAGACCTTCGATTATGTCAATATGTTCAACCATGGCATAACCGAGGTACAGGATGCGTTACGTAATAATGGCAATCCACCAGCAGAATTCAATGTAAACTTTGTTACTGCTTTCAGCGTGATACTTAAAGATAAGTCGGAAACTTATGAAGAGTCGATAGAAAAAGTAAATTTGGAGATTGTTAGTTCTCAACTTGTTACTCACTTGGACCAAGAAGTTAAAGTATTGATAACAAGTATGAAGGACTCAGAAATGACAGCTTCTGAACTTCAACTTGGACTTCAACTTGGACCACATCTTGGACTTGAACTTAGTCAGAAAAGTCAGAGATACTTTAAGAAGGTATGTCTTTATCCTGCACTTCAATTAAAACTCGTAGCTTTGACTCATCCGGAAAGTCCACGCCACCCTCGTCAGAAATATTATCTCACAGAGTTGGGTCAACAACTGAAAAACGTGCTGAAGGATACGTGAAACAATTGGACGCATATCAGAAGACACATTCGCATGTAGGCGGAGGCTCTCAAACTCGCACTTTCGTAGGTGATACTCAGAATAACGGGCCTATTAGCATTCGCTCTTTGAAGGAAGGTCATCCTTCGATAACTTCGATATAGAAACTGACGGGACGGAAACCGTCGTTGCAACTTATCATGGCCGAATGGGGGTTTTTCATCCATCCGTCAAAGAAATTTCCTCCTCCCCGGGCAAGTGTCCCGACAAACGGGGCCATCGACTCCCATGCGCTCTGACAGAGGCCTTCCGGTTTCTCCCCGTTTTCGGAAACGAATACGTCTCCCTCGTTTATATCGCACGTATGCTCTATGGGATTCTCATAACGGAGTGCAAGATCCTTGTGGAACACTTTCCGAACTGCGGTTATCTTACACCGTTTCATCTCCGTATTCGGTTGCAAGGCCTCCCAGCGCAGTTTCCTTGTACAGTGACGGCAGGTCTTTGCCCGTCTTTTTCATAGTGTTCACAACCTTGTCGAAAGAGACCATATGTTTTCCGTCACTCAGAAGCGCTATCAAACTGACATCCATCGCTCTTAGGGCTGCAACCGTGTTCCTTTCGATGCATGGAATCTGTACCAGCCCGTGAACAGGGTCACAGGTAAGTCCCAGATTATGTTCCATAGCCATTTCGGCTGCACACTCAATTTGTTGTGGGGTTCCTCCGAAAAGCTGGTTGATGGCGACAGCAGCCATGACACATGCGCTGCCGACCTCGCCCTGGCATCCGACCTCGGCTC
>DCGE01000237.1:17167-17304 GCA_002314525.1 Prevotellaceae bacterium UBA1786 | reverse complement strand
AGAGAAACTCAGGCAGATGTTCTCGAGATGCAAAGGCTTGCCTTGCTCGACAAGAACTACCTCACGCTCTCTGATGCCGCTCGCCTGCTCCAGGTATCTCGCAACACACTCTACCGGATTATCCGAGACAACAAAGT
>DCGE01000237.1:16962-17111 GCA_002314525.1 Prevotellaceae bacterium UBA1786 | reverse complement strand
TCAAGAGAAGAACTGGAACGAGTCTCAGAGAACAGACGCACCCTCATCGCAAGCTCAGTCCGCCAGCAGGCAAATGACCTGGGCAACTGGATGACAAGGGAACAAGTCATGGAAACCTACAACGTGACCTACAGTTGGTTCTACTCCGT
>DCGE01000237.1:16461-16820 GCA_002314525.1 Prevotellaceae bacterium UBA1786 | reverse complement strand
TATGACGAACTTCGCGCACAGACCGGGATGAGTACGGAATCCATCTGCGACTATTGCAAGTCACACAAGATTCCACGCAAGAAAACCAACGGCCAAACCTACATCTCGAAAGAGCACTGGGATGAAGCCAGAGGTGCCAACCTCTCCCCTGACGAGTATTACACCGTCAATCAGTTGATGGAGAAATACAAGATCAGTCGCAACCAGCTCTTCTGTGTTCTCCAGCAGAAAAAGGTTTCTCGTATCAAGCGTGGCGTATTTGTTTACTTTGCCAAGGAAGACGCCGATGCAGCATTGTCATACAGATTAGAAAAGATATAAATATATGAGTGCAACAAAAGTAACTCTCCGAAAGAGAC
>DCGE01000237.1:16176-16409 GCA_002314525.1 Prevotellaceae bacterium UBA1786 | reverse complement strand
GAGATCAGGAACCCTCATACCAACAAGATGACCCGCCGCGAGTATCTCGGCATTTACATCATCACTAATCCACAAACACCAACCGAACGCAAACTCAACAAGGCGAAGATGGCTCAGGCTGAAGCTATCCGTGCCCAGAGAGAACTCGCCATCATTAACGAGCAGTTTGGATTTCTGGACAAGACGAAAGCCAAGATGGATGCCCTCGATTACTTCTACTCCATCCTCCGCAG
>DCGE01000237.1:16013-16138 GCA_002314525.1 Prevotellaceae bacterium UBA1786 | reverse complement strand
ATCTACGCACAAGGCAAGTGCCGCTTTGAAGACCTTGATGTCGATTTCTGCAATGGTTTCCGTGAATACCTCTCTACAGCCAAACGCATTAAGAGTGACCATCTCAAACTGAGTCAGAACTCTGC
>DCGE01000237.1:13129-15902 GCA_002314525.1 Prevotellaceae bacterium UBA1786 | reverse complement strand
AGACACGCCGCCAGTACCTCACACTTGATGAAGTGCGCAAACTTGCCAACACTCCATGCAAATTCCCGGTACTCAAGCAGGCTTCCCTCTTTAGCTGTCTCACAGGACTTCGTATCAGCGATATCCTTGCACTTGAGTGGGAGAACTTCCAAGAGTATCCCGGCGGTGGATGGTGCTTCAACATCAGCACCGAGAAGACCGATTCCGAGACTCTCAACCCAATCAGTGACGAAGCATTTCAGCTTTGCGGAGAACCTGGCAAGGGCAAAGTCTTCAAAGGACTCACCAGGCAGATGGTCAACGGCCACCTCAAGGAATGGATCAGCGCAGCCGGAATCACCAAGTACATCACCTTCCACTGCTTCCGTCACACCTACGCTACCCTGCTCATTGCTGGCGGTACCGACATCTACACCGTGTCCAAGATGCTCACGCACAAGAACGTTGCCACCACTCAGATCTATGCCGACCTGGTGAGCGAGAAGAAGAGGAACGCAGCCAGTGTCATTAAGATTACCGACAATCCATCGCCAAAAGACGAGAAATAGAAAAAAATCGTATTGTACTACAATTGTAGTATAAGAACGAAATAACAACATAGATAGATATTTGCCCACGATAACAGTCGTGGGCTTTCTTTGTAATATAAGGCGCCAAAAGAAAGAACGACTCGCGACATAAAACAAATTTTTTATGTCCGAATATCGATTTGAAGATCTGCCTGGTGTTGTAGCAACGCTGGTAGAAGAAATTAAAGGACTGAGGCTTGCTATGGATAAGCATTTCTCAGCAGACGCAACACAACCCAAAGACTCGTGGATGACCATGACGGAATTCCGTGAGTTCCACCCCGAGCATCCTGCCGCCCCTACGGTATATGGCTGGATTCGCCGAGGACTCTTACCTCATTATAAGAAGGGCAAGAAATTGTTCTTCAAACGCAGCGAGATAGAGGCCTGGCTGAATGATGCACGCCAGCTTACCGATGCTGAGTACGAGCAGGAAGCAGTAGATTACATTAACAATAAAAGGACAAGGCGATGAGTAAACCAATGAAAGTTGGAGATATCATGCTCCTTATGGCCGCCGATCCGAAAGATGAATTCGGCCAGTGCCTTCGCAAATGTCCTTTCATTCAGGAAAAGCTGATGTCGCTTGGACTCATGAGTTTCGATGACCTTTCCGAGGAAGAATCAGATCGCCTCATCGAATGGTACTACGAAACCCACAAAGAAGAGATTCAGGCTATGATTGCCAGAGAGTCTTCCGGTAATAACCAAAAGCAGTAGTAGTCATGGAAAAGGTTATCAATCGTGAGACGGTACTGAGAAAGACGAACTGGGGCGTAGACATCTACGCACACGTCCTGCGCAAGTTCTACCCAGGCGAACTTGTAATGAAAATCTCAGGCAGGGATTGCGGCATCGTCCGCAACCCGTTCGCCGGGGGCGTTCAGACACTTCACATCTGGTTCGAGAAGAACGACCCTAACGTCAAGCTCTGTGATGAGACAGCGCACCACAAGGATCAGTTTGGAGCCATACCAGATGGAGACGCACTCGATTTCGCCGAGATGTACTATCATCAGTCCGGTCAAGAGCTGCTGGAAACACTCAACAGAGAAATGTACCTGCGCCTTGACATAGACTCCGCACAATACCCCAATGCGTCACACGGTTTCGTAGAAAGAGGCCCGAAGGTTTCATTCTTCAAGGCACCTGTCACGAACACCCGTCCGCTCAGGAGTTTCACCATCAGCGAAATCTACAACTACATTGCAGGTCCCTACTATAAGGAAGAAACCGAGCAGCTCAGGTCAATCCCAGACAAGAAGAAAGCTCGAGTGTTCAAGGCGGCCAATTTTGACTACGTAACCTTCTGTGGAGAATTTGAGACCAGAAGCAACGACACGGTCAAGACGGTTTCAAACCTTCTCTGCGTGGATTTTGACCATGTTCCTGATGTGGAAGGTCTGTTCAACCTCCTGCTGACAGATCAATGCTTCGAGACGGTTCTTCTGTTTCGCAGTCCATCCGGAGACGGACTCAAGTGGATAATCGAGATCAACAGAGGCTCCCTTGCACACGATAAATTCTTCCTCGCAGTGGACAACTACATTCAGAAAACCTATGGGCTACAGGTAGATAAGTCAGGAAAGGACATTTCCAGAGCATGTTTCATCTGCCATGACCCACAGGCCTATATCAACCCCAATTATCGATAAACAGCCTATGGCCAATAAGAATTTCAATCCGGAAGAATGGCTCCCTACAGCGGAGCCAGCTTCCACTCGCACATTCAACTCAGCGCCGTTAGATTCCAACTCAGACGACATTGAGGTAATTACCCAGCGCATAGAGTCTGGCCACGTGGACATCACCGCAGGCTATGACAACTGGCGTGACCTTGGCTTCGCCCTTGCTGACGGCTTGGGCGAGAATGGTCGTGACTATTTCCACCGCATCAGCAGATTCAATCCTGACTACAATGAGCAGGAATGTGACAAGCAGTTTGACAAGTGCCTACGCGCACACGGCACAGGCGTATCCATCCGCACATTCTTCCAGAAGGCGAAGGACAACGGAATCAGCCTTTCTACCGATAACACTCGCAAATCTGCAAAATCTGCAATGTTGGCAATATCTGCACCCAGCCGAAGTGCAGATTTCGGTCCGGGTAAATCTGCAGAATTCATAAATGCAGAAAATGCAGATTCCGCTGATATTGCAGATATCCCCGAGCCTGAGCCCCTCCCTACCTTCTCACAGGACGT
>DCGE01000237.1:0-13045 GCA_002314525.1 Prevotellaceae bacterium UBA1786 | reverse complement strand
ATTCTCATCCTTGGCGCTCTGACGGTTATTTCAGCCTGTATGCCGCACATCTACGGCGTATATGACAAACGTATCGTCTATCCCAATCTGTTCCTCTTCGTGACCGCAAAAGCCTCTTCTGGCAAAGGCCGTCTTACACTCTGCCGTTACCTTGTAGAACCCATTCATGACCGTCTCCGCGAAATCAACGAGGCAGAAATGATGGACTACAAACAGAAACTCGCCGAGTACAATGCAGCCGGAAAGAAGAAGGTCAACATGGAAAAACCCGAGGAACCGCCTATGAGAATGCTCTTCATCCCGGCCAACAGCAGCGCAACCGCCGTCTATCAAGTTCTCAACGACAATGATGGTGAAGGTCTGATGTTCGAGACAGAGGGTGACACACTCGCCAATACCTTCGGTTCAGATTACGGAAACTTCTCAGATGGATTCCGCAAGGCATTTCATCACGAGACGATCTCCTATATCCGTCGCAAGGATAGAGAGTATGTCAATATCAAGCGTCCGAAACTCTCTACCCTGCTCACCGGCACGCCTCGTCAGATTCTCAACCTTATATCTGATGCTGAAAACGGTCTGTTCAGCCGATTCGCGTTCTATTTCCTTGACACAAGAATGGTCTGGAACAACGTCTTCGACAACAACAACGACCAGACTCTCGATGAGTACTTCCAGGATCTTGGCAAAGAGTATCAGCAGTTCCACTCCATTTTGAAGGAGAACAAAGACCTCAAGTTTCGCTTCACAATCGAGCAGGAAGAAGATTTCAATGCAGTCTTCGGTCAGTACCAGGAGGAGTTTGTAAACAACTACGGAGACGAATTTGTCGCCTCGGTCCGAAGGCTCGGTGTTGTCACTTTCCGCATTGCCATGATACTCTCAGCCCTCAGGATGCAGGAGGACGGCAACTTCGCAGATGACCTCGTGTGCCTTGATCAGGATTACCAGGTAGCAAAGCGCATTCTGGACGTCATCATCAGGCACAATGCCCGAGTATTCAGTGAGCTGCCGAAATCACCTTCATTGGGGGCTGCTGTAGCCGGTAACGCAAAGAACAGCAAGTTGCACCAGGCCTTCTTCGACAACCTTCCCGCAGAGTTCGACCGCAAGGATTATCAGCGCATCGCAACGATGGTCGGCCTTAATCCTAACTCCATAGACAGAACTGTTCGGAAATGGGTGGATGAAGGCAGGCTCGAGAATGTCGCGCACGGCAAGTACGCAAAGAGCAAATAACGAACAAGGGCGAGACTCAACATCCCGCCCTTATTTATTTCACTCGCCTTGTAGGTTTGCCTTGCTTCTCTTGTTTCTTATCCTTCTCTGCTTCATACTTCTCAAGGCCCTGTGCCAGTCTGGTGAAAATCGTTACCTCATTTTTGTTCCTGCTGCCAGATGATAGATTGTTATTGAATCCATCGAACGATGGGTCGTTCATAATCTCTCCAAAAGCATGGAAAACCTTCTTCTTGCTGAGTTTAGTGCCGTCCGTTGTTTCAAACGCATCCATCTCGTAAAGAGCCATAATTATTCTGAAAAAGTCAACCTTATCAAAGCCTTCCTTCAGTCTGATATTAACTGCCATATAATTTTCGTTCCAATCAATTTCGTCGTTATAAGTATAGAATAAGTCGCTCTGGAGATACTCAACAACCCACGTCTTCAGCTCTGGGTCGCTAATGATCATTTCTTTGCTCTCCTTCAGTTCCTTGATTTTGGCCCAGTCTTCTCCGAATCCTGTCACCATTTCGCTGTAAATCTCCTGATTATCCAGAGAGCTAGTCAGTGCGACACCAAGGCACGCCATTGCAGCTGCGCAAACATGGTTCGTCATATACTCCAGATCTTCCTTATTGGAGTTGAACTGACTCTCGATAAAGCGGTTTCTAAGTCCGCTATGTACCAGATTCCAGAAGTCTGCATTTATTCCTTCCTCTTGCTCCTTAATAGTGTCAAGCGCCCATACAAGATACAGAAGGAAGTCCTCTTCAGTTGCCTGAACAGAGACAAGACCGCGAGACCACTTCCGCCACCCCTTCACTATGAAAGAGTAAAGCGGTGTCTCCAGCATGCTATTTCTTACGTCCTCTGCCATTCTTCTTTTTCTTCTCGGCTACAATGTAGGTGTGGGAATCATTATCTGGAGTTACCATATCAAGCCAAGGCACGACTCTGTAACCTTGTTTTCCGCTGTCAAGCATTACCGATTCTCCTCCGGCAAACTGATTGATAACTTCATCATCAACGCCATATATCGCCTCGGTATCCTTGCCATACTCAACAGTACCAGACTTGTTGAATCCGACCTTCATGCGGTACTTGTTCTCAATGAGCATATCCACGATATTGCGGACATCTTCTTTGCTCTCATCGAGAATCTTATGAGCTTCGTCATCAGATGCAACCTTGAACTCACCCTCTGGAGCAGCAAGCTTATCCAGAATCAACTGCAAGGCCTTATCAACCTCATTGTTATCGTTTGCCCTCTTCTTATCAACCGTGATAGAGAGTGTCTTCACCCTGTCGTTATCATCAGCGGTGCGAATCCTCACAATATCCCAGATAGAGCCCACGCAAAGACGCTTTGTCGTTTTTATGGCCCAATTCAGACTTGCTATTCCAAGTTCACGTGTCAAGTAAGTTGTAATAAGCGCAACAACATCATCTGGATTGCCGAACGCATCATGCTTTAGCTGCACCAGAATGGATTTTGACTCGGGTCTTGTATCGACAAGAACCCAGCAGAAAGGATAGTGACCAACTTCTTGCGCTACGTTCTGGTCGATAGGCATGTATGTTTTGTGCTTATTGTTTCTTACCTGAATGATGAAAATGCCATTGTCAGCCATAGAAACATCGTTGGTATAGCTTTCTGAATACTCCTCACCTTTCTTATTCTTCTTGAATTCGTAAAGGTTCAATTCAGTCTTGTTCTTGTACTTTGTTTCAAGGTCCTCAGCAATTCTTCCATTGAGGTAATCTTCAGTTACTTCAACATGACCCGGGGCGAATAATGTCTGCTCCACGAGCTGGTTGAGTTCATACTTATAAAACACAAAATTGATCATGCAGTATTTTTCCTTTCGTTAATGTTCTTTAAGTTATTGTATGCGCCTGGTACTCAATTACTCAGGCAAGTTAATCTCCTCATTGTCACCAGACATCCTATGCACAGCATCATCAAGACCCGGACTGTAGAACTTCCTGGTATCATACTCAATCTCGTAATACATGTGGCGGCTGTCCAATCCCACAAGACCGTCAGTCATCCTTGTCCACTTCGGATCAAGCGACAACTCGTGCGGTTCCATCTGCATCTTGTTATCGAGACTCGACCTTGCAATATCCACCAGCGAAGTACCGTTGCCATCCGTCACAAAGTTCATGAGAGTGTCTCCAAGGAACAGACCGATTCCACGATAAGGGATATGCAGCAGAAATACCTGTGTAACATCGCCCACGGTGTAAACGTCCATTACCTTGAAATATGAATTGCGGTGGATGATATGCCTTCTCATGCGCACCACATCAGGATCTTGGCTTACATTGCCAGGATGCTCATACCAAGCAGCAGTGTGTGCAGATGCAATCAGATATCGCACATTGCCAACAGGCTTATACAGTATCGGTGTCACGTTCACATAATCACCGGCACGGAAAATATCACCAACCTTATAAAGGTCCCTGACATCAGCATCGGTAGTCATATCCCTGTAGAACAGCTGCAGTCCCGGCATAGTCCAGTTCAATACATCTTCTACAAGTCGCTTACTCATAGTGAAACNNGCACTCATTCTCCTGAAGAAGGCTTCCCTCTCCCGCTCAAGTGAGTTCTCTGCAAGAGCATTTGCATCTACCACACGTCCGTTCTGCGCGAGATAATATCCCTGAGTACCGACCTGTGCATAGTACAGATGATTCATCTGAGGTTCCTCGAACTTGTGTAAATGGTCATAGATTGCCGGATGCAGAATGATACCCGAAATGTGAGCTACGCCATGTTTGGTATGAAGGTCAGGGTTCGCCTCCTTCTCCTTCTTGCTTGGCTCCATATAGAACTCTGCAAAGCCGTCCTCATCAAACTCCTTGATAAAACTGAAATCCTTCTCAAACAGATGGGTGCCATCAGGCTTGAGGAAGTTATAAAGCTTTGGTTTGATGCGAACACGGTACAATCCGTCGGCCCAAGGAGAAATCTCGTAATACTTGAACTCTGTCAGATGATTGCCGTCCGGATCAATCAAGCCCCACTTGGTATCAATCTTCGCCATAGCGACACCACCCTGGAAAGAACCGATCTGCTGGAACTTCATCTTCGGAAGGATGCGATTGTTGCCCTCCTCATCGATGGTTCCCCAATAGATACCTTTCTCGTACCTTGCAAATCCGTCATCATCAAAGCCGCTGGCGTTGTCGTACTGACACGGAATCCACTCCACACCCTTACGGTCAATAAGACCATACTGATGCCTACCTGTATTCACACGTGCATAGCCATTATCATCGAACAGAATACTATCCCTGTACTTGCATGGAATAACCTGGTTGCCATCTGCATCAATGCAACCCCATCCCCAGCCGTTTTTAACGTTCAGGAGACCGTCATAAAATCTGTATCCAACAGACTCATACTTATTGGCGGCCGCAAGGCGTGTCTGCACTTCTTTTGGAGTCTCGTCTTTTAGCATATCTGTTTCAATTTAGATTCAACCCATTTCTCGCAGACATTCACACACTTGCTCGCATCAAAGCGAGGGTCAGTATTTACTTTCTCTGCATATTCAATGTAATTGCTGAGCGGGAATTTGAAACCACCCTTGTTATCCTCAGCTCCAAGCACAGTGAACACGAGGAAGAACTCATCTCTGTCGTCCTCCTTATCCACGGTAACAAAGCGAAGTTCATCGCCTTCCTCAAAGTGCTCCGGATAGATCAGATGCTTGATGCAGTACTTCATATACTCAACAGCAACATCATTGAGACCACAGTCTGTCATCATAATCTTCTCCTTCAGGTTCATAAGACCATGAACAGTCCTGTACCTGTATTCACCAAGATTTGAGAACATCTCAGGCACCTCCACAGCGTCTTCCTGGCAAGGATCTACCTCATCATCGAAGTCAAAGAACGCCATCAGCTTGTGCTTCATATCGTGATACAGGAAAGACATAGGGACGAACACTTTTGCGCCGCACTCAGGACAAGTCCAGACAAAAAGGTCCTCATTGAAGATTCTGTCTCTTTGCTCCGGGTCGAGATCTATATTGATACTCTCCCACACCGTAAATGGGCCTTCAGCGCCGCATTTCGGGCATTGTATTATTTCTTCTCTCTCCTGTGACATACTACAAAGTCTTAAGGTTCCATACTACGGTTACATCATCGCTAACTACGAGATCATCTGGAGTGATATCCAAACTCTCCGCATTACATGACATAGCCTCCTCGTTAGAATGAATATTGCGAGCCTGAGAATACACATGGATATCCTGTCGTGAATAGTTGATGGAATTCACGTCACCCAGCTTGCACTTGGCTGCAGATGCCATTATTGTAGCCTTCTCAGTTGCGTCTTTGATTGCACGCTCCAGCATCTTCAGCTGGTGAGGACGAGGGTCCTGCACGGTATATCCGACATTGATCTGCGCACCGGCAATGAACTTGCCCACGCCACGGATAATCTTGTTCAGAAGAACATTGTCCATGCCGAGGTCAATCTTGATTTCCTGGTGCAATGAATAACCATCCTTCTCACTGCCAGTCACCTTGCCGTACTTGTCATACTTGGTAACATAGTGCTCAGAGATATCCAGATTCTTGGTCTTGGCCAGTTTTCCGTTGAGCTTGTTATACTCCAGAATCTTGACCATCCATGCGCTGTTATCCTTTGCCTTTGCGTATGCTACATCGTATGTCTCGAATACGCCTCTTACAGTCACCTCAAGTCTGGTGACATCCGGTACAACGTGGATACTTCCACGTCCGGTTACAGTAATCGTGTTATCCATAATCCTAAATCTTTATTCTTATCAACGTACAGTTATCCCCCATGGACGGAGCCAGCGCATCCAGCTGCGCTTTCAGGGCATCATCGTCAGATGGCAGGAATTCCACATCAAGCTCCTTGTGGAGCCCGTCTGAGCAAAGGATGAGCACATCGCCGGACTCGACCTCTACGGCATTGTAACCGGCCTCGTTGCTCGCATTATCGCCCATGATACACCTTGTCACACAAGATTCATATAGTTCCTTGTCCGACTCTTTGTAGGTCCCGGCAGCCTTCAACTCATTTATGAGCGAATGATCCACCGTCATATATTCTATGTTGCCGCCTCTCACGAGATATGCTCGGCTGTCACCCAGCCAGGCAATGTGCGCTGTGCTTCCTATGACAAGAGCCACAACAACCACACTGCCCATCTCGGCAACTCCCATAGCCATTCTCTTTACCATGAGACTGCTGTTGGCAAACACAAACGCCTGTCTCAGCAGCTGCTCTGGGCTTAACTCGGAATAATGAGCACACACGAACTCCACAACCGTGTCGCCGACCAGTCTGGCCGCAACCTCACCACCTTCGTACCCTCCCATTCCATCGGCCACAACATACACAGAAGCATCCTTTGATACCTCTGCGTATGTCAGATAATCCTGATTCAGCTCTCTACCGCCCTTGTTTGTGTACTCAAACATCTTCATTACTTAACAGCTTTGATAGTATCGCCACCGTGCTTTGTCACACGAGGTCTGATTGAAATCTTAATAGGTCTCTGCATGATAGACTTGTCCGAAGACTTTCCTGCCCACAGATAAGCCTCACCAGGGCCAAGGGATGACATCTCCGTAGCAGTCAGCATCTGCAGCGCAGTGATTGACTTCTGGATATGCTTAACCCATGCAGGCGAACTAAACTTATGAAGCAGCACAATTGAGCTAAGCTCGATAATCTTGTTCGGCAAGCTCATAGGGTCCTGGCTCGCAATCATGATAGAAACGCCCTTGTGCCTCATCTCGCGGATGGCCGTAGTAATAGAATCCACCAGATCAGGATCATTCATATACTTGTGGGCCTCATCAAACACAATGAACTTGTTGAATGTCTGACCCTCTACAGCCTTCACGCTCGCGAAGATATTCAGCATCACCACGAACAGGCCAAGCGCCTCATCCTTCTCAATCCACTCGTCTCGCAGATCGACAATAATCAGTCGGCCAGGCTTCAAGTGTCTGTTCAGGTTGTTGCCATCGGTGATATACTCTGATGCAAAGTTCAGCTTCTGCTGTGCAAGAGACTTCTGCGAAGTTGACAGGAATGAACTGCTCTCCACACCAGCCTTGATATTCGCAAGGCTCAGATCGTGGCGGCACTGCTTCATGATCTGCTTCAACTCCTTCACGTATGTAGAGTCGTTGCCTACAGCTCCAAGAAGGAACATCCAGTCCTGAACATTCAGCTCCTTGGAATCGAATCCAATCGGGAACACATTCACATCAGGATACTCAGACTTTCTCTGCTCTACCTGGCTCTCAGGACAAAGCAGCACGACGTCTCTGATATTCTTCGGATCTGCGCCATACTCGGCCTTCAGCTTAGCAATCTGCTTCTCATCATCATTCGGATATACCATTGATGTGAACTCAGGCGCATAATCCATGCTCTCGCTATAATGGAAGATTACGCTGGCCATAGGCGAAGGCAACTTGTTTACCTTGCTGAACTGCCTCATGGTCATTTCGGTCACAGTACCGATTGTATAACTCTTACCGGCACCCTGCACACCAAAGAGGCTGATTGTATTACACTCATTGAGGTCCATGCCAATCATGCGTTTGGTCATCACAGCCTTGCCGATAATACCATACTGCGGAGACATATCAGTTCTGCCGATGATGGTGTCGCACTCAGGCTCCTCATAGCCAATCTGGTCTTCAATCCTATGAATCTGGGTAGCAGTAAGACCCTCATTGTTATATCCACCTTCTTCCTTCGGCTTCTCCGGTTTATCCTCGAGAACAGGATTCTTCTGCTCGGTCTGAACAGGGTACTTGTAAGGCTCTGGCTCAACAGCAGGCTCGTCCTCCTTTGGCTCATCTTCTACCACAACAGGCTTCGGCTCTACTGCAGGAACATCATCCACAACTGGCTGAACCTCCTCCGGCTGGTTATCCTGTGCAGGCTCATCCTCAATCACCTTAGGTTCGTCTTCCACAACTGGAGCAGGCACTTCCCTTGTCACAGTTCTGTAAGGCTCAAAGAACTCGATGAAGCCCTTGTCCAGATCCTCCAGATGCTTGGTCTCAAGCGATGATGAAGGGTCAAGGATGTCATTGATAACGGTAGAACCCATTGTATAGAGAGTCATATCGCCACGGAATGTCTTGATCTGTCTCTCGGTCTGGCCGAAGTTGTAGATCACACCAAGCTGCTTGAACCTGATGCTGTAACCCTCGCTAAGCGTGCTGAGGAACTGGATGAACTCCATTGCCACAGCAGGATTCAGCTGCTTGTAACGGCTTGCCCTGCGGATATAGAACTCCAACAGATTCTTAAGCTCAAGAACCTTCAGCTCCCTGTCAAGGCGGTCAAAGCCATCGTTCGCAATCTCGAAATGAGACTTCAGAGCAAATATCGTATTCAGGATCTGCTGCTCAATCTTTGCATGCAGCTCGTCAGCCTGCTCAGCAGAGAGGCTCTTTCTGCACTTGATCTCGATAACAGTGAAGATAATCTCACGCTTCTCTGTATCGATGTTCACAAGAAGGTTGTCAGCCCTCTCCTTGCTCTCGCTATCGAGCTGGAGGAACAACTCCTTATGCAGATCAATCGGAATCAGGAACGACTCCTGCATCAGATTCTTCTTCATGAGGAATCTCTTCGTGAATGTCACGCCAAGCACCTCGAACGCCTTGTTCTGGGTACTGTTCACCTGCATAAGCAGTGAGCTGCTGACAGTTCTCAAATCCTCAAGCAGAGTTCTGAAGAGAACCTTATCCTCGATATTGATACCGAACTCCTTGAAATGAGGAACCATCAGACCCTCGACCTCACTTGTCGGCCTTGTGGTAAGGTATGACGATACTCCCAGAGTCTCCTGACCAGGAACATAGTCCAACAGATAAGGAGTCTCATCCTTACCCATGCAAGGCAGGTCATAGAACTCAGGGCCCATATTCTTGTCGAATGTAACCACCCAGTCTGAAATATCATGGATGAACGACAGCAGCATGGCATCATTCTCCCTCAGAGTCAGGCTTGTTGCAGGAACAGACTCCTCCAATGTGGTTGACATCACATGGCCGGTAATGCTCTGCAAAGTGCCGAAGAGACCAATCTGCACATTCGCAAACTCCGATACCGGATTAGGAATGGTCTTCTCGGAATAATACCTGTTCCAGATATAGTTCTTACCAGCCTCATTTACGGTCACAACGCTCTTTGACAGTGCGCCATTCATATAGAACGACCTGTACAGAGGATCTGGTTTGACCAGCTCTGTAGTCACAGGGAACGGATTCACAAGGAACGAAACATGTGCCTGGTACTTGCCGTGATTGCTGATGAACTCCTTGATGCTGTTCCTTGAGAATCTGAGCTTAGGGAACAGACGGTTGGCAGATGCCTGGCTGAATGCCTCCGCAAATTCAGATATGTTGCTCTCAGGGTTAACAAGCTCCTTCAGCGCTTCTCCCGGCTGAATAAGCGAGTCATCTGCAAAGATTCTTATCTCATAGCTAAGGTCTGCAAGTTCCCTCTCCAGCTTCACAAGAGCCAGCGCGAACACACTCGCGTCACCTGCATTGAACAGGTTGATGACAAGCTTATTCGTGTAAGGGTGCGCCTTCACATAGTTCTTGATGTGGTTGTAAACAATCTCATGGTTCACATCACTGTCAATACGCTTCTCGTGAGACACATTCAGAACCTCAGAGATATATGACTTCAGCTGCCTGAACTCCGATGCAAATGTATCATCAGAACGCTTGCCCGGCTTCACGAACAAGCCCCAGCCGAAGGTCAGCTCACCAATGTACTGGAACGGGTTCTGGAGAGAACCGTCTGTGAGGATATGCGGTGCAACTTCCATAGGGATTGCGCCATAGAATAGCTTCTCCAGTTTCCTGCTCCAATCCTTCTTGTAGGCCTCGTGCTCACGGGTCTTCTCTTCCCAGTCAAGGAACAGTTCATACAGGTTCACCATCCATGCAAGACGCAGAGGATGTAGAGGAGAAATCATCTTCACAGGAAGATAATTGCCATCAGGCAGCTCGACATCAAGCTGTACAGTGTCTATGTTCTGAAGCTCAACAGCACTCAGGGCTGTAAGCTTGTTCTCATTTGTCTCCTTGAGCCACTCATCGAACAGAGTTACATACTCCTTGATATCGGCCAGAATGCTGCTGATATCGGTAGTCGCAATAACGCCGCTCTCCTTGTCAGCAGAGTCCATAATCTTATCGAAGAGGCTCTTTCTTGCGCTCTTAAGCTCCTCAGGAACGGCAATCTTGTCATCAAGTTCAACGAACCTGAGACTCTGGAGTTTGGAATCAGTTGGATTCGCACTTACTGTCGCCTCCACATGACCGACGCTATTGCCATACTTCAAGAATGTATTCTCAATGGCAATCAGTTTGTTCGAGATCTGAATCTGATATGCTCTTGCAGGACCGAAATCGAACTGGAAGATATTGTTCAGCGGTCCTTCCTTCCACTGTGCCTGCTCGGCAACAATGGCAGCATTCTCATCCTCAATCAGAAGAGACGCCTTCTCTTTCAGCTTCTCAACCTTGCGCTGAATAAGGGCCTGGGTATAGAAATCAACTTTTGTACGGCGGCCAAGCTCCGAACCTTCATAATCCTCACCGTTGTTCTGGAGAGTGAACACGATAGATTCGTTTGAGTAGGCCACCGAATATGTCTGACGGAACTGCTCCTTCTGGAGAGTTGAGTCAGCATCCGAAGCCTCCTGCCACTTCTCTTCAACAGCATCCTCCTTGAACGGATTGTCGGTATCCAGGATAATGCCGTCAGCATTCACAGCATGTACGCTGATAAGGTACTCACCGTCCTCAAATGCGCCGTTAGGGATGTTTACAGACACCTTGCGACGGGCATTCTTATTTGTGCTCACCTTGCACTTCTTTATGGTGCCAAGGTCAGTGAAATCGTCACGGCTGATGATTGAGATAACGAATGCATCGATATCTGGATTGTCCTTTGGTGCCGGGTCGCAGAGAATGGCCACTGAAACCTTTCCCTTCTTCTCAGGAGGAATGTTCAGCACCAGGTCTCCCTGCTGATTCTTCACCAGCTCTTTCCTTGGATCAACACCCGGAACTATGTCGGCCATAATCTTGACCTCAGTTCTCTCCTCATCATAGATGGTCTTCCAGTTTGCGAAGTTGAGCGCAGGATAATCTGTATAGATCTTGCCGCACACATCAACCTTATCCTTCAGCTCGCGCTCTGTATTGAGGAATGCGAGAATATCCTTCTGCAATGTATTAGGCAGAAGCGGCAGCAAAGCCACACGGTCAGCGAGTGTGTAAGAGAAGTCACAAAGCACGTTCGCACAGGTCTCAAGGTTGATTGAGAACCTTCTTTTCAGTTTGCCGGATGACACCAGCGCACTGTCAGGAACCATTCCGGCCAGATAAAGTCCATTACCCCAAGACTCAGTTGTGTAGTGATTGAGATTCACGAACAGCAGGTAGTTGATGGCTGTATCAAGCGGAATGCGGTTGCCCTTGAAAAGCTGAACAAGCTCATTCCAGATATACTTCTTATCAGAAGGAATCTCATCCTGGAGCTTATGGAAAAACAGAATGATAAGCTCAGACACGGAAAGATTCTGGAAAGTCGCATCGCCGTACGAATCCTCGGCAGACGTGCTGCTGTTCGCAGGAATCAGGACCAGCAACGGCTTCTCAGGATTGTTCCTGAGCTCAATAAGCTTTGTGGCGTGAATATAGTCCTCTCCGGTCAGTGTATCTGACAGGATATACAGCAGCAACTCCGGGTTGAGAGGGCGAATCAACCTTATCAACTTCTGCATTTCAGAAAGAGGCAGACCCTCAATCTTCATACAGTGTCCCGGCTTTGCTCCCTTGATCTGGCTCTCATATTGTGAGACAACCAGCGAGAGGAACTTCGAGTAATATATGCTTCTAATATCTTCCATCACTCCTAAATGTTATAACGTGGACGAATCTTCTGAAGTATGCATGCATCGCTGAGGTCAGTATAGAAACCTATCTGGCGCAGCTTGTCTTTGAATGCAGCCGTATTGGCCTTGAACGCATCATGAACCATCACATCGGCATCAGCAAAGCGAGGCTCCGCAATACCGTTGATGATAAGGCCATATCTGTCTCTGATGAGTCTTGTAATCTCATCGATGGACATTGACCTTGTATGATAGCTGCCGTTCTCATCCTTCTGGAGCAGAAGAATCTGAACAAGCGTTTCAAGCAGTTTTGAGCCCATTGCACCACGGCGAGGGTGTCTCTTTGAACGGCTGTCAGCAAAAAGCATTGAAGTGGTATTCTTCATTGTGACAGCATCAAGGAACTGGCCCAGATACTTGTACTGTGTGGTACCGAGGTTGGACTTCTCCAGCAGGTGAACGTACTTGTCAAAATAGTCGTTCCTGTCAAAGTACTGAAGAATCTCATCGAACTCCTTCCTTGCGTCATCATCCTCAAGACCGTTTCTTACAGCCTGCAGAGCAAACTCGTAGTAAGAATCATCCTTCTTGAGTTCGTTCTTTGCGTATGCAAGAGCGTTCTCCACTGAGGCATTTGCGCCAGAAGCCTTGAGCCTGTTCTGGCAGAGATTTATAACGAATGTTGAGCGCACATAGCTCCTGTAGAGGTTGGCAATATGTTCTGCATCTTGGCAAGCATAAGGAGCGACCTTGCTGTCCAGGTTGTCAGTCATATCCACAACCAGTGACCAGTCATCGACAACATCCTTCGAACCGGCATCCACCATCTTAGGAAGCAGATACACAAGCTTCATTGTGTAGAGCGCCAGATGGAAACC
>DCGE01000114.1:4229-4399 GCA_002314525.1 Prevotellaceae bacterium UBA1786 | reverse complement strand
CTCAGCAGCGGTGAGGTCATGAAGGGCAACTTCGACAAGGAATACTTCACTAAGATCGACATCCGCAAGTTCGACACACTCCCTCTTCACTCCAAGAGCGCTGAAATCCTTTCAAACCATCCTTCCAACACATACCAGCTGCTGAAGGACAACAAAGGACTGTACACTCT
>DCGE01000114.1:0-4188 GCA_002314525.1 Prevotellaceae bacterium UBA1786 | reverse complement strand
GGAGCGTAAGCAAGTATCTCGTAATCAAGGTCAAGTAAGTGAAGAAACAACTTTTATTCATATTGCTGGGCATGGCACTGAGGGTGACATGCCCGGCTTTTGGACAAGACTGGATACCTACCGAGGAGTTCCCGTTGCTGTTCAAGCGCATGGAGGTAGCAACAATCCATTATGGTCTTTTTCAGGATTACAGCAAGACCGTACCATGCAACATCAGCATCGGCGACGATAAGAAGACGCATTCGCTGGTTTATATCAATGACTCTACAACTGTGATGGAGACAGACCCTGCCAACATCAACTATGTGGAATTTCCCGATGGGAAATACATACCGATTGAACAACAGTACTTCGGAAAGGTAATCATCGAGGACTCTGTAGGCAAGGTAATCAAAGTAAGGGATCTTGACCGGCATAAACTAACCGAAGCAAGCCGATCGACTCTCAGTCAGGCTTCAAGAATCAATCTGGAATATATGCGATGGTACGTACCGAGCGAGAGTGACTCACAACTACCGATGACTACCAGGTTCTATTTCGTATTCCGAGGCAACATGTTCGAAATCACAGACAAGAACATCCTTGCCAACATCAACCAGAAGCGCCGTAAGGAATACCTTGCATACACCCGTTCGGCAGAAGTGATCTCCACTAACGAAGGATCTGTCCGGCAGCTCTGGGCCGACTTTTTCGTAAACTACAATAATGTGTTGAAGTTCTACAAGAAGAAGTAAGGCAACCTTCGTCCGCAGAATGGAGAGTGGAAAGCGAGGAGTGGATTAGCAATTCCATCTTTTTCTATAATATACGAGACTGAAAATAGCGATTTATGAAAAGAACTATCTTATTTATCACCCTTCTGTGGGCTATGGCTGTCACGAAGGCACAGGAAGTGACCATCTCCCCCATTCCACAGAACATCTCATGGGGCGGGAAGGCCTACGAGAGCAACGGAGCGAGCTATATGCTCGTTGGTGGTGAGGATGCCGACACCTTTGCCGTCAACCTGTTGAAGGAGAACTTCAGCACAGACGGGGGCAACATAACCCTTGTAATAGGAGAGGTCGGCGACGATGTGGCAACACCCTACTCCACCCTCGTACCTAAATCAACTGGTAGCTACTACTTGTCGGTCAAGAAGGATTCGGTCATTATCATCGGACGTGATGAGGACGGTACATACTATGGCGTGAGGACCTTCATGCAGGTAGCAAGCCAGAAGGACGTGATGGAGGTCGTGGTAAGGGACTTCCCGTCATGTCTGCAGAGAGGAGTGATAGAGGGGTTCTACGGAAACCCATGGACAACGGAAGCAAGGAAGAGACAATTTGATTTCTATGGTGCCAATAAGATGAACATCTACGTCTATGGTCCCAAGGACGACGCATACCACAGAAGTCAGTGGCGTACTCCGTATCCGAAGGCCCAAGGCAAGGTCATAACCGAACTGGCTGAATACGCAAGGAAGAACCATGTGGAGTTCGTGTGGGCCATCCACCCAGGGGGCGACATCACATGGAGCGACAGTGACTTCAAGGCTCTGATCACGAAACTGGAGAACGTATACAGTCTTGGAGTACGGGCATTCAGCGTATTCTTCGACGACATCAGTGGTACGGGAGCCGCCGCCGACAAACAGGCAGAACTCCTGAACTACGTATGGGAAAACTTCGTCAATAAACACGACGACGTGAACCACCTGTCGATGTGTCCCACACAGTACAACAAAGCATACGTAAGCGGAAACTACCTGACGACACTCGGCGAGAAGTTGAATGGCAACATCCAGGTGATGTGGACAGGCAATGGCGTAGTAGATATGATAAACGCATCTGACGTGACCTACATACGCGAGAAAATCCAGAGGAAACCTTTCATCTGGCTCAACTACCCAGTCAACGACTACTGCATCGGCCACCTGTTGATGGGAAAGACTTACGGAAACGACACCGGTAACGTGTTCGGTTCTACTCTCCAAGCCTTCACCAGCAACCCGATGGAATATGCCGAGGCGAGTCTGGTGAGCCTATACAGCATTGCTGACTATGCATGGAACATGAAAAGCTATGATGCCGAGGATAGTTGGCAGAGGGCCATGGAATACCTGATGCCTACATGCAAGGAAGCCTTCAGGATATTCTGCGAGAACAACGTAGATCTCGGCCAGACAGCACACGGACTTCGTCGCGAAGGTGAATCACCGACTTTCAAGGCAGGCGCTGCCAAGTTCAGCGGGATGGGTGTCAGCGAATGGTATAAGGACCTCACGAAGATAAACCTCAATGCCGTGACGGAGATGAACGCAGAGATGGATCGTCTGGTCAGTTCTTCTGATGCACTGCTAGCCGACAAGTCCAACCATCCGGAGATGATCGGGGAAATCACCCCATGGGTGAACAAGATGAAGTACATGGGACAGAGGGGGCAGCTGATGATGACGATGTGGACCGACCTGAAAAATGCAGACTCAACATCCTTCATCAACCACTACAAGGAAATACTGGCTATCCAGAAGAAGGAAGATGCCATCAGGAGTCGTGACTTCGATGGGTCAATCAAGAAGGCAACACCAATAGTGGGAGAACAGGTCATCGTGCCTTTCCTCAAGCAACAACTGAACATGCTCATCCAGGCCTACAAGGCAAACTTCAAAGGCGGAGGTGACATCTTCGGTGCTACTATCCTGGAAAACGGAACATACTATATTTTATATAATGGCAAGTACCTCACCAACGTCAATGCAAGTGCCACGAAGACGGGCGACTATCCTGTGTTCAAGGACGATATCGACGACATAAACCCACAGAAGTGTGAATGGGAAATCACACTCGATCCTACCACTGAGCGCTACAAGATAGTCAATGTTCAGGACGGACGCTACATCAACGAACTCGGTGCCTTCTGGAAGGACCGCAACAACAACCCTTACAGCTCCGAATGGCACACCTACACCCTCAGACGCTTGAGCGGACTCTATGCCATTGAGAACGGAGGCAGTGCCGGAACGGCATTCTGGACGTCTGACGGAACAAGGATTAGCCAAGGTTCCAACAAGGGAACGGTAAAGACTGACGACTTCAAGTTCGAAATTCGTCCGGTAGGCGGAGAAGTGAAGCATCCTACTCTGACCACCAAGAAATCGTACTACATAGAGAACGGTGATGGTCTCGTACTCACCGACGCGAGCAAGAACGGTACGGGTACACCTAAATTCATGGCAAAAGACGAGAGCAAGAAGGCACAGCAGACTTTTGCATTCTCAAAAGACTCCAACGGGCGGTGGAAGATTGCCTTGGCATCTAAACCTTCAGCTTACATAAACGAGAAGGGCGCGTTCGGAACGAACCAGTTCTACAGTGACTGGAACACTTACATCATCACAGAGGTAGGTGGGATGTGGAGCATACAGAATGCCGAGAAGGCAGGAACTGGCTACTGGAGCATCTCTTCATCCAATGTGATAGAGACTGGCGCCGTTGGACATAAAGACAGTTACCTGTTCCGATTCACTGAGGCTGAGACCATCGGCGAGGATATCGTCATCACCAACGACAGCGTCTATACGATGACGGCTTCACGTGGATTCCTCCTGAATGTCAAAGGCAGAAACCAACTCTGTGCAAGCAGCGGCAGTGCATTCACAGCACCTTCTCAGAGCAACACAGATATCAACCAGCTTTTCGCTATATTCGAAGTCGATGGCAGCAAGTACCTCTACAGCGTCGGAGCCGACAAGTTCGTCACTTCATCAGGTTCGCTGTCGTATGCTTCTGGTACACCGCTGAAGGTCGTCGAGACCGGCAGTGGCTCCTACCCTTACCAGTTCTTCGTCGGCAGCAACTGCATCAACATTCAGGACAAGAAGGAAAAAGTTGCCAACGGTGTCGTCGTCAACTCATGGACGACAATGGATGCCGGCAACATGATCTCACTGGCCTACGGCCATAAGCCTGCCGAACTCAACATCAATGCCGTGATTGAACGGATAAGGAAATACAAGGATCTCGGCCGACTGACCATAGATACCCGAAACGGAAATCTCTTCCTTACAGCCGACGGCGGAGCACTGCCTGAGCACATCGACATAGGCAGTCCGTTCACCTTCGCTCTCCATCCAGTCAAAGGCTACACATGCGACAGCGTCATCATCCATTGGGGCGAGAACCTTGAAAACCAATACTCGGTAGC
>DCGE01000203.1:236-3482 GCA_002314525.1 Prevotellaceae bacterium UBA1786 | reverse complement strand
GTGGACCTCTCATGCTACGAGATTCTCGGTCCTTGGCTCATTGACAAAGAGAGAGACTTGCTCTACGATCTCGCCAGGAACGGAAAGACCATCTGGGAACAGCGTATCGGCATGGTCGCGACAATGTCATTCATCCGCAATGGTGAGCTCGATGATTCCTATGCCATAGCAGACATCTTCTACCACAAGCCCGCTCCACTCCATGACCTGCTCCAAAAAGCAGCCGGATGGCTCATACGTGACGCAGGCAACAGGGATATGGACCGTCTGCGCTCATGGCTTCAGCCTCGCTACCAGACGATGCCACGTACCATGCTCCGCTACGCAATCGAGAAATTCCCAGAATCCGAACGTAAACAATACTTAGCTAAATAATCATGAGAAAACTGATTCTTTCATTGCTTATTCTTGTCTCCCTGTCCTTATCGGCACAGGAAACTGAATACTACAAACAGATAGTCCGTGAACTCTCGTCCTCAAAATATCAAGGTCGTGGATATGCTCTAAATGGTGTTAGGAAGGCTGGTAATTATATTGAAAAACAGTTCCGCAAGATGGGTGTTGACGAAGTAACACTCCAGCCATTCACTATCGACATCAACACCTTCCCAGGGAAGATGAAGATGTCGGTTGACGGCATGAAACTCAATGCCGGTTCCGATTTCGTACTAAGAGAATACTCACCCGGAGCCAAAGGAAGGTACAGTCTCTATTTCGTCGATACTCTCAACTTCGACTCGGCCCGCATCATGCATGATCTTGCCCTTCCGAAAAACAAGGATGCCTTCGTCGTCTGCGATTTCTGGTTCACATACAAGCATCCGAAGGTGTTCTCACGAATGCAGAGGGCAGACCTCTGCCAGAACGCCGGACTTATCTACACATGGGACACTCCGCTCAAGTTCTACAAGGCATACGGTGAGAAAGTCGTTGACAAACCAATTGTATGGGTATCATCATCTGTTTTTCCAAAGGATGCCAAGTCGGTTGAACTGAACATCGAGAACCGTTTCCTCACCTCCTACGAAAGCAACAACGTCATAGCAAAGGTTTCCGGTGCACGTCACGATAGTTGTTTTGTCTTCATAGCCCATTACGACCATCTCGGCAACCTGGGGAAGAAGGTCTATTTCCCTGGTGCAAACGACAATGCATCGGGCACGGCTGGCATCATGGCCCTTGCCTCACATTATGTTAAGAACCGTCCTCCGTTCGACTGCTACTTCATCGCTCTCTCAGGCGAAGATGCCAATCTACGTGGTTCCACATACTTCGTCGAGCATCCACTCATCCCACTCGACAGAATACGCTATCTCTTCAATCTTGACATGATCGGCGATGACAATCCTGTCCAGTACTGTGAGGTCAGCGATGAGGGCAACAGAGGGTTCTCACTTATGGAGCGTCTCAATGAACAGCACCATTGGTTTGCATCCTTCAATCGTGGCAAGCTCGCCGCCAACAGCGACCATTATGTCTTCGCCCTGAAGCACGTTCCTTGCATCATGTTCGAGAACGAGGAAGGTACCACCTTCAAATACTACCACACCCCAGAGGATACCTACCAGAATGCCGTCTTCACCACCTATCCGTCGGTTTTCAAACTCGTGACGGAGTTCGTTGAGAAATATTGACACAAATAATCCATTAAAGTCTTTGTCCTTTGACAGATTTTCTCTAACTTTGCGCATAAATCTTTTTTTCATAAGAACCCACATACAAATGAAAAAGTTAATTCTTACCTTTATCGTTACAGTCACTGCTCTTACAGCCACTGCGCAGATGCCGGGCGGAGGTCAGCAACAGCGTCGTCCTGCATTCCCTTTCTTTTTCGGAAACCGTGTTGACACAGTGAAGATCTGGCCTAACGGAGCACCTAATGCTTTTGAGACAAAGCCAGGCGACCAGTTCACCGAAGCCTTCATGGAACTCTATCCAGCACGCAACCCCAACGGCTACTGCGTGATCATGTGTCCGGGCGGTGGTTATTCCACACTATCACTTTCTCACGAAGGACGCGACATCCACACTTGGTTCAATGCACGCGGATACACATTCTGCCTGCTTCAGTACCGTCTGCCTCGTCAGCATCATGACGTACCGCTGTCCGATGTCCAGGAGGCAATCCGCATCATGCGTTCACGTACCGATCTCGGCATCAAGTACGTAGGTGTCATGGGAACATCAGCCGGAGGCCATCTTGCTGCCACTGCAGCAACCCATTTCAAGGATCAGGCCACTCGTCCCGACTTCCAGGTACTGCTCTATCCAGTCATCACCCTTCAGGAAGGCATCACTCACATGAGTTCTCGTCAGTTCCTCCTCGGTGACAACCCTACTCAGGAGATGATTGACCTCTACTCAGCTGACAAGCAGGTAACAAAGGATACTCCTCCGGCACTCATTTTCCTCTCATCCGACGACTTCCTCGTACCACCTGCAAACAGCATCATGTACTATCAGGCACTCCTTGCCAACCATGTCAGTGCCTCAATGCACATATATCCTTCAGGCGGTCACGGCTGGGGCTGGGGTGACAACTTCGTCTATAAGACGGAATGGTCGCTCGAACTCGAGCGCTGGCTCAACACCGTCATACGCAAGTAAATAATGTCATTGGAATTCACTACAATCGCCATCATTCTGTTGGCTGCATCCATAGTCCTCACACTGCTCAATCTTGCAGTGGGAGGACTCTTGGCTTTGTTCACATCTATCTCTTTCAAGAAGGCATTCCTCTATGGACTATGGTCACTGCTTCTTCCTCCCCTGCTGATTGCCTACGGCTATTTCATCGAACGCAATCTCATCGTCACCGAGGAAGTAACCGTATCACATCCACAGCAGCCGAAGGCTTTCGAAGGCTATCGTATCGTACACATCTCCGATATACATTCACGCTCATTCCAGAACCGTCAGAATGTACTCATAAAAGCCGTCGAGAAGATAAACTCCCTCAATCCCGACCTTATCCTCTTCACCGGCGACCTCATCACGATGTCACCCGATGAACTTGACCAAACAGCACCTGTTCTCTCACGGCTCAAGGCAAAGGACGGAGTCATCTCCATTCTCGGCAACCACGACTACTGCACCCACTTCCGCGGACGCATGACCCCCACTCCCAACCACATCCAACTTCAGCGCCTCATCGACCGCGAACGTTTGATGGGCTGGCATGTCTTGTGCAATGGACATCAGTTCATTGCCCGCGATACCGACACCATCGCCATCGTCGGAGTAGAG
>DCGE01000203.1:0-210 GCA_002314525.1 Prevotellaceae bacterium UBA1786 | reverse complement strand
AGAGAACATCACTCCGTCACGGCATTTTCCATCCACCGGCAACCTCACCAAAGCATCCGAAGGAACCGAAGGATTGTTCCGCATACTCCTCTCCCACGATCCCCTTCACTGGGATGCCGACACTCAGGCCTACTCCTACCCTCTCACCCTCTCTGGCCACACCCACAACTGCCAGTTCTCCCTCTTCGGCATGACACCAGCCATATTCAC
>DCGE01000235.1:1582-3641 GCA_002314525.1 Prevotellaceae bacterium UBA1786 | reverse complement strand
AGTCAACAAAATAGCAAAAATAGAAGTAAATCTTCTCATGTCGTAATTTTGTTTAGTTTGTGAATAAATAAAGAATTTTTGTTTCAAATTGTTTGTTCCAAATTATATCTTGCAAAATTAGTGAAATTCTGTGTGACGACCAAATTATTAAGTTTTTTTTATAATGCAACTTTCTGACCGTTTACGATGTAAATCCCATGCGACAGGTTCTTTGTGCTGCTTACACGCATCCCTTGGAGATTATACACGTTGTTTGACACATTTCGTTTCACCTCTACATTACCGGCATCTGTCGGAATAGGCAGTGTCTTGTCTATGATTGTCTGAGCCCAGAATTCTCCGAGATAGGTGGCACCTGTTGCATTAGGATGAAGGTGGAATACTCCGCTGTTACCATTCTCAGCAGTGAAATATTCCTTCTTTCCCTCGAAGAAACCGTAGATTTCCTTGCTACCGGTCCATATCTCTATGCCATCTGCCTGAAGGTCGGCAACCATCTTGTCGATAACAGGATGATAGCTGTTCAGTCGGTCGAGTCCTGCTTGCAGATATGTTGCCCCGTTGTGAGTGTTTGGACTGTACCATAATGGGTAGTTGACTATGAACCGTGCATCTGGGTTCGATTCGTGCAGTTCGCGGATGATGCTCTTCATGTTCTCTTCGTATTTTTCAGGACTGACTGGCGAACCGGTAGGACCTTTCTCAGCACTGTCGTTTGTGCCGAGCATCATGTTGAAGTAGAGGTATCCGCCGTTTTCGGAGAAGGTTGTTGCTGCTTTGTTCGCGTTGCTGAACAATGATGTACCTGGCAGCCAGTTGACAGTCGTTGATCCACTTACGCCGCAGTTCTTGTAATACACCGGACGGCCTGTGTCCTTCTTGATCTTTTCCATACATCTTACTGGCGGTGCCTGTGTGGCTGATGATGAGAGTGTTGCACCGGCAGTGATGCTGTTGCCTATGAATACAACACTGATAGGTTCCTTGCCTGGCTCGTAATTGCCGTTTGCAAGAGTCCAACGGGCTGCTCTGATGCATGTGCGGAGTCTTGCTATGTTCTCTTCGCTCGGATTGGCCTTGACGGCATCGACTGCAGCCATCATGGCATCATAGTCGGCTTTCATGCCTCTGGTCTTTGTGTAAGGTGCTTCCTCGATTGGCTGGTCTCCGAGAACCATGAAACGTGCAAGACTTACATAGAAGTTGCCGTTCTTGTTGCTACGGTTGTTGACTGTTGCTATGACAAGGAAACGCAGGCTTGTATATGCGCCGCCGAGCTTGATCTGCGGCGATGTGTATTTTGCAGGATGCACATCGTGGTCGGCTTCTGGTATGAGGTCCTCCATCTCCGTGATTTTTGTCCATGAGTCACTGATCTCCGGTGTGTTTGTAGCTTCTATTATTACGTGATCCGGAGTGTCGTATGTGTTGTCCCAGTTCGAACCTATCATCCTGAACACGAACTGCTCAACGGCTTCATTGAGGTTTACCTGTATGAAGTTTGTCTCGTCGGCAGGTACGGGATTGCTCCATGAAGTGTGGAAAATGATTGTGTTGTAGTCTGTTGAGGAATTGATGAGATTGCCTGCACGGAACTGACTGCTCTGTTCTGAATTGGCCTTTATCTGTTTCTGTTTTGTTATGAGAGGTACCGTTCCTATCCCCTTGATAGTGTTACTGAGAATCTCTGCCTCATTGATCAGCTGTTCTGCTACGTTTACTGCATTTGCGTTCACAGCAACAAGCATTGTCACCAAAACTAATAAACTCTTTGATTTCATATTGTTTGTTTTGTTGTCTATCCTGAAAAATCGCTCCTAACTTCTAACTCCTAACTGCGAGCCTTTATGGCTCGCTGATGAATGCATGTTTTCCGTAGTTCCATCCCTTCTCATCGTAATAATCACGCAGATGTCTCATACGGAACATGAAGTCGTCCCAGTCTTTCTTGCCGTTTGTCCATGCCACTTCAGCCATTGCAGCCAGACGAGGCAGGAGCATATATTCCACATGGCTCATAGTAGCTATATACTCTGTCCACATATTTCCTTGCAATCCG
>DCGE01000235.1:1160-1569 GCA_002314525.1 Prevotellaceae bacterium UBA1786 | reverse complement strand
CTTCTGCTCTTCCTCATTGAGACCTTCGAACGGTTCGAAACCATAGACTTTCGACAAGGGTGAGTAACCGCCCTGACCGATAGGTTCGTTCGTCAGGTCCTTGGTAGGGTAGTGATTGAGGTAGAAGTGGGAGTTCGGTGAGAGAATTGCCTTGTTGCCCATCTTCGCAGCCTTTACCGCTCCGCTGCTTCCTCGCCAACTCATGATCGTTGCTGTAGGTGTCACTCCGCCTTCCAGTATCTCGTCCCAGCCGATGATGCTGCGTCCCTTGCTGTTGAGGAAAGCCTCGACGCGTCTGTTTACATAGCTCTGAAGTTCTTCCTCACCCTTCAAACCCTCTTCCTTGATGCGTTTCTGACACAGAGGACATTTTTTCCATTCGCTCTTCGGACATTCGTCGCCGCCGATA
>DCGE01000235.1:225-1140 GCA_002314525.1 Prevotellaceae bacterium UBA1786 | reverse complement strand
GTACATACTTTGAAGGGAAGAGTTCCACCACCTCCGTCAGCACTGTCTTCCAGAACGTGAAACTCTCGTCGCGTCCCGGACAGAGTATCTGGGGTTTGACACCCCATGTCGTGCTCACTTCGTAAGGATAATCCTTGCCGCGACAGCCGAGTTCCGGATATGCTGCCAGCACTGCAACGGAATGGCCTGGTATCTCTATTTCAGGTATTACGGTGATGAATCGTTCCGATGCATACTTCACGATATCCTTGATTTCCTCCTGAGTGTAAAAGCCGCCGTAACGTATTCCGTCGTTCGTCTTGCTGTCTTTTCCGATCTGTGTACCGTTTCTCCATGCTCCGATTTCCGTCAGACGAGGGTAGGCCTTTATCTCGATTCTCCATCCCTGATCCTCTGTGAGGTGGAAATGGAATACATTGAGTTTGTGCATTGCCATGATGTCGAGATATCTCTTGACTTCATCGACAGTGAAGAAATGGCGTGCTACATCGAGTAGTGAACCTCGGTAGCCGAATGCCGGAACGTCTTCAATCCTGCAGCATGGAATAGCCAGTGTTTCTATGCCGTTCTTCTCTGCGTCGGCAGGAATAATCTGTTTGATCGACTGCTGTGCATAGAATTTGCCTGAAGGCGAAGATGAATATACTGTTATTCCTTTGTCTGTGATATTGATGTTGTATGCTTCTTCTGGGAGGCTCTTGTCTTTCTTGTATTTGATTGACTTCCATATTTTTTTCATCTGTACGGAATAGGTCCCGTCAGTCATCACCATTTTCTGTGGCTTTGGGAGTATACAGATATCTTCGATTGTTACTGACTTGTTGCCCGCATAGACATATGAGCCTATCATCAGCGCCATACAAAAAACCAGAAAAGTAGTTAAACTTCTCATACTTGACATGTTGTTTGTGATAA
>DCGE01000235.1:0-207 GCA_002314525.1 Prevotellaceae bacterium UBA1786 | reverse complement strand
ATAATTATATTTTGTTTCAAAAATTCATTGCAAAGTTACAAAAAATAACTGAACTTACAAAATACTTGTTTCTCAAAACCATCCTTTAGGTATTGAAATCACACCTTATTTATATTATTGTGCGCGCGTAAAATAAAACAGGACCTCCCGGCATGCACCGAGAGGTCTTGTTGTGATGGTTGTTGTTATCGGTTAGGGTTTCACTCC
>DCGE01000014.1 GCA_002314525.1 Prevotellaceae bacterium UBA1786 | reverse complement strand
GTCGAAGTTCGGAGGTAGGACTATCCACGACAGGAGGTCCTTGCCATCGACAGTCTTCGACCAACGTGGCTCCACTGTTCCCCAATCCACTTCGGCTTTGATGGCTTTGTTCTCATCGGTGAGTTGGCTGACTGCAAGGGTCTTGAGATCTACTGCATAGAGGTCTGTAGGTTCCTGCATCGACTGCCGACCGCATACCAGTCGCTTGCCGCAGAACTTCACTCCGGTATAGTCATACTGGCCTTCAGTCAGTTTTTTCACGTTGCCCTTCAGGTCGGTTGAATAGACGTGTGTCTCTCCATGCCATACCCCAATATAATATAAGGTGTATTTCTTAGAGTTGGTATTCCAGCAGAACGCATCGACATTGCTGTCGAATTGTTCGGTGACGTAGGTCTTGGTGCCAGTCTTAAGGTCGAGAACACAGAGTCGGTTCCTGTCGCTCTCATATCCGTCTTGACGCATGCTCTGCCAGGCAATATACTTGCCGTCGGCTGAGAACTGCGGATTGGTGTCGTAACCCATATTGAGGTCGCCCTCCTGATGGTTCACTGCCTGATTCTTGAGCGAGAGGGTGTAGTCAACCTTCGGTCTGACATAGCCTTCCGGCTTGCAGAGGTTACGTGTCTTTCCTGACTCAATATCGTAGAGGTAGATGTCGGAGTCGGTACTTGTGGCATAGTCCAGCCCTGTGAGTTTGCGGCAGGTATAGGCAATCTGCTTCGAGTCAGGACTCCAGCACAGCTGTTCGATGCCTCCGAATGATTTCATCGGGCATTCGTAAGGCTCGCCCTTCAGCAGGTCTTTCTCCGCACCCACTTTGTTGCCGTCGAATGAGGCCACGAAAGGGTGGGGGATAGTCTCAACCCACTCGTCCCAATGGCGGTACATCACCTCGTCCTCGATATGTGCATTCGATTTCGGAAGGTCGGAATAGCGTGGCGACTTGCAGGGTACCTGATGGATTAGGATGACCTTGCTCTCGTCGGGCGAGAACTGGTAGTCGTCGATGTCTTTCTCGCAGAAGCTCACCTGCTGACGGCCCGTACCGTCAATGTTCATCGTGAACAGCTGTGTCTTTCCGTCCTTGTCGGCTGCAAGGAACGTGATGCGCTGACCGTCCTTCATGAAGCGGGGTGAGAACTCGCTCGCACCTGACTGGGTGAGTGTCTGCTCGTTCAGCTTGATGACCGAACGGCTCTTGTTGTCTGCGACTGAATAGTAGGAGACGTTGTACAGCACGTCCTTCGCATTGGCATCGTATGAACCTATGCGTCCCATCTTCCAGAGGAGTTCCGGTGTGAATTGCTTTGCCTGTATCATGGTTGTCGCTGATAGTAAACAGCCAAGGGCTATGATTGTTCTTTTCATTTCTTATCTTCTTTGTTGCTGTTGTTGCTGACGCTGTTTCTCAAGTTGTTCCTGCTGCTTGCGGGCCATCTCCTGCATGCGCTCCATCATTGATGATGTCTTGCGCACTCCTGTGTTGTTCTTCTTGCGCTCTTCGTAGCGACGTTCAAGCTGTGCAAGGAGTTTCTTGTCGTCGGTGGTCTTCTTCAGGTACCACATCATGAGGACTGTCACCATTGATGAGAAGAAGTAATAGTAGTTGAGTCCTGATGAGTAGCTGTTGAATGAGAAGAAGAAGATTACCGGCATGACGTAGTACATCCACTTCATCATCTTCATGGTCTGTGCCTGTTCAGGCGACATGGCTGAATCCTGCTGCTGCTTCATCGTGAAGACTGTACTGAGTACCATCGATACAGCCCAGAGAACGCAGAACAGACTGAGGTGATCGCCCAGGAGCCATATATCGGTTCCCCAGTTGATGATGTCGTCGTAGGTCGAGAGGTCGTCGGACCATAGGAACGACTGGCCTCGCAGTTCTATGGCGTTAGGGATGAAGTTGAAGAGGGCAATCCAGATAGGCATCTGTATGAGCATCGGCAGACATCCGCCCATCGGACTCACACCGTATTCTGAATAGAGTTTCATGGTCTCCTGCTGCTTCATCATTGCATCTTCCTTGTTCGGGTATTTCTTTGAGAGTTCCTCGATCTTCGGTTTCAGCACGCGCATACGTGAACTTGACAGATATGACTTGCGCTGCAAAGGATAGACTGCGAACTTGATTATGAGTGTGAGCAATGTGAGTACTATACCCATGTTGATGCCCCATGATGTCATCCAGTCGAAGAGGTAGAGGATGAAGTAGCGGTTGACGTACTTGATGAGAGGCCAACCCAGATATACGAGACTCTGAAGGTCGAGGTCCTGTTCGCTGCCGAGCAGTTCCTCGTTCTCCTTGAGTGTCGAGAACTTGTTCGGACCGAGATACATCGTCAGCGATGTGGCCTCTTCGCCCGATGGGTCGAAGGCGGCTGTGAGTTCGGTCTCGTAGGTCTTGAGATAGCCGGCATGGGCTTTGTCTTCCTTACCATACTGCTTCGACGACATCATGTTCGGTGTGAACTTGTCGGCTGATATGAGTATCTGTGCAAAGAACTGATTCTTGAATGCCACCCATTGTATGTCGGTGTCAAACGACTTCTCTTCTTTGTCGCCACCCATACTGCTGAGCTCTTCTGTGTCGTCATCGGTGGTACGGTAGGTTATCGTACTGTAACGGGTCTCGAAGTCGGCTCCCTTTTCCTGCTGACGGAGTTCTTCCTTCCATACTATGTCGAGCGACTTGGTCTTCGAAGGGAAGAAGCCTCTGAGTCCGTTGGCGGTGATATCCATGCGAACGAGGTAGGAGTTGGGTACCAGACTGTATTCTATCTGCAGGTTTCCGCTCGATACCGGTACCTGCATCGTCACTGCGTCTTTCTTCTGGTTCAGTGGGGTGAAGTAGAGTTCGTCGGTATTGATGTTGTCTTCCTTACCGTCGAGCAGCATACTGAACTGTGAGTCCTTGCCGTCGAACAGCACCACCTGACCTCCCTGTTGGTTCTTGTAGGTAGGGTCTTTGAGTTCGGCACGGCATATCTGTCCTCCCTTGTTGTCGATGGTCAGACGGATTAGTTCGTTCTCTATGACAGTTGTTCCTACGTTCTTCTGACGGGCCATGAAGAGGGCGTTGGCCGAGTCGGTCATCTGCACAAACTCCTTCTTTGCCTGTTTTTCCTTTTCAGCGTCTTCGGCCTTCTTCTGTTCCTTCTGTATCTGCTGTTCTACTACAGCCTGTTTCTGCTGTTCTATGGCTCTTTCCTTGGCATTCTTGCTTGAGTACATCATGTACCCGAACACCACCACTGCCATGAGGATGAAGCCTATTATCGATTTCTTGTCCATTTACTTAGCTTTGATTGAGATTGCAAGTTCGTCGAGTTGTTTCTGGTCAATTGCCGAAGGTGCATCGAGCATCACGTCGCGTCCGCTGTTGTTCTTAGGGAAGGCAATGCAGTCGCGTATTGAGTCGAGTCCTGCGAGGATGCTCACCCAGCGGTCCAGTCCGTATGCCAGTCCTCCGTGAGGCGGTGCACCATACTTGAAGGGTCGCATGAGGAAACCGAATTGCTCCTGTGCCTTCTCCGGTGTGAAACCTAAGATCTCGAACATCTTTGCCTGGAGCTTAGGGTCGTGGATACGGATACTTCCGCCGCC
>DCGE01000077.1:9688-11271 GCA_002314525.1 Prevotellaceae bacterium UBA1786 | reverse complement strand
CTCGTAGCATGAGAGGTCCACAAGATCCCAATTATTTATATAAGGTGTATGTGAGAGATAGAAATCCACGCATCGCTGTTGTAGCTGGATATCTTTCTTGGCATGCTTGAATATCTGTACAAGGGTAAGCAAGGCTGCAAGTCGTACTTCATGGTAAGGACTGGTGATGCATTCCTCAAGGTCGTCGAATGTGGTCTCTTTCCATAGTTTTTTCACCACCTCACGAGTATGAGGGACTTTGATTCCGAGAAAACTATCACCTTCGCCGTACTCACCCTTTCCCGTCTTGAAGAAGCGGGACAGTCCTGCCACCTGTGAAGGGTCGGCTATTTCTGTTATGGATTGGAGAAGTTTGTTCATATAATTATGGAGTTGATTTCTTTTTTCCCAGTTGTGTATGCCGCTTTGAGATTTTTTTCTTAATTTTGCACTTATGAAAGCAGAAAAATACAAGTCGCTGATGCCTATGCTCCAATCGCTGATGGAAGGCGAAAAGGATGAGATTGCCCGTATGGCAAACATGGCAGCAGTCCTGCATCGTGAATTCGGATTCTGGTGGACCGGCTTCTACCGAGTTAAGGGCGAACAACTGATACTGGGCCCGTTCCAAGGCCCTGTTGCCTGTATGAGGATTCCTTTTGGCAAGGGCGTATGTGGAACATCCTGGGCAAGGAGAGAGAGTGTCGTGGTTCCCGATGTCGAGGAGTTTCCCGGACACATCGCCTGCTCGAGTGAGTCACGGAGCGAAATCGTGGTTCCTGTGTGGGCTGGTGGCGAGATCGTCGCAGTGCTGGATATTGACAGCCGTGAGGTAGCCACCTTCGACGAAGTGGATAAGGAATGGCTGGAAAAGGCAGTGTCGCTTATCCGTTGATATAGTCCAAGATTTGCTCCGCGTGGATCTTTGTCTTGATTTCCTTTGGGAGGAAAATCTTCTCAATGATGCCGTCTTCGTTCACGAGGTATGTGGTGCGTAGGATACCAATCGTCCTATGACCACATGCCACTTTCTCGCCCCAACAGCCGAGCTGCTGGAGAAGTGTAGTCTCAGTGTCGGCTATGAGTGGAAACTCAAGTGAGTAGTTGTCTGCGAACTTCTTCTGGTTCTCGATCTTATCCTTGCTGATACCTATTATTTCATATCCTGCAGCCTGGAGTTCAGCTTTATGTTGCTGGAGTGAACATGCTTCTGCTGTACATCCGCTGGTATTCGCCTTTGGGTAGCTGTAAAGAACCAACTTGCGACCTCTGTAGTCGCTTGACTTAATCTCTTTCCCGTTCTGGTCAGTGCCGAGAACTTCTGGTATTCTGTCGCCTACGTTCATAGTTGTATTGTTTTTTGCGGTGGCTTAATCATTTGTGTATAACTATGCAAATTTACTATTTTCTTTTTGAAAGCACAAAACTTATTCTGTTTTTTCTCATATTAACCATCCTTTTCCCTTATTTGTCTAATAATAATCATCTTTTGACGCTGAATTGTAATTTAATTTCAGTACCTTTGCATCGTCAAAAACAATTTTTCTAAATTAAAAAACTATGGCTAATAAGTATGCCGGTACCCAGACCGAGAAAAATCTGGA
>DCGE01000077.1:9387-9582 GCA_002314525.1 Prevotellaceae bacterium UBA1786 | reverse complement strand
CAACGAGAAGGAACACGCAAAGATGTGGTTCAAGGAACTTGAAGGAATCGGAGACACTGCTCAGAACCTTGCAGCAGCTGCTGCCGGCGAGAACTACGAATGGACTGATATGTATGCTGAATTTGCAAAGACAGCTGATGCAGAAGGTTTCCCTGAGTTGGCTGCAAAATTCCGTATGGTTGCTGCTATTGAGAA
>DCGE01000077.1:5328-9287 GCA_002314525.1 Prevotellaceae bacterium UBA1786 | reverse complement strand
TGGGAATGCCGCAACTGCGGTCATATCATCGTCGGAACAAATGCTCCGGAAATCTGTCCAGTGTGTGCTCATCCACAGGCATATTTCGAAGTACATGCACAGAACTATTAATAGTCTATTTCTTACAATCACCACTGCATTTCTTATGGGATGCGGTGGTGATTGTCGTAATGGTGATGACTTGCGGGTTGCATGTGCCGTTGAACGACAAATGGCATTATATCCCGAATCATCTCTTCAGGATATCTATAAGTCATTTTTTCAGGCTGAATTCGGCCCTGAACATATGATTGCAGATACAGCATCTGCAGGCAGATATCTTGATTCGGAACTTGAAGAGCCTGACAGCACTAAAATCCTGTTCGAGCCAATAGGTGTTGACAGCTCATATTACAGGGTTCATCTCCGTGCCGTACAAGATGGATTTATGTCGAGGAACGAACTGTTCAGTGCTTTTGTCGGGAGTACAAGGAAAGTGGATGGAGAAGAGATAGAAGCCTGGAAACAGAAATGGAGCCATATCCTCGATGTGATTGAAGATATGAACCTCGGTCTTGGGAATTTTGATATTGACAGGCAACGTATTGACAGCATCCTGACAATAGGGCAATATGCTGTCCATCACAGCAAATATTTCGGAGAATGTTATAAACCTCACTATCGGATCGTTAGAAAGGACTTGCTTCCAGATTGTGCCGAACAGTAGAGGATTAGATGTATAGCAGGTGATTCTTTATGTAAAGAAGCACTTTTTTGTTTAGTATGCCCTTTGTATCATGTCCGTTCTTGATTCGTGAACGTATCTCGGTGCTTGAGATGTCGTAGAGTGGAGTATTTGCGAATCTGACGTTTGCCTCTCTTGGTAGTTCTGTTGTCGGAACTTCATATCCAGGTCGATGAAAGACAATGAGACTGTAGTCGTGGAGAATTTCCTCGTGCTTATACCATCGTGAGAACCTCTGCCAATTATCGGCTCCGATTATGAGACTGAACTCATGCTCGGGATGTTTTTTTGTTAACTCGCGGAGTGTGGTGATGGTATAGGACGGCAATGGAAGAGTCCGTTCGAAGTCGGATGCTACGACACCCCTGACTTCCGATGTGGCAATCTGAACCATCCTGAGTCGTTGGTCGTAGGTGGGTTGCCGTTCTTCGTGTGTATCACTGGCTTTAAGAGGATTGAGAGGTGAGACCAAAAGCCACACCTCGTCAACCAGTTCCTGACGAACGAGCGACTTGGCCAGTGCCGTATGTCCCCTATGAACTGGATTGAACGACCCCCCGTAAATACCTATTCTCATTTGAGGAAGTCTTTGACGAGAGCCAGTATTTCCTGCTTACAGACTTCAAGGTCATCGTTGACAACCCTGTGGTCGAACTTCGGAGATTCGCTGATCTCGTATTTTGCACGTGCGATACGTTCTTCGATTTTTTCAGCGGAGTCGGTTCCTCTGTCTGTGAGACGTCTTCGGAGTGCCTTTATGCTCGGTGGCATGATGAATATTGACATTGCCTGGTCTCCGTAGGCTTCGTGGATCTTCTCTCCGCCTTCCACATCGACATCGAAAAGCATGTTAATACCTGTTGCAAGCTGTGCATCGACCTGAGAACGCAGCGTTCCGTAGAAAGTGTCATGATAGACCTCGTTGTACTCCACGAATGCGTCTTCCTTGATCAAATTCCGGAATTCCTCTGGTGATTTGAAGAAGTAATGAACTCCTTCTTTCTCCTCTCCTCTCGGTGCTCTGCTCGTCGCCGATATGGAGGTCAGCAACCGGAATTCAGGATGTTCCTGTGTGAGCCACGAGGTGATTGTTGTTTTGCCTGTGCCTGACGGTGCACAGAAGATAATCAGTTTTCCAGGTTTCATATTAGTTGTCACTTCTCACTTTTCATTTTTCACTCTTCAAAGCTTCCCATCCTTGAGCTTTCAGGTCGAATTCCTGACCATCACGGGTGATGAGCCGTTGACCTAACTCTGCCTTTGTTATATATCCGATGAGTTTCACATCTTCTATTTTCTCCACCTTCTCATGGTCTGCCAGCGGAACGGTGAAGAGAAGTTCATAGTCCTCACCGCCGTTCAGTGCACAGGTGCTGAGGTTCATATTGAACTCCTCGGCTGTCACTGCTGTCTGATAGTCGATAGGAATCCTCTCTTCATAAACACGGCATCCGCATCCTGATTGCCGACAGATATGCATCAGTTCACTTGACAGTCCGTCGCTGATGTCCATCATGGCTGTAGGCTGGATTCCTGCCTCACGGAGCCGCTTTATGATGTCCTTTCTTGCTTCCGGCTTCAACTGACGTTCGAGCAGGTATTCCTTTCCTGCAAAATCGGGATTGGCAGCCTCGGGCTCAGGATCGTTCGGGTTGTTTCGGGCTTCCTTGTACTGCTGTTCAAACACTGTTCTCTCTCTCTCAAGCAGACGGAGTCCCATGTAAGCAGCACCGAGGTCTCCGCTCACGCAGATGATATCCGTGTCTTTTGCACCGCTTCGCATGATAGCCTTTCCGTGTTCCACGTCACCGATACATGTGATGCTGATGGTCAGTCCTGTGAGTGATGCACAGGTATCTCCACCTACTACGTCCACTCCATGTTTGTCGCATGCCAGACGTATGCCTTCATACAAGGCGTCGATGTCTTCTACTGTGAACCGTTTGCTGATTCCGAGACTGACCGTAATCTGTCGTGGAGTTCCTCCCATGGCATATACATCACTCAGATTGACCATGACCGACTTGTATCCGAGATGTTTCAGCGGTACGTATGTCAGGTCGAAGTGAATCCCTTCGAGCAGCATGTCAGTCGTGATGAGAGTGTCTTTCCCGTCAGGACCTGCAATGACGGCACAGTCATCTCCCACACCTTTTATCGTTGAAGCCTGTGAAGGCTTGATGTCTTCTGTAAGGTGGCGGATAAGTCCGAATTCACCTAATTCCTGTATTTGCATATTCTTGTATTATCTTGTTGAATTCTTCTTGTTGGTTGTTCAGGATGCTCACTTCTATTGATGCCGTTGTGAAGTTCAGGTCCGATGATACGAATTCCTTCAGTTTGACGGCGTCTTTTTCTGTTGTGACGATAGTCCTTCCTTCACCTTTGCGTCTGATGCTCTCTATATCGCTTGGAGTGTAGTCGTGATGGTCGCTGAACTTCAGTGAAAGGACCTCATTGCCCATCTCTCGTAGTCTGTCCTCCAGCGGATGCGGATTGGCAATTCCTGTCACCAAGAGCACCTGAGAGTCTTTCGGCAGTTCTGAGTACCTGAATGTGGAGTAGAACAATCGCTGCCAGTTCTTGGGCTGGATCTGTTGTTCAATGGCATTCTGCTCGGTCGGTGAGAGATCCTCCGGACATTTCGTGACAATGATGATATCAGCTCTTTTTGCATTTTGAGCAGCCTCGCGCAGACGTCCTGCAGGCATCAGGTGGTCTTTGTATATCGGATGGCTGTAGTCAGTCAGCAGTATGTTAAGCCCGGGCTTCACCCTACGATGCTGGAAGGCGTCATCCAACAGCACCACCATGCTGTCTTCCTGCCTGTCGGCCTTCTGAATCTTGATGAGGGTGTCAATTCCGTGACATCTGTCAGCATCGACAGCCACTCGTATGTCATTGAACTTTGTGGACATCTGCATCGGCTCGTCACCGAGGTCGTCAACAGTAGAGTGGGGGGTTGCCAACTGGAAACCCTTTGACTTCCTCTTGTAGCCTCGGCTGAGTACACACACATGATGGTCCTGCCGGAGTAGTCGAATCAGATATTCTGTGTGTGGCGTCTTGCCGGTACCACCTACGCTGATATTACCTACCGATATCACTGGGAAGTCAAAAGAACGCGATGACAGAACCCCGCTGTCGTATAACAGATTGCGGAGTTCTGTACCTATTCCGTATAGCCAGCTGAGTGGCAAAGCCAATGCTTCAATACCCATTTTTTAGAAGTTGA
>DCGE01000077.1:243-5298 GCA_002314525.1 Prevotellaceae bacterium UBA1786 | reverse complement strand
TTGCAGCCTGAATTGTAGGTTCTTTTGCCATACGTGTCACATCAGTGAACATGTCATAGTAGTCACCGAATGCCTGTCTCATCTTTGCATCAGCATAGCTGTCGCCTTTGACCTGGTTGAGCAGCTGTTCGAGGATGTTTACAGGTGCTGGATAGTTGATGACTGAGCATTCCTCAAGTTTTGCTCTCTTCTTGGCCTCTGCAATGGCGTCTTCAAGACTTCCGATCTTATCTACAAGACCGATCTGCTTAGCGTGGACACCAGTCCATACGCGACCTTCACCGATTGCCTTGATGGAATCCTGTGATAATCCGCGACCGTCGGCACAGCGACGTGTAAACAGATCATAGCCTCTGTTGATGTAGGTCTGCAGAAGATTCTTTTCCTCATCGTTCATCGCACGGAAATAATTTCCGAGGTCTCCGTATTTGTTGGTCTTCACCACGTATGAGTGTACACCAATCTTGTTTTCGAGAAGTTCGCTTGCTTCAGGGAACATTCCGAAGATGCCAATACTGCCTGTAAGGGTCGTAGGTTCTGCGAAGATCATGTCGGCAGCACATGAGATATAGTAACCGCCGCTTGCTGCATAACCGCCCATTGATACGATGATTGGCTTCTTGGCTTTTATATTCATCACCTGATGCCAGATCTGTTCGCTTGCGTAGGCACTTCCTCCTGGTGAATTGACTCTCAGCACTACTGCCTTGACGTCGTCATCATCAGCAAGTTCCTTGAGGTCTTTGATGACTTTCGAACCTACAATCATAGGTTCTGTGCTGAATGACAGACTGTTGTCTTCTTCCTGAACGATCTCGCCGTCGGCATAGTAAACTGCGATTTCATCACTGATACCGCTTTTTGGCTCGCTTTTTGCGTTTGTGGCGATTTCTGCCATTGTGATTGTGCTGTAGTCATCAGGCTCATCGACCTTCATCATTCTTGCAATGACGTTAGGAACCTCGTCGCTGTATGCTATCTTGTCAACCATCTTAACCTTGAGGAACTCGTCGGCAGGCTTGATGACATACCCACTGTCGGCTGCCATGTTGAGGGTCTCGACCGAGATTTTCCTTGACTTGCTGATATCCTCACAGAACTTTCCCCATATCTCGCCCTCAAACACCTCGATCTGCTCACGGTTGGCTTCGCTCATTTCGTTGAGCATGTAAGGCTCGACAGCACTTTTGTATGTACCTACCTTGAAAACTTGCATCTTGACACCGATCTTGTCCATTACGTCCTTGTAGTATAGAACCTGCGATGCCATACCAGTCCAGTTGATCATGCCTTCAGGGTTGATGAGGAGTGAGTCTGCCACTGAACAAAGGTAATATGTGCCCTGTGTGTATGTATCACCATATGCAATGATGAACTTTCCGCTCTTCTTGAAATCAAGAAGCAGATTCCTGAATTCCTCAAATTTTGCAGGAGTGGAACTGCTCAGACTCCCAGCCTCAAGGTAGATACCCTTGATTTTTTCTTCTTCTTTCGCATAGTTCAGTGCGGCGGCAAAGTCCTCCATACTTATGGTCTCGTCACCCAGCTGTCCGCCGAACATTCCCTCGAATGGATTGTCCTGAGAACGCTCCGTGAGAGTACCCTGGAGTTTTATCACCATGACGGAATTGTCAACTACAGGCACGGTTGCAGTACTCATGCTTGCCATTCCTACCAATGATAATACCGACACAATCGTTAATACAACACACACGATTATCAGACCTAAAGCCGATGCAAGGGTGTACTTCAAAAAATCTTTCATATTCCTTTTGTTTTTAAATTGTTCCTATATAAGACGCAGATATTCTCTGTTTACTACAACTTATTGCGATAGTTTTCGTTTTCGTTATCGTTTTCGTTACTTATGGTGAGCGTGTCGAACCATCGTTATCGTTCCAAATATCTGTATCTCTCACACGCTGCTAAAAGCCATGCTCCTGTACCGAATGGGGCCTGCGAGCGGGCATCTACCGTACGTGTCGGGTCAGGTTTCTCACCTATCGGCTGTACGTAGCCTATTGTACCATCGGCTTGCAATGCAGTCTCTGTGAGGTATTTCCATGCTTTTTCTATGGTCTCTGAAAAATCCTTCTTTTTCAACAGCCCGTTATTCACGCCCCATATCAGACCATATGTGAAGAACGCTGTTCCGCTTGTCTCATATCCTGGAGCATCAGCCTCACATAGCATCGAACGGCTCCAGTAGCCTCTTTCCTGCTGGCAATCAGCCACAGCCTTCGCAAGTTGGCGAAACCTCTCTTCATATGTCTTTCTGTATTTGCTGTCTTTCGGCAGGTCTTTCAGTACTTTTGCAAGTCCTGCCAATACCCAACCGTCACCTCGTGCCCAGAAACTCTTTCCGCCATCACATGCTGTCTTCACCTTTGGCCATATGTATTTCCCGTCGCGGTAGTAGAGATGTACGTCTTTGTCAAAAAGCAGGTCGTCTGTCCACTTGAAGCATTCGTATTGCTTGTCCAGCAATCTCTCGTCCTTCGTTACGTTGTACAGTTTCGTGAATATCGGCATTCCCATATACAGTGCGTCAGCCCACCACCAGTAGTCGTTATCCTTTGTTTCCGTCTGATAGTTCATAACCTCCTTTGCACGCTCAATGCAGAGGTTGTAGTCGGTTGATGGACTCGTATGTCTGCCCAACTGATATAAGTCTATGTAGACTTGAAAACAGATCTGCCAATCAGCAAAAAGTACATGCCTATGGTCTTCTCCGTAGGCCTTATACTCCCACTTTGATTTGTCAGTCTCTTGTGCTCCCTGCCATCTGTTGAACTGAGCCCAACGATAGGCATAATCAACGTATTCCTGCTTTGGGATAAGTTCCAACACAGCCATGTTTCCGGTGAAATAGGCTGCATTGTCCCAGAATCCACGGCATTCGGCCTTGTGCCCCTTCTGCCAGACGTCGTTCACCCTCTCGATTAGAGTGAGGACTTCTGTCCTTTCTTGTGAGTACATGTGGCTGGCGAACATCAGTGCCAGCATGATGATTGCGATTCTTCTCATAGGTTGTCAGTTATTAATCCAAGTCCTTTGGCTTCTTGAAGCAGTAGTTGTCTGGCTGGTTCGTATTCGTTAGGAATCTCACCGTCAAGGATGGCATCTTTGATGCGGCTTTTCAGTTTTCCGACTGTGTCACACGGCTGAAGATGGAACATCTCCATAATCTCATCGCCTTTTATCGGAGGCTGGAAATTACGAATCCTGTCCTTCTCCTCGATATCCACCAACTTCACGCGCACCATTCTGAAGTTCTCCATGAATATGGCCTTCCTCACTTCGTTCTTTGATGTCACGTCAGCCTCACAGAGTCGCATCAGATCGTCGATATCGTCGCCTGCCTCGAACAGAAGTCGTCTCACAGCCGAGTCGGTCACTTCGTCATCTGCGATGGCAATAGGCCTCATGTGCAGTCCTACGAGTTTCTCCACGAACTTCATCTTCTCGTTCATCGGCAGTTTCAGTCTTCGGAAGAGACTTGGCACCATCTTCTCACCGATGAAGTTATGGTTATGGAATGTCCAACCCAACAGCGGGTCCCATCTCTTGCAACGTGGTTTGCCGATATCATGCAGCAATGCACTCCAGCGCAGCCATAGTTCCTTTTCCGGATTTTCTCCGTCCCAACTCTTTGCTACGTTGTCAAGCACTTCCAGGGTGTGGTAGAAGTTGTTCTTGTGACCCTTGCCGTTCTTAACCTCCACACAATCCAGAGCATACAGTTCTGGAAGTATCAACTCCAGCAGTCCGCATCTCTGCAGTTCTATGAATCCCGTCGACGGGTGTTTGGTCATCATTATCTTATTCAGCTCCTCAGCGATTCTCTCACCAGATATTATCTTTATTCTCTCGGCCATGCGCGTCAGTGCGTCGAAGGTTTCATCATAGATACAGAAGTTCAGTTGTGTGGCAAACCTCACGCATCGCATCATCCTCAGTGGGTCGTCGCTGAATGTGATGTCGGGGTCGAGTGGGGTACGGATGATACCCTTCTCCATGTCTCCCAGACCGTCGAACGGATCAATCAGTTTACCGAACCTGTCATCGTTCAGACAGATAGCCATCGCATTGATGGTGAAGTCCCTGCGGTTCTGGTCGTCTTCCAGTGTACCGTCTTCTATGATGGGCTTCCGTGAGTCGTGTGAGTATGATTCCTTTCGTGCACCGACAAATTCCAGTTCTACGTTCTTGATTTTCAGCTGTGCTGTACCGAAGTTCTTGAAAACCGACAGGGTACCTTTTTTGCCTATCTGTTGTTTCAGTGCCTTAGCTATCCTGATACCCGGACGGTCGGCGCCTGCAGAACTGTCAGCCGACGGTGAACATTCGACGTCATTACGGCTGATCACCACAATGTCAATATCCGTTGAAGGTCTCTCAAGGAACAGGTCCCTGACGAATCCTCCGATCACGTAGCAGTCCAGTTGCAGTTCATCGGCTATCTGTGATATCAGCCTGAAGATAGGCTTGTCGACAGCTTTGTTCAGTTCTATGTCCGTGAGATATTTCATCAGTCTATTCTGTTATTCATCAAATCAAAATACAAAATTACTAGTAATTTTTATGATGACCAAATTTTGAGGGGTTTTTTCATAGAAAAACAGGCCTGTCTCAACGACAGACCTGCTTCCATATATAGGTTTTATTTGTTTCAGAAAATTACTCAGCGCGCAGAGTGAAACGTTTGAAGTCTGTAACAGTGAGTTCCTTGTCAATGCTCTGAAGGTACTGAGCAACGGAAACTTTGCTGTCATCAATATAAGCCTGGTCGAGCAGACAGCTCTCCTTGAAGAACTTCTGAACCATACCTTTGGCGATGTTTTCAATCATCTCCTTAGGCAGACTTGCAGACTTCTCTTCAGCGACCTGCTGCTTGATCTGCTTAGCGAGTTCACCCTGTTCAGCTGTAATCCAACCCTTTTCAGTGTTTGAAGCGATATGATCGTCGCTGTCAACGTGTGCAGGGTTGATGCCGGCCTTCTTCAGTGCGTTCTCAACAGCCTTCTGAATCTGGTTCTGCTTAGCCTTGTCGAT
>DCGE01000077.1:0-159 GCA_002314525.1 Prevotellaceae bacterium UBA1786 | reverse complement strand
CATAGCTGCAATCTGCATTGCGATACCTCTTGCAACTGATGTGTCACATGCCTTGTTCATACCTACGAGTGTGCAGAGGAAGTTCTGATTCATGTGGTTGTAAGCACATACGAGCGGAGCTTCTACGGTGTTGTAGCCGTCGAGTTCCATCTTCTCACC
>DCGE01000148.1 GCA_002314525.1 Prevotellaceae bacterium UBA1786 | reverse complement strand
AATACGGACAGAACCGTCAGGTGCTATCTATCGGAAGAGTACAAACCCCCACCCTCGCACTTATCGTACGCCGTCAGGAAGAAATAGAGAATTTCGTTCCGGAACAGTATTGGATTCTCTCAACAATCTATCGCGACACTACATTTCAGGCTACTCAGGGCAAATTCACATCACAGGAAGAAGGCTTACAGTTTCTTGAAAAAGTACGCGGTTCATTGTTTCAAGTGACCGACGTCACAGCCAAGAAAGGCACAGAAGCTCCGCCTCGCCTCTACGACCTCACAAGCCTTCAGGTCGACTGCAACAGAAAATTCGGATTCAGTGCCGAACAGACACTTCAGGTCATACAGAGTCTTTACGAAAAAAAGTTCACTACCTATCCTCGAGTCGACACCACATTCCTTAGCGACGATATCTATCCGAAATGCCCCGTAATACTCAAAGGCATTCGCGGCTATGAGCAGTTCACCCAACCACTTGAAGGAAAGAAACTCAACAAGAGCAAGAAAGTATTCGACAGCAGCAAGGTTACAGACCACCATGCCATCATACCGACAGGAGTCCCTGCACAAAACATGACTGACTTCGAAAAGAAAGTCTATGATCTTGTCGTACGCTCATTCATTGCAGTTTTCTATCCTGACTGCAGATTCCTGACCACAACAGTATTAGGAAATGCCGCTGAAGTTGAATTCAAGGCATCCGGCAAGGTCATCACCGATCCAGGATGGAAAGTGGTGATGGAGAGGCCGAAGGACGAGGGACGGGAATCGAAAGATGAAGTGCCTGAACAGACATTGCCTGAGTTTACAATAGGAGAACAAGGACCTCATGAGCCTTCTCTTATGGAGAAATGGACCACTCCACCGAAACCATACACCGAGGCCACACTGCTTCGTGCCATGGAAACAGCCGGTAAACTTGTTGATGACGAAGAACTCCGTGATGCCATGAAAGAAAATGGCATAGGCCGTCCTTCCACACGTGCAGCTATCATCGAGACGCTGTTCAAGCGACATTACATCACAAAAAGCCGTAAGGCACTGTCTGCCACCCAGACTGGAGTAGAACTCATCCACATAATCCACGAAGAACTTCTCAAGAGCGCTGAACTCACCGGGCGCTGGGAAAAGAAACTCCGCGAAATAGAGAAGAGGAATTATTCTGCTGCCCAGTTCATCGATGAACTCAAACAGATGGTTTCTGAAATCGTGAATCAGGTAAGGACCGACAACAGCAACCGGTCTGTCACAGTTGAGCAGGTCCCTGCAAATCCTTCGGAAAGGAAGTCTGCTCACAGTTCGTCGGAAGCCAAAGCTACAAAGACAAAATCCTCAGGCAATGCTCCTGCTGGATTCCAACCTTCAAAAGCGAAGAAGTCGACTGCGAAGAAAAAGCCTGAGCAGCAAGTGTCACAGACTCATACACAAACTCCTGACAGCACTGATCAATGGGTTGGACTGCCTTGTCCGGTCTGCCACGTCGGACATATAATCAAAGGAAAGACTGCCTATGGTTGTTCGCGGTGGAAAGAAGGCTGTTCCTATCGTATGCCATTTGATAATTAATAAAATCACTATATTTTCATGACAAAGAAAATCAATTTAGCAAGCTTAATGCTTGTTCTGTCGTTGGCTGTCTATGCACAGACCATTCCGTCAACTTACTATTCAAGTATTGACGGGGAGAAAAAAGAGAACCTCAAACTTGAACTTGGTAAAATTCTTGCCAATCATACAAAACGCACATACGACCAACTCAAGACCGACTACAAAAGTGTCTATGTAGTCTCAGGAACTAAGGAACAGGTCTATGACCTTTATTGCGACAAGGTGTATGATTACTCTGACGGCGGCTGGAACCGTGAACACACAGTTGCCAACAGCTATTGGGGCGGAACGAAGATAGAAGCCTATTCCGACCTCTTCAGTGTCATACCGTCCGAAACCACATCAAATTCGCGCAAGAGCAACTATCCACCGTCAGAACTGTCATCCGTAAAGTACGACACTGGCCGCATCAAGATAGGCAAGGCCGTAAGCGGTCAGGGCAATGGCTATGCTTACTCGTGGGAACCGTACGATGAATATAAAGGCGACTTCGCACGCATCATCATGTATGTGGCAACATGCTACTACAATATCAGCTGGAACAGCCAGTGCCCTTTCACCAAAGAAGCATGGCCTACCATGGATTCATGGCTCTATAAACTCATGCTCAAATGGCACAATCAAGACCCTGTCTGTGAGAAGGAGATTGAAATCAATGAGGCTGTCTATGGCATTCAGCACAACCGCAATCCATTCGTCGACTACCCTATCCTTGCCGACTATATCTGGGGCGACCTCACTACAGCCACATTCGATCTTGACAAAGCAGTTCCACACCAGCACTATAACGGAGAAACTCCATCCACTGCATTCTCCGTCACTCCTACCGAAATCGACATGGGTGATGTCATTATCGGCGAAGAACAAGAAGTCAGTTTTACAGTCACCCCACTTAAGTTGACTAACGACATCACCATATCCACTTCCATCGGACAGCTCTCTGACACCAAGATATCCAAATCTGCGACACAGCCTGTTGAAGTCTTCCTCACTTACACCCCTGATGAAGAAGGTGAGTTCTCAGGCAAGGTCACTGTTTCCGACAGCAAGACCATCAAGGTCATCACAATAAGCGGAAAGGCATATCGTCAGGAACCACCGGTCGAAATCAAAAACGACCTCTTTGTTGAAGTCAGACATGAGCCGACAGACTGGAACGGAGAATATCTTATCGTTTACAAGAACAATCAGACCGAGGGCCTCATCCTGGATGGATCGTTGACTACATTCGACGGTGCAAACAAGTCGGTCAAGACATCTCTCATAAACGATGCAGTCTATTCCACTGATGACAAAGACTACCTCTTGCATTCATTTACCTTCGAGACATATCAGGACGGCTACAGTATCAGAAGCGCTTCCGGACTTTATCTTGGCAATGACGGTAAGTCTCTCAGCCAGTCCGAATATGAAAAGACTGAATATTCCATTACCCTTTCCGGAGGTATTGAGCGACAGGAATACATACTTAAGTACAACACCGGAGCAAACATGTTCCGCTTCTACAAGACAGGACAGCAGACTGTCAATTTCTTCAGAGCTATGCAGTTAGGTGATGTCAACAATGACGGCAAGGTTGACAAAGACGATATTCCCGCCCTTGAATCCTTCATCCAGTCAGAAGAGTCATCCAGCTATGTCATGGCAGCAGCCGATATGAATGCCGACGGAGAAATCGATTATATTGATAAGGCTTTATTGGAAAAGAAAATCGGCAAACCGACTTCCGTCACCGGAATCAGCAGTTCGGTTTCTACGATTGAAACTGTCCGGTACAATCTTTCCGGCCAGCAAGTCGACAGTTCCTATAAAGGCATCGTCATCTCTCGTGGCAAAAAATATCTTGTCAGGTAACAGATAATAACTCAAGCTTTCGCGGAACACTGGTACAAACTGTGTTTTCTTGCTGATGATTGTCT
>DCGE01000070.1 GCA_002314525.1 Prevotellaceae bacterium UBA1786 | reverse complement strand
TGCACCGTATCAATCCAGTTCTTCAGATACAGACAACTTTCTATTGTTCCCTGCTCATATGGATTGCTTATTTCGTGATTCACATCATCAAAAACATGGTAATCTTTGATGGATTGCTCAAAAATCGGCCAACTAAAACTTGTAAAACTCATAATTTTCTTAACTTTGCATTTCAAAATTCACTGCAAAGTTAATAAAAAACATTGTGAAAGCCATACTTGATGACAAAATTCCTTATATAAAAGGTGAAATTGAGAGAATAATACCCGATTCGTCATATATTCCGGGGGGCAAAATCAATCCTGACGACATCCGCGATGCCGACGTTCTTATTGTCCGCACCCGTACTCGTTGCGATAAGAATCTGCTTGAAGGCAGTAAAATCCGTCTTATTGTTACAGCCACCATCGGCTACGATCATATCGATACAAGATGGTGCGAAGCAAACGGCATTGAGTGGCATAACTGTCCAGGCTGCAATGCCAACAGTGTAGCGACTTATATAAAGAATGCGCTGGAAGTTTTCAGTCACCGACAGCCATCAGCCAACAGCCAACAGCCAACAATTGGCGTAATAGGTTTCGGTCATGTTGGTTCTATCGTTGCAGCGAACTCACAGAAAGCTGGTTATCGTGTTCTCTGTCATGATCCGTTCCTCGGGATGGATAATCTTCAGAAGATCCATGACGAAGCCGACATCATAACTTTCCATGTTCCTTTGACACGTACTGGAAAATATCCGACCTATCACATGGCTGATAGTTCTTTCTTCAAAGCACTGCGGAAGAAACCGCTGATTATCAACACAAGTCGTGGTGGGGTGGTTGATGAGGATGCATTGCTGAATGCCATGAATGAGGGATTGGTACGAGACTGTGTGATTGATACTTGGGAAAACGAGCCGAACATCAATCCTTGTCTGCTTGAAAAAGCCATGATAGCCACACCTCATATTGCAGGCTATTCCGCCAATGGCAAGATGAATGCCACACGGATGACTCTTCAGTCTGTTGCTGAATGGGCAGGTATCCAGATTGACTTTCCGAACCTGTCCGACATAACCTCTCTCGTCTCGGTTCCTGAGCCCTGTCGAAGGACCCACCTCACAACATCCACACTTCTTTCCGACTCGGACTTGCTGAAAGCCAGACCTGAGGACTTCGAGGCTTTCCGAAGCAATTATCCTCAACGAGTGGAATAGACTCTGACGTAATCAATAACATATTTCAACGGGAATTTCTCCAATAGTGGTTCCCCACCATTAATGCCACCTATTGCAAGATTCAGCAATATGTATTGTGGCTCATGGAACGGATTGGTGTAATTACCTATCTTCCCATTCTTTACGTTCCTGATGTCTATGTCGTTAAGGAGTTCGCCGTCGAGATATATCCTTATGTAGTCTTCGGTCCAATCCATCAGCCATACATGGAATTTAGCACCCCAATCAGGATCTCTCTCCGTGAAGTGCGAATAGGGTATTCTCTTTGAATTCCATACCGCACTCCATCTCTCATCATTGCCCCATGCAGCATTGGCCAGGATATGAGGAATACCTTTTATCTGGTAGTACTCCATGACATCAATCTCTCCACATGAAGGCCATTCGCTCTTCCTGCCAAGAGTCCATATCGCAGGCCACGAACCCATCACATCAGGAATCTTGGCCCTGACTTCGAGTTGACCATACAGAAACTCGTATTTCCCTCTGGTATTGATACTTGACGCAGTGATTTTATGCTCTGCCAGACTGTCATATCTTGCTTCAATCACAAGATAGCCATCTTTCATCATGGCATTTTCCTCTTGATACCACTGATATTCTTTGTTCCTGACATATCCATGTTCAAAGTTCCAGTATTCTCTATCTACTGTGCCTTCCCCGTTGAACTCGTCATGCCATACCAGTTTACGCTCATCCCGTCCCCAACCATTCTGGAAACACAGAAGCATTACCACCAATATAATAGTTAGTTTTTTCATTTCGTTAGTAGTTGTGGCAAGTCTTGATTACTGTTCCTTCATTTTTCCCTGTTCTCTGAATTCCAGTGGAAGATAGCCCGTTTTTCGTTTGAAGAGTTTGACGAAATACGAAGGGTCGTCAAAACCAAGATAGTATGCAATTTCCTTTACCATCAAATCTGTGTATTTCAGCAGACGCTTTGCCTCAAGCACTATTCTGTCGTTGATGAAGTTCAGAGGTGTCTGTCCGGAACAACACGCCACACTGTTACTGAGTGTCTTCGATGAGACATTCAGTTTTGACGCATATTCTCCTACAGTATGAATTGAACAGTAATCCTGCTCCAAAGTCTTCCTGAACATCACGAAAAGCCTGTTTGCTGACTTAATATCCCTGACATTTTTCTGCATTGGTTTTGAACCGTTTCTCTCTATCTGGATGAGAAACATCTTCACCAAAGACCTGATCATATCCATGTGGGCAAATGAGTTGGGGTCTTCCTTCTCCTCCTCCATTTGTCTGATAAGGACAGAGAGTTTTTCTGCTGTCTGATCATCTACACAGCAGAATGGCTCCGAATCAAAAGCATTGAACATGCTATACTTGATAAGCACACTCTCATCACCCTTATCCTCTTTAAGGAAATCGGTACAGAACTTCAGCGACACACCCTTATGTCTGGTTTTTCCGTCAAAATGATGAATCTGTCCTGGAGAAAGGAAGAACAATTCATTTTTCTTGACATCATACGTCTGAAAATCAACCACATGGGTTCCACCATCTTCCTGAAACCATATTATTTCATAGAATGTGTGTACATGAGGTTTGTTGTTGTCTCTTGTATCATAGTCAAAGAACTCAGGCAGGTGGTCAATATGTAAACCATCACCCCAAGGTCCCTGACAGACCATTTCATTAGGATATTTACTTATCATCTTTAATTCCAATCTATGTCGCACCACAAAGTTAGATAAAATTTTCAACAGCACAATAGTAAATTAAAGAAATATTCAAAATAATACAAGCCTTTGTCTGGATCTGAGAAAAC
>DCGE01000135.1:3211-4190 GCA_002314525.1 Prevotellaceae bacterium UBA1786 | reverse complement strand
GTCGGTTAACGCATCACTAGTAATTACTAATAAATAAATTGACTATGAGGCACAGACTATTTCTCCTTTTATTCTTTATGTTCATCAACGCGACAGTCCAGGCCGCAGAGAAGCATGATTTCATGGCTCACATATATGACTATATCGAGAACCTTGATGTATTCGAGTTCGGTCAGGAAGAGACACGCGCCTATTATATTCCGGAGCACCACCAAGTTCTAAACGGACAATGGAAATTCTTCTATGCAGATACCCCGGAGGGCATTCCTGTGGACTTTTATGAGGAACGCTTCCGCGATTCTAAGTGGGATACTATCGATGTCCCTTCGAACTGGGAGATGCGTGGATATGGCGACCCCTTGTTCAGAAATGTCAGTGCTCCTTTCATAGCGAATCCGCCTTATACCCCTCGCGACTACAACCCTACGGGAGCATATAGAACTACCTTTACAATTCCTGAAGAATGGAAGGGAGAAGAAGTGTTCCTAAGGTTCGAGAAAGTCGCTTCCGCTTCATTTCTTTGGGTAAACGGTCAGGAAGTAGGCTACAACGAAGGAGCGCAAGAGCCTGCCGAATATGATATCACACCTTTCATTAAGAAGGGGCACAACACCCTTGCTATACTTGTTATCAAGTATTCCGACGGATTTTATCTCGAGGGACAAGACTATTGGCGACTTGCAGGCATCTTTGACGACGTTTATGTATATTCTGCACCAAAGACCCGTCTTGTTGATTGGCACGTCATCACTGACCTTGACCATCAGTACAAGGATGCAGAACTTAGCATTGAGGCTACCATTAGAAGCTATGACGCCACTCCGATTAATTCCCCGGTCAAGGTGAAGGCTATACTCACAGATAAGTATGGAAAGACCGTGGCTGAACTCGAGAGTCAGAGCGCTTCCTTTGCAGACGGAAGCAACTCTCTGGTCGTGAATATGAAGAAGACCGTCAGCAATCCTCTCAAATGGACTGC
>DCGE01000135.1:0-3152 GCA_002314525.1 Prevotellaceae bacterium UBA1786 | reverse complement strand
GCCACAGGCAAGAGCCTCTCTGGAAGTACCGGGGAGGATGCCCGTCAGGATGTCGGTTTTAAAGAGGTCGAAATCATCGACAACGTGTTTTATCTCAACGGGAAACCTCTGAAGGTCAATGCCCAGAACTCGCACATGCAGGATCCGGACAACGGCCACGCCGTGACCGATGAGTTGATCAAGAAAGATTTCACAATCCTCAAGCAGCACGGCTTCAACGCAGTGCGTACCAGCCATTATCCACCTGCGCCTCGCTATATTGAACTTGCCGCCAGATATGGGATCTACATCATCGACGAGGCCGGTGTCGAAGCTCACGCAACAGAGTATGTTTCAAGTGACGCCAGGTTCATTCCCATGTATCAAGAGCGCGTCCGCAGAATGGTGCTCCGAGACAGAAACCAGCCGGCCGTACTCATCTGGAGTGCCGGAAATGAGAGCGGTGAAGGCCCAAATATCGGGGAGGTCATAAAAGAAGGCCGCAAGTACGATGACACAAAGTACTGGATGTATGGTGGGAACGCCTATCGCCATGAAGCAGAAGATATTATCGGACCAAGATATCCCACTCCTCTTGCTTTGGACCTCAAGGTAGGTACCCACGGCGACAATGACGTTCGTCCTTCATTCATGGATGAGTATATTTCAGTTGCGGGAAACGGTGGAGGAATGCTTGACGAAATGTGGCGAGCCATCTATACCCATGAAAGGTCAATGGGTGGCGCAATCTGGGATTTTGTTTCTCCTGGATTAACCCAAAAGGTGAGACTTCTCAAAGACAATTCACCGCACGACGTGATGGCGCATGTCATGGGTAACGCCAAGCTTGTCGTTGACCAAAGAAACAAAAAGAACCATGTCATAGACCTCAGTGGCCACGATGAATGGGTTGAGATATATAGGGACGAGTGCCTCGAGGTGACCGGTGACAATCTCATAATCAGTTTTGACGTCATGCCTCGCAAACTTGTCAGCTCATGCGGATCCTTCCTTACCAAAGGCGACTGGCAGTTTGGCATCCAGCAGAACGGCAAGGACAAGATCAACTTCTATATCAATACCGACAAGGCTCCGGAAAGTGCGCTCCCTAAGATTGATCCGAATGATCCCCGTTCAGCAATGCGGAGGGCTATGTCAGCACCGAAGAGCTACAAATACGTTCTCACGGCCGAACTTCCTTCCGATTGGGAGAATAAATGGCATCACGTGGACGCCGTATATGACGGCGGCAAGATGAGTCTCTCCATCGACGGGAACGAACTCTCAACCATCGAAGCTTCCGGCAATATCATCAACGCTCCTTTCCCGGTGAATATCGGTCGAAATGCGCAGAGCCATGGACAGGACACCCGAGTTTACATCTGCGACGCGCTTATGGATAATGTCATTATCGCCGACAAAACTGGAGATCTTCTCAATCTTGACTTCGAGAGCGAACAAGTAGGCGAAAACTTCTTCAGTTATGGCATCGGAGCCAGGACCTATGGCACTATCTGGCCGGATCGTACTGTACAGCCAGAGATTTACCAGATGCAGAAGTCATCCCAACCTATATCATGCAGGTTGCTCAGCGTAGATAACAGACTTGTAGAAGTTTGGAACCGCAACCATTTTCTCAACGCGTCTTACTACGATTTCAGATGGGAGATCTACGAAGACGGCACCTGCATCGAACAGGGCACTATGCCGCTTGACATAGCTCCGCTAACCAGAAGGGTAGTGGAGATACCGTTCCATACTCCAGAACTGAAGGCGGGGAGTGAGTATTTCCTCATGGTATCAAGCGCTCTTGCCGAAGACGAAATCTGGGCCGAAAAGGGTCGAGTGATGGCGTGGGATCAGTTTGAACTTCCATGGAAGAAGGCCGCGGCCGTATCGGACAAATCGGTTGGGAAGGCAACCCTCACTATGACAGACAGAGACATCATCGTGAGTGGGGAAGGCTTCTCATACACTTTCACTTCTGATGGACAGCTCTATAGTATCGTCCAGAATGGCGAGGAACTGCTGAAAGCACCTCTCCGATTCAATGTATGGCGTGCGCCGTTGGCTCTCGAACTTGACGGCTGGGGACAGGGAAACATTATCTACACCAACAAGAAGTCGTGGAACGGAAATCAGATTGCCAACGAGTATTACAGCAATAAGATTGATGATATTACCAGACTCCCTATCTCTTGCGAGGCGTTTGAGGCTGGAGGCCAGGTGTACATCAATGTGCGCTGCTTCGCTCAGTTCGGAGGAGTCTCATCCGGATCGCTGGACGCTTACATATTCGGCGTCAAGTATGTCGGGTATTCTGAAGTATACGAATACAGAATCAACGGGGATGGAAGCATGGCGTTGCACCATATACTCGAACCGGAGGGACAGATGCCTGCGCTCCTGCCCCGCATCGGACTCACCATGACGCTGAACAGTGATATGCAGCAGGTCAGGTGGTTCGGTCGCGGACCCGAGGAGAACTATCCTGACAGGAAGACCGGATATGCAGTAGGAGTTTATGAAAACAACGTCGATGGAATGTTTGAACCATACCTCATTCCTCAGGACTGCGGTCTCAGATGCGACAACAGGTGGCTGATGATGTACAACGACTCGGGACACGGTCTTCGTTTCTCGATGAACGAACTCTTCAACTTCAATGCATACAATTATAGCACTGAGAATCTTACCAAGGCTGTTTACACCTACCAACTTCAGAAGCAGGATGGCGTGACATTGAACATTGACTACGACACAACAGGCGTCGGATGTACTGCATGCTATGTGCTTCCAGGATATCAGGTCAAACCTACAAAGTACGAGCGAAACATCATAATTCAGCTATTTTAGGCAATATCGTGAGTCGTTTGTTCCAACGACTCGGATATAGTCTCTATTGATGATTATTCAAAATAGGTGGTACAAGTGTGGTACAAGTCAATTTTGAGTTTTGCTCTGGTGACTCCTGCAGTAAGAAAACTTGCAGTTGATTGCAGCCACAATGGGTATGTATCCCCTTGCGGAATCCGGCGTCTTTATGCCTGACAGTCCTTTCTGGACACTCATCGCATACTTCGCCGGCGTAGGACTTTTCCTCCTTCTCAGCATTATCTAATACTTACAGCATCCGGAGCGAGAAAGCATTTTGGATTTTCGGAACGTGCCAC
>DCGE01000043.1:12047-19839 GCA_002314525.1 Prevotellaceae bacterium UBA1786 | reverse complement strand
TCGAGGAACCACCAACCTGAACCCCATTGTATCTTTCCCGGAACAGAACCGTCCTGGAAGTTGCCGAGCATTGTAGCAACCATCTCGTTGTCTGCCGGATTGAGGTTGTAGATGATGGTCTGGGTCAGACGGTCCTCCATGGCAAGGCGGTTGAAGAACTTCGACATTGCCTTGGATGTGTTGAACTGTCCGATGGAATCGAATCCAGTGTCGGGACCGATGAGATTGAACATACGAGTGTTGTTGTCCCGGATGGCTCCGTAGTGGAACTGCTGAGCCCAACCTGATTCAGCATCCATCTCAGCAAACTTCACAAGCATGCAGCTCTTGAACTTCATGATTTCCTCCTTGGATAGTTCCTTGCCTGAATAGACCTTGTTGAAGATGTCGTTGATTTCAGCGTCGGTATAGTCTTCGGCGTAGAATTCCTCGATTCCGTGGTCGGAGAGTCGGCAGCCGTTTTCCGCAAAGAAGTCGTGACGTCGGCGGAGAGCATCGATAACATCGCTGAAAGACGAGATGTTGACGCCGCTCACTTCGGAAAGACGTTCGATATAGGTGCGGAAATTCTGTGGATTTTCCACAGCCATTGCCTTGTCAGGTCTCCAGGCAGGAAGCATCTTGATCTCGAAGCCGCTTTCACGTGTCTGTTTGTGGAAGCGCAGATCGTCGATAGGATCGTCGGTGGTACATACGGTTTCCACGTTGTATTTACGCATCAGACCTCTTGCCGTGAATGAAGGATCGTTCTGGAGTCGGTCGTTGCACTCGTCGAATATTTCGCGTGCCGTCTCAGGTTTCAGCAGTTTCGTGATTCCGAAGGCCGTGCGGAGTTCGAGGTGAGTCCAGTGGTACAGAGGGTTGCGGAATGTGTACGGAACGGTCTCGGTCCATTTCTCGAATTTCTCCCAGTCGGATGTGTCCTTGCCGGTACAGTATTTCTCGGCAACGCCGTTCGAGCGCATGGCCCTCCATTTATAATGGTCTCCACCGAGCCATAGTTCAGTGATGGAAGAGAACTTGTGGTCGTCGGCCACCATCTGTGGTACAAGGTGGCAGTGGTAGTCTATGATTGGCAGTTTGGCAGCATGATCGTGGAAAAGATGCTTTGCAGTCTCGGTCTGGAGGAGGAAGTCCTTGTCGTTGAATTCTTTCATGGCTTTATGTTTTTATAGTATTGTCTTGAGGGCTTCGAGCATGCCCTTATTGCTGATGAGGTCGAGGTCTTGCTTTACGAGTTGGGTAAGACCAGGGATGCTGTTGAGGTTCTCATGCCAGATGAATTCGGCAGCGAGGACTCCTTCTGCAACCTTCTGAGTGTCGCCGGTTGCCCAGAGGTCCTTGAGAAACTGCATGATTTCAGGAGCATCATTCGGAACGATTTCCGTGCCGTCGTCACGTTTTCCACCTCGGTAGTAGGTGATGATGGCAGCAAGTCCGAATACAAGGCCTTCAGGAAGACAGCCTTTCCTTTCGAGGAATGTCTTCAGGCCCGGAAGGTCGCGTGTCTCGTATTTCGGGAATGAGTTGAGCATGATGCTCGTTACCTGATGATCGACATACGGGTTGTTGAAGCGTTCAAGTACGTCGCCTGCGAATTTCTCAAGTTCGTCCATAGGCAGATTGAGAGTCTGCATGAGTTCATCGAACTGAACCTTATGGATATATTTACCGACGACTTCATGATTGCAGGCGTCTCTGACGATGTTGATTCCGGAAAGGAATGCAACTGGTGACAGAACGGTGTGTGGTCCGTTGAGCAGTGTGACTTTACGTTCGTGATAAGGTTTCTCGGATTCTGCTATGAGCACGTTGAGTCCTGCCTTTTCGGCTGGGAATTCAGATTTCAGATCCTCGATGCTCATGTTTTCAGGTTTTTCGATGACCCAGAGGTGGAAAGCCTCGCCCTGAACGACCATGTTGTCGCGGTAGCATATTCTCTCCTGGATCTGGTTGATGTCCTTGCGAGGGAAACCAGGTACGATGCGATCGACGAGAGTGGCACAGACATAGCAATAGTTGGTGAACCAGTCCTTGAAACCTTCGTACTTGGTACCGAAATCCTCCTTCCAGAGTTCGATGTACTGGAAGATGCATTCCTTGAGATGATGACCGTTGAGGAAGATGAGTTCGCATGGCATAATGATCAATCCTTTATCCGTTGCACCGTTGAAGGTCTCGTAGCGATGGAAAAGAAGTTGTGTGAGTTTGCCGGGATAGCTGCTCGCAGGAGCATCACTGAACCTGCATGAAGGGTCGAAGGCGATACCGGCTTCAGTGGTGTTCGAGATGACAAACCTGATTTCCGGTTGTTCAGCCAGAGCTATGAAAGCCTGGTTCTGAGTGTATGGGTTCAATGCACGGCTGATGCAGTCGATCCTTGTCAGTTTATCGACTTTCTCTCCGTTCAGACGACCCTGAAGATTGACATGATACAAGCAGTCCTGACCATTCAGCCAGTCAACCATTCCCTTCTCAATAGGCTGAACGACAACCACACTTGAGTTGAAGTCAGTCTTGCGGTTCATCTTGTAGATGATCCAGTCAACAAAACAACGGAGAAAATTGCCTTCTCCGAACTGGATGATTCTTTCAGGTGCACAACTTTTGGGTGCAGTCCGTTTGTTTAGCGATTTCATATTTTGATAGTTTTACTTATTTATCGGATATGGAGCACAAAATTACGAAAAAAAACTGAAATCCCAACATTTATGTTGAAAATAATACAAAATGTATTATCAGCCGAAAAAAAAGGCCGCCCGTTACTCGCGTAAGGGGCAGCCAACACAAACACAAAATAAAGCACGACAATCTGTACTTTTATTGCAGTGCAACAAATACTAATCTTCAATTTAAAAACATCTACCCTCATATTCACATATTCAGATAGAATGCACTGCAGTACAGAAAGTATGAAAATTTCTTCTATTGTAATTCAGCATTTTGTAAATGCTTCTACAAATTCGAGTGTGACAAAAGAGTGTCATCAAGAGAAATGTCAGCATTTCTGAATGCTGAAACTCTGCTGCCACATATAGACTGGAACCAGTCTCTCGTATTACAAATGTACTATCTTACGCATTTATTGGTTAGTATTGTTAGCGTTAAGTGAATGTGCGAGTGCAAAGTTAATTATTTTTTTGATATTGACAAAACAAAGAAGAAAAATTTTTCCTAACTTTGCATCGATTTTTAGAAAGAGATGATTTTTGCAGTGAGAAGACAATGTAAATATTTATTTGATAGTCTGTTGCTGGTTTCTGTTCTTATCCTGTCAGGATGCCTGAATACGACAAATCCCAATCCGTTCAATAAGGTTGAGACGGATAGCCATACGTATGACCTTGAGGATATTCAGAACGGAGGTGAACTGATAGTCCTTACTCTTTATGGCGCCAATTCATATTTTGACTTTCATGGTGAGGATTTTGGTTATCAATACCGTCTGGCTGAGGATTTTGCAGAAAAGATAGGGACTACGATCCGTGTGGAGGTGATGCATGATGAAAAAGAACTGGTGCAGAAGTTTATCTCCGGTGAGGGTGACATGATTGCCTATAACCTCCATATTGCCGACAGTCTGGAGGGTAGGTTGGTGTATTGTGGTGAAGAGGAGATAACAGATTTTGTGGACAGTCTGAACAGAGTGTCAGTGATTAGCAGTCAGCAGCCATCAGCCAACAGCCAACAACCAACAGCATGGGCAGTCAGGTCTGAATCTCCGATGTTGGCCGAGGCTGTCAATGCTTATCTGGCTGACAACCAACCTATGTTCTATGAAATAAGCCGTCAGGTCAAGGACGACAAACGCGTGAGGAATGGCGGTGAAAGGTATTATACCCCACGAATCAATGCAATGACGACGGTGCTGGATGCATCACGAGGGATTATATCTCCGTATGATGCACAATTCAGGTCTTCTTCGGTTGTCTGTAATTGGGATTGGCGTCTGCTTGCTGCTCAGGCTTACCAAGAGTCAGGTTTTGACTGTCAGGCAGTATCCAGAGCGGGAGCGAGAGGTGTTATGCAGATTATGCCGAGTACGGCACGAGGTTATGGAATCAATCCGGAAGACTTATTTACTCCTAATATTAATATAAAGGGTGCAGTGGCAATAATACGTCATCTTGACAGTCATTATTCTGATATCAGCGATAGGAACCAACGGATAAACTTTGTCCTTGCTGCCTATAATGGCGGAATGGGTCATATTGACGATGCACGGCGTCTGGCACGGAAAAAGGGACTTAACTCGAATGTGTGGAACGGCAATGTCGATGAGATGGTTCTCTCGTTGATGAATCCAGGTTCGTATCGTGACCCGGTGGTTCAGTATGGGTATATGCGAGGTACGGAAACATATCAGTATGTCCGCTCGATCCGCAGTCTATGGGATTACTATCGGAGTATCAGGGTCAGTTCACCTGATTGATTGGTGAACCGCCGAGAAACGCCTTGATGTTTTCGGCACAGATGTTGATAAGTCTTTTTCGGGCTTCAACCGTTGCCCATGCAATATGAGGTGTGAGGTAGCAGTTCTTTGCTTTCAGCAATGGATTGTCGGCACTTGGAGGTTCGCTGTTCAAGACGTCGGCTCCGTAAGCTCCTAAACGTCCGGAATTGAGTGCTTCGACTACGTCGTCTTCTACGACAAGTCCTCCCCGTCCGGTGTTTATCAGAACAGCACCTTGTTTTATGTATTCCAGGGACTTATGGTTGATCATGCCTTTGTTTTTTTCAGTCAGAGGGCAATGGAGGCTTATGATGTCGGATTCCCTCATCATGGTCTCAAAATCAACGCTTTCGATTCCGTCCTCCAATTGCTCCTGAGGCTTTGATGTTACGGCTTTGACCTTAAGTCCGAATGCCAATGCTATCCGTGCTACTTTCATGCCGATGTTGCCGAGTCCGACGATGCCGATCGTCTTACCTGCAATCTCATAGAAAGGAGCGTCCCAATAGCAGAAGAAGCTCCTGCCAGTCCAGTGCCCGTTACGGTTCTGAGTAGCATAGTAGTCAACCTTGTTGAAGATATTCAGGATATGTGCCCAGACCATCTGAGCGACACTGTCGGTGCTATAGGCTGGTATGTTTGTGACAACGATGCCACGTTCCTTTGCGTGCTTTATGTCGACCACATTGTAGCCAGTAGCCAGTACTCCAATGTATTTGAGCCGAGGAAGCTGATCCATCGTTTCGGCATTGATAACGACCTTGTTCGTCAGTATCATATCATAGTCTTTGCATCTCTCTATTAATTCTTCGGGAGATGTTGTCTCGTAAGACTTGATATTGTCAGGACCTACGATGGAACTCCAGTTGAGGTCTTTTGCAACGACGGAAAAGCCGTCAAGTATGATGAGTCTCATAAGTTGTACGTTGTTTAAGTGCAAAGTTAACAAAAATATTACAAGAAATAGCATTATTTTTCCTTAATATGTATTTTTTTTGTATCTTTGCACGTTATATGTATATGCTAAAAATAGTATTGCAAGAATTTCTATGACTAAATGTGACTGTCACAAGCATGTTGATGATGATGCTACGTATGACCACGTGATAAAGTACACGGGGTTGTTTGGTGGCGTTCAGGGGTTGAATATGCTTGTGAATGTAGTTAGAAACAAGATAACAGCATATCTTCTTGGACCGGCAGGCACAGGTATCATAGGTTTGCTGACCAATTTCATAGAACTCCTCCATCATTCTACGGATCTGGGACTTTGTTTCTCGTCAGTGAAACACGTATCCGAGTTGTTTGGTGCTGGTGACGAGGAAAAAATCCGGAATTTCATACAGGCAGTCCGTATGTGGTGTCTGATGGCAGGTCTTTTAGGAATGATAATCTCCCTTTCTGTTGCCCCCTTCGTTACATGGACTGATCCACTCAATATATTTGTCATTTCTCCGATTATCGGGATGCTGACCGTGATTGCCGGTGAACAGGCTATACTGAAGGGAACAAAGCAATTGAAACCTGTTGCATTGATTTCGGTTCTCAGTACAATAATAACTCTAATCGTAACGGTTCCGATTTACTATGTCTTTGGAATATTCGGAATAGCGATTGCATTGCTTCTCAATCACTTTGCTATCCTACTTATCACTTTGCACTTCTCGACCAGACGCTATCCATATCGTCTGTTCTCCTCTTTGATTCGGGATGGCCGTACTGTAGCAGGGCAGCATTTCCGAGCTGGTGTGCCTATGCTTATTCTCGGAGTCGGTTACGTGATTGCCGGGATATTCGGAAAAGGCGCGGAGTTCGTCATACGTCACTTTATCCTGGAACAGGCACCGAGTCAGGTACTTGGAAACATAGAGGTCGGACTATATACGTGCGGCTATACGATTGTAGTTTCATATGCGTCGTATATTTTCACTGCCATGGAAGTTGATTACTTTCCACGCTTGTCGGCTGCAGCCCACGATATGACAAGGAGCAACAAGATTATTAACCAGCAGATCGAAGTCTGTGCACTGCTTGTTGCACCATTGCTTGTCTGTCTGGTTCTTTTCATGCCGCACCTTCTCCATCTGCTCTATGCCCAGAGTTATCACAATGCAATACCTATGGCAGTCTGTGCATCCATGCTTATGTTTTTCAAGGCATTCTTCGGACCAGTGGAATATCTGGCTCTGGCCAAGGGAGATTCGCGGATGTACATGTTCGTGGAACTATGCTACGACATAACAATTGCTGTATTGATTCCGCTATCATATACAATGTACGGCCTTATGGGTTGTGGAATCGCCTTGTCACTGATTGGCATGATCAACGTCATCTTCGTATATTCTCTGTATTCGTGGAAGTACAAGTTCAGGTTCCGTACCCGTCACGTCATTTTCTATATCATTCAGTTCTTGTTGTTGTTGATCACCGTTCTTGCTGTGATGCATGGCGTGACAACAACAGAGAAAACACTGAAGTGGACGATAGGACCGATATGTGCATTGATTTCCATCATCATATCCTTCCGAATACTCTACCGTGAGACAACTATCATACAGACCATAAAACAGAAAATATGCCGAAAGTTTCAGTCTTAGTGGCCGTCTATAATGCAGAACGGTATCTGGATGAATGTATCCGTTCGTTGCTCAGTCAGACTCTCTCCGACATTGAGGTGGTCTGCATTGACGATGCCAGTACTGATATGAGTCTGAAGATGTTGGAACGATATGCTGCTGAGGATGGAAGGATTGTGGTAGTACACAACAACGAGAATGTAGGACAGGCTTGTTCACGGAATATCGGCATCAGACTCTGTCATGGTGAGTACATCTGTTTTCTTGACAGTGACGACTGGTTCGATGCAGACTCTCTGGAGAAGGCCATCCGTCCGATGGAGGAAAATACGGATGTATGGTGCTCTGTCTTCAGATTGATAAAGCACTTTGAGGCGGATGGCAGTGAAGTGGAGTATCCTTCGCCTATGATTGACGATGAAGGTAGTATCCTTCCTGCAATTTCGGGAAAGGAGGCGATGGGTCTTTCGATAGACTGGTCTTTGCATGGTGTATATGTGGCACGTGCGGAATTGTTCCATGAATATCCTTACGATACCACGACACGATATTATAGCGATGATAATACGACGCGCATCCACTATCTTCATTCTCCACTGGTAGCGCAGTCGGAGGGCATCTATCATTATCGTCGTCATGCCGAGGCGGGAACAATGAAAGTATCCATGAGTTCGTTTGACCATATATTGGCTAATCACTCAATGCGTGTCATGTTGGCAAAAGAGGATGTTCCGAGGAAGTACAAACGTCATCTTGAACTCAT
>DCGE01000043.1:0-12041 GCA_002314525.1 Prevotellaceae bacterium UBA1786 | reverse complement strand
TTCGTGGTACAATTTCATCGGAGCCTGTCGTATATTTCATTTTCATAAAGATGAGTTCTCGGTCGACCAGCAGCGGGAAATCAGATGGCGGCTTCGGTATACTCTTCATACATTCTCCTTCTTCCGCCTTCCTGTCAGCGTCACTTTCCGTTTTGGATACATACCTATCCAATGGTATTGGCTCTTCATGTTCCAGCAATGGACCTTTTGGAATCTCAGAACAAAACTACATAAAGAATAACCTATATTAATAACTTAATCATTACATTCATTATGAAACGTATCTTTTTATCATTGATTCTGTTGCTGCAGACATGTCTCGTATTTCTCTGCGCGCAGGTTTCACCGACATTCGACGGCAAAACCCTACATGTCATCCAGTTCTCCAACAGTAAGTTCACCATTGCCCGTGTGGGTACAGATGCAAATGTTCAGACGGTATCGCTCGATTCTGAGGATGCTGCACAGCTTTGGACATTCACCGGCAGTGCCGTGAAGTGCCAGATATGCAACAAGGGCGGTGAATACCTCACATACAATGGTTCTCGCCTGCAGACTTCCTCTAATGAGGATGCAAGCGGCTGGAAACTCGAGCAGTCTTCAAATACTTCCTACAAGACTTCATGGGAACTCAAGTGGCTCGGTACTTCCGACTCAAAGGCATATGTCAACCAGTTCGGTGGCACAGGTGTAGGTAAGGAACTGGGTCTCTGGACCAAGGGTGATGTCAACAACCCTCTGACGGTCATGGATCCTACCAAGATACAGTACCCAGACTTCAAGACCTACGGAGTCGCTTCCTTTGCTCCTGAGCATCCGCTCACATTGTGGTACAATCAGCCAGCTACACTCACAGGCGTAAACAACATCTGGATGGAATACTCTCTCCCTATCGGTAACGGCCAGCTCGGTGCCAGCATCTTCGGTGGAGTCCACAAGGATGAGATACAGTTCAATGAGAAGACTCTCTGGACGGGTGGACCTGACAACGTGGGCAGCTACGGCCAGTACAAGAACTTCGGATCTGTAATCGTGGAAGATGTCTCGGAAACTTTCGGCTATACTGAGGCAACAGCTGTCAAGGATTATGTCCGTTATCTCGATCTTGAGAACGCCACTGCTGGTGTGCGCTATTCGAGTGCCGATGGCAGTACCAAGTATTCCCGTGTCTATTTCTCGTCCTTCCCTGAACAGATGATAGTTGTCCGCTACAAGGCTGAAGGTAAGAATAAACTCAATTTCAAGGTTACATACCAGATGGGTGAGGATATCAATGGCCGTGGTCTATCATATTCCGTAAGCAAGACTGGTGATGCTTATGCTACTTTCCTCGGTGGACTTGGTACGGTGGAATACAACACTCGCATGAAGGTCGTTCCAGTAGGTGAGGGCTCCAGCGTGGAGGTTTCGGCTGATAAGGACTGTCTGGTGGTCAGTGATGCCTCGGAGGTAGTGCTCTACCTCACTGGTTGCACGAATTTCGACGGCTCTGTGGCTTCGCGTGCATCCGGTACGGCAGCCGACCTTCGCACCAAGGTGCTCGATATGGTCAAGTCAACTGCTGCAAAGGGTTTTGACCAGGTCTATTCTGAACACCTCAAGGATTTCCAATCTTTGATGGGTCGTGTGAAACTCCAGCTTGCAGGTGCTCAGGCTCCTACCGACCTGCCTACCAATGCCCTTGTGGACTACTACAACAATAGTGCGAATAACGTCACAGGAACCGAACCTTACGTTCTCTTCCTTGAACAGCTCTACTTCTCCTTCGGTCGCTACCTCGAGATTTGTTCAAGTCGGGGAGTCGATGTTCCGAGTAACCTTCAGGGTATATGGAACAATAAGTCCAATGCTCCTTGGAACTCTGACATCCATACCAACATCAATGTCCAGATGAACTACTGGCCATCTGAGGTGACCAACCTCAGTGAGATGCATGTGCCGTTCCTCAACTACATCATCACCAATGCTGCAAGTGCCAACTGGAAGAAGGTGGCAAAGAACTATGCTAAGGTATCCAACGGATGGACCGTCTTCACCGAAAGCAACATCTTCGGCGGTATGAGTACATGGGGTAGCAACTACTTCGTTGCCAATGCCTGGTACTGTTCACATCTCTTCAATCACTATCGCTATACTCGCGACACTGACTTCCTACGTCGTGCCTTCCCTGCAATGTGGTCTGCTTGCCAATTCTGGATGGAACGTATGATTCAGGATCGTGGATATGATTCCAAGAAACAGAATCCAGGCTATCGTGGCACTGCATATTCATTCTCTCCTGACGGCACTTATGTAGCACCTGATGAATACTCTCCTGAGCAGAATGACCATAGCAGTGAGGATGCTACTGCTCATGCTCAGCAGCTCATCTATGAACTGCTTACGAACACACGCAAGGCTGTTGACGTGCTCGGTCAGAGTGTAGTAGGTCTGACAGACAAGCAACTCGAGGCTCTTGACGAGTATATTGCCAAGACTGACCAAGGTCTACATACCGAAGTCTATACGGCCAACAAATCTCTCAACAGCGCGTGGAGCAATCCTCGCAACGGTGTGAAGAAGGGTGAGCTGATTCTCCGTGAATGGAAATATACCCCTTATGATGTCAGCGGTGATCCTGATCACCGTCACCTCTCTCATCTCATGGCTCTCTATCCTCTTGCAACACTCTCTCCTTCAAGTCCGTATTTCCAGCCTGCAGTCAACTCTCTCAAGCTCCGCGGCGATGCTGCTACCGGATGGTCAATGGGTTGGAAGACCAATCTCTGGGCTCGTGCTCACGATGGCGATCATGCTCACATCATCATCCACAATGCTCTCAAGCACTCTACTTCATACAGTACAGACCAGTACAAGGGTGGTATCTACTATAACCTCTACGATTCTCACGCTCCGTTCCAGATCGACGGTAACTTTGGCGTTTGCTCCGGTATTGCCGAAATGTTGTTGCAGAGTCATACTGACACTCTCCAACTCCTTCCTGCAGTTCCATCTGTATGGTCATATGGTGAAATCAAGGGTCTGAAGGCTGTTGGTAACTTTACTGTGGATCAGGCATGGGAAAACCAGAAGCTTACAGTCGCTACAATCACAGCCGTACTGACTCTCCCTTGTCCTATTTCATATAAGGGAATCGGCGACCGCAAGGTTGTAAACTCAAAGGGCGAGGAAGTTGCCTGCAAGTATGTCAACGAAGATTGCATCGTGATTGATGCCGTTGCCGGTGAGTCATACACTATTGATATGAGTCAGCAGACTACTGCCGTTCGTCGTCCTGTTGCAGATGCCCTCAAGATAAAGAACGACAAGGGATTCATCACTGTTGCGGGCAATCCCACTCAAGTGAAAGTCTATAGCACCACAGGCGTCTGCCTCCTCGCTACCGATCAGCCTTCCTTTCGTCTCGACCCCTCATGGGGAATCGTAATGGTAAGTGTCACAAACGGCCAGACCACCGAGACTTTTAAGACTCGTAGCAGGTGATGCCAAGGCATAAGTGATAATTATTGATGATGCGTCAAGATAAATCCGCAAAGGCAATTCAGTCCTTTGCGGATTTATTTGAAGAGCGTCTTCTTTTTCGGGTCACTTGTAAAAACCTGTGTTTTCAGAGGGAGAGAATAAAGAGGCTGGGGCAATGAAAATATCCATGTGCCAGTACAGTTTTGCGAAAATAATATGTATTTTCAATACTTTTTGCTAAATTTGTAACTTGATTGTGAAACAAAAAGGATATCATACCATGAGTAAACTGAAAACTTCTATCTTTGCCGTGTTGGTTGCAGCCTGTGGCGTTACTTCTGCACAGGAATTACCTAATGAGAGACGGACTGCCTATATGGTTGCCGATGCTCATCTCGACACTCAGTGGAACTGGGACATTCAGACAACCCTGCGCCAGTATATTCCAAAGACTATACGTCAGAACCTCCATCTCTTGCGTACGTACCCCGACTATGTGTTCAATTTCGAGGGAGCTATGAAATACTCATGGATGAAGGAGTACTTCCCGGCTGAATACGAGGAGGTAAGGAAGTACATAGCAGAGGGTAGGTGGCACCTGACGGGTACGAGTTGGGATGCTACGGAGACTGTGATCTCTTCATCGGAGTCACTGTTGCGCAATACCCTGCTCGGTCAGCAGTTCTACCGAGATGAGTATGGCAAGGAGAGTACCGACTTCTTCCTGCCTGACTGCTTCGGATTTCCATACAACTATCCTACGATTGCGGCTCACTGTGGATTGATAGGCTTCTCGTCGCAGAAACTTGGGTGGAGGTATGCTAAGTTCTATGACCAGAAACTAAAGAAATATCCGTTCTCAGTCGGTATCTGGGAGGGAATAGATGGCTCGCGCATCATGATGGCACACGGATATGGCTACGGACAGTCGTATAAGGACGAGGATATCAGCAGGAATAGTAAGTTGTACAAGGAGATGGGTGAGAGTCCCACGGGTGTGGGCTATAGGTACTATGGTACCGGCGATATCGGTGGGTCGCCCGACATTCCGTCGGTGCGTTCGGTAGAAAAGGGACTCAAGGGCGATGGGCCTGTAAGGATTATCTCTGCAACGAGTGATCAGCTCTACAAGGACTTCCTGCCTTTTGACCAGCATCCTGAACTGCCTGTATTCAAGGGTGAACTGTATATGGATACGCACGGAGTGGGGTGCTATACATCGCAGGCAGCTATGAAGCTATACAACCGCCAGAACGAACATCTGGCCGATGCCGCAGAGCGTTCAAGTGTGGTGGCTGAATGGATGGGTAAGCGAACTTATCCCGGAAAGACCCTCAGTGAACTATGGCATACGGTCATATTGCATCAGTTCCATGACGACTTGACGGGTACGAGCATACCGAGGGCATACGAATTCTCATGGAACGACGAAATCATCGACATGAAACGTTTCGCGGACATAACAAAGAGCGCGGTCGGAGGTGTGGCTGAAAACCTGAACACACAGGTCGGCGGAACTCCAATCGTGATGTTCAACCCTGAGGGATTCACTCAGCAGACCGTGGCTGACATCGTCATGGAGAATATGGCTGATGGCTATTCGGTGACTGATGCCAAGGGCAGGAAGGTGCCGTCACAGGTCGTAAGGGACGGCAAGGGCGAGAAACATCTCTTGGTTGATACCGAGGTGCCGTCAATGGGCTTTGCCGTATATTCGGTTAAGCCTGCGAGCACGAAGCAGACAAGCATTCAGAAGGATATAAACACCGTGGAGAATTCTGTATATAGACTGACATTCAATGCCGACGGCAACCTGTCTTCTGTAATCGATAAGCGCTATGACAGGGAGATGGTGGCTGAGGGCAGTGCAATAGGACTGATAGTGATGACGGAGTGCGAAAGTCGCTCCTGGCCTGCATGGGAGATACTGAAAAAGACCGTTGACGGACCTTCGGTCACGGTTCGTGATGATGTCAGCATCAAACTGATTGAGGATGGTGCAGTACGAAAGACGGTTAAGGTCAGCAGAAAATACGGTGAATCGGAGTTGGTGCAGTACGTAAGGTTGTATGAGGGTAATCTGGCAGATAGGATTGACTTCTACAACGAGGTGGAGTGGAAATCTCTGAACTCACTGCTAAAATGTGAGTTTCCGCTTTCTGTCAGCAATCCGAACGCTTCGTACGACCTCGGTCTGGGTTCGGTGGAGCGCTGCAACAACGAGGACTTCAAGTATGAGGTCTATTCGCATGAGTGGACTGATCTGACTGACAAGGATGGTGGGTATGGAGTAACTGTCATCAACGACTGCAAATACGGATGGGACAAACCTTCGGACAATGTCATCCGTCTGTCGCTGCTTTGGTCGCCAGAAGTCGGCAGGAACTATGCATACCAGAACCGTCAGGACTTAGGTCATCATGAGTTCACCTATTCAATTATAGGACATAAAGGAAAGTTGGACAAGGGTTTGGCAGTGGAACAGAGTACGATGCTGAATTCTCCGATCCGCAGTTTTGTTACCGATAGGCATAAGGGTGAACTGGGACGTGAATTCTCCTTCATGACCTGCGATAACAGTAATGTAAGCATACGTGCCTTCAAGAAGGCTGAAGTTGGCGATGAGTATGTGCTACGTGTGTATGAGAACTCCGGTACCCAACAGAAGGCAAGAGTCAGTTTTGTGGTGGATATTGTTGGTGCAGTTGAGGCTGACGGAACGGAGAAGACCATCGGTGAAGCAAATTATGAGGGTAGGGCTCTCGATATTGACATAAGACCTTTTGGTGTGAAGACATTCAGACTGTCATTTGCCGGACAAAAGAAGGTCGAGGAGCTTCCTCAGGCTGATGTCGTCCTTCCATGGAACAAGCGCTGCTTCTCCTTCAACGGATTCAGGAACTCAGCCGACTTCGATGGTGGGTATTCATACGCTGCCGAATTAGTCCCAAGTGACGGCATTGCAGTTGATGGCGTCAGGTTCGGACTTCAAGATATGGATGGATGGAATGGCTATGCATGCAGTGGCGATACCGTGTTGTTGCCTGAAGGAAAGTTCGACAGATTGTGTTTCCTGGCAGCTTCGACACGTGGGGACAATAAAGCGCAGATCGAATTCTTCACTGAAGGCAGTAAACAGAAACGGATTATTAAGAAGAGTAAGGAATTCATGGCTCCTGATTACAACGAATTCATAGGCCAATGGGGACACGACGGTCAGACCACAGGGTACATGAAGGATGCACAGGTGGCATACGTGGGTACGCACCGTCATAGTGCCACAGAGGATGATCCGTATGAGTTCACATATATGTTCAAGTGTGGTGTGGATATCCCTGAAGGTGCAAGACAGATTGTACTGCCTAAGAATAAGCGCATCGTCATTTTCGCGATGAAGGCAGTTGAAGATGGTGGGAGAGTGGAGCATGCCTCGAAGATGTTCAGGACCAACAACAGGAACGATCGACAGGATGTCGCTGATGTAGTACATACAAACTTGCTCAAGATTGCTGCTATCATAGACAAGTCTGGCGAGGTGAATGCTGATGAGGTTGTGGCAAACATGGTTGATGGCAATCCTCAGACGAAGTGGTGTGATGTGAACGATGCTCCGAACTATGTGGCGTTCGACCTCGGTGAAGAGAAGGTGTTCTCTGGGTGGCGCCTGCTCAGTGCAGGTGCGGAGACTTCGGGCTACATTACCCGTAGCTGCCTGCTACAGGTCCGCAACTCGCTGACAGAAGAGTGGAAGACGGTTGACATGCTTGACGGCAACAAGAAGAACGATGTCGTCCGCAATGTTTCCCCGACCAAATCGCGCTATGTCCGACTCTACGTTACCGGTCCTACACAGTCTCTCGGCCATGACGCAGCGAGAATCTACGAATTTGAAGTGTTTGAATAGTATTAGTTTGGCGTAGATTACACGTTAGGTAAAGTAAGGCGATTATCATTTTCCGAAGGTTTTGTTTGGAAATATGAAAATTATTGCATAAATTTGTCATCGAAATTGGATTAGAAATGAACAGCTATATGAGCTCAGCAGAAATAACAGCGAGGAAGTTGTATCGCGAGTATAATCTTGGCGATTTGACGGATGATGTAAAAAAGCAGTTGATAATTCTGTTTCTTACAAATCAGACAGAGGTTGAAGTCGATGATGATTCATCATTGCCAATTATTCCTGTTGAACTGCTCCGAACCAGAGCTGAACAGTCATATCAGGAGGCAATTCGTGGCGAAGGAAGGCCTGTTGATGAACTTTTTGAGGAAATAGGTTCGAAGTATCAGCTGATATGATTATTGAATATACTCCTCGTTTCAAGGAAACGCTTGATAATATGTTTTCCTGTAACAGACAATATTACAGCAAACACTTGCTTGAACTTCTAATGTGTTCGCTAAAGAAATACCGTGATTTACTATCTTCCAATCCGTTAATGGGACCAGTAGAACCGATACTTGTGAATCTGGCAGTTGATTATCGGTATATAATTCTTCACAAGTACCTGAAACTTATCTACTTTATCCATAATGACGTGTTGTATTTCGCTGATATCTGGGATACTCGTCAGATGGAAGAACATCTCAAGCAGAGAATGGTCATAGGGGACAGATAGTACTGGCCGAAGAGAGTGCTTCGTAGCGACAAAATGGAGTGCTTCGTTTTTGAGTGAGCTTGCGAAACTTCAGTTTTTCACTCTTCACGAAGGTTTCTCGGTTCTTTTTTGGCTGTTAGGAAATAAATTCCTAACTTTGCACCTGACTGGTTAGTCCAATAGGGCTTGCGGGTCGAAACCGATTGTGGCCGATGTCTGACAGAAGCCTCGCAGGAATTACTTTCGGGAACATTTCGGAAACATTCTCTAACAGCCTCGTGTGGGCAAGAATTTTTGTACAATGAAAGGAAAACGATTATTTACTATGCTGATGCTGATGCTCAGTATCGGCATTGCCTGGGCTGACGATGTGCCGCAGGACGGCATCTTCGTCTGGGTTAGTGGTTCTGCCACATGTTACCAACTACAAGACTTTCCGACAGTCACTTATAGTGAAGTCGGTGGAGTCACTAACGCAGTGCTTACCTTGCAGGGCAAGGGAACGCCTGAACTTACACTGCCGCTGACCGAAGGTGCAACACTTGAAGTCGTTTATGGCACATACGTAGAGAGCCCATCTCTTGCAATCAATGCCTACGGTCTGGCTACGTTCTCATTCTCGCTGCCAATACGCATTACCGGCGGTGCTGATGCATATAAAGTCGCATACGGCACAGAACCCAACACCCTCGTCTGCACTCAGATTCCGAACAATGAGGTTCCCGCCTATACTGGTATTCTGTTGAAAGGGACAACGGAAAACGCCCCTGTCTCTTATACCGTCATCTCCGAGGCGGCGGAAGTCACAGGCAACATCCTGAAGCCTACAACAACATCCGAAGGCCTTGCGGCGAAGGAAAGTGCATTGGTGTTGAAGGACAACCAGTTCGTCACTTATACAGGAACTGCGTTCAAGCCTAACAGAGCCTATATCCCATACAGTTCCGACACCAAGGACTTCACACTCATCTTCGACGGAGAGCAAACTACATCAATATCCGTTCCAGCCACACCTAATCAAGTTCAGAAGGTCGGCAAGTACATCATCGGAGGCCGCGTCGTAATCGTCAGGGACGGGAAGCAGTATAACACTGACGGAGCGTTGATTAAGTGATTGATATTTTTCTGAACGTGAATTTCCGTGAATTAGGACGTAAATTTCCGCGAATTGATTGGTAAGCAATATCACCTTCAAAATAATTTACGATAATTTACGTTACATTCCACGATAATTCACGTCAAGCGAAGCGAACAACAAAACCAAGAACAACCCAACGTATTCTAAACATCAATGTATAAAACATTACACTCAACCCACAGTCACAATCCGTGACATAGAAATACAAACCGTGTTCCTCACCGGCAGTGATCCGACAATTAACCCGAACGACGAATCCAACGACATGGAAGTTAAGGGTAACGATTCAGATAACTTTGGAGACTACCTGTGGTAATAACCAATGCATCAAAACAACAATTACGTATCATTAAATCAAAAATAATAACAGACAATGAAAAAGATATTTACCCTCGCAGTCATGCTGACAATGGCATTGGCCGCCAATGCACAAATCATGAAAATCTACAAAGGATCAACTCTCGTAGCTTCATATAAACAGACAGAAGCAGATAAGGTCGTGTTTGAGAAGGAAGATGAACACGAATATGTTGATCTTGGCCTTTCCGTCAAATGGGCAACCTGCAACGTCGGAGCCGAGAACCCCGAAGATTACGGCGACTATTTCGCCTGGGGTGAGATTACTGGCTACAATAGTGGCAAGACTTACTTCTCCTGGAGCACATACAAATGGTGCAATGGCTCTTCAACTACCATGACAAAGTATTGCACCCAATCAAGTTACGGTACCGTTGATAACAAGACCGTCCTCGACCCCGCCGACGATGCCGCCACCGTCAACTGGGGCGGTGACTGGCGAATGCCGACGAGTGCCGAACTGCAGGAACTCTTAGATAACTGCACATGGTCATGGACTCAGGAGAATGGTGTCAACGGTTACAGGGTCACATCCAATAAGGTTGGCTACACTGACAAATCAATCTTCCTTCCTGCCGCAGGCTACCGCTGGAGTGACAGACTCAGCAGCGCAGGCTCGAACGGCTACTACTGGTCGAGTTCGCTCCTTACGGACAGCAGCGGCCACGCGTGGTACTTGTACTTCAATTCGGGCTACCGCAGCATGAACGACGACCTCCGGAGCAACGGTCATTCTGTACGAGCCGTCTGCCCGTAGTCAGAATTTAGTGCATCCTTAGAACAAAGAACAACAATCCAGTACCATCATGGTCAAGTGGGGTGGCGCGGACGGGGCATGAGCATGTCCCAAGACATGCGCCCCGTCAGTGGCACCTCACTTGGACATGATGGTGAAAAAAACAATTACTTCAATATGGCTGGAATAAAAGAGATACTGGAGGTTGAACGCACGAGGGAGTCAGCAGCTGATTGGTGGCGTATAAATCTCTTCCAGGAGGTAGCTTCTATCGTGCTTACGAGGTCAGTGCCTGGCTTTGTGTGCGTTTCGTGCATGGCTTCAAGGCCAGCAACCGCATGTACAAGGGAATTGAAGACTCCGTGGCACTGATTGGCTTTCCTCCGACTAGCCTCTCGAAGTTCACTCCCGACGGTGCAGAGACGCAGAATGTCTCTGAAAACGAAATCGACTTGATTTTGCCCTCGACCTCAATTCCGGATGAGTATGACACAGCTCTGATGCAGCTGGAATACTCTGATTGGAAATCCTCGCTGCCTTTTTTTTCTTCCCCCGAAAACACAGGCTTTTACAGTGTCCCGTTTATTTACACATTATAATATATTTATTTGGCAGTTACGGAACTTTTTCATAACTTTGCCATTGTCTTATCCGCACCGTGTCTTCAATGACGGGTGATGGGTGGGGCACTACATATAGAAAGGCGTCATTGATGCTTTGTTTTTGGCAGATAAATTAACAGTTATATTAATATGGCAGTTTCATTACAAGTTCATACCACTCAGAATATCAGCCCTCTTGATGCATTATGGACATTGTTCGTCAGTCAGCCCAAGTCCATACGCAAGGCTTTCACGGAACGAATACTCCAAGCAGATGTTCATGCAGAGGCTATCCGTCAGCAACTACTGGTAAAAGAAAGCCTGACTCAAGCCTTCAAAGAACTAAAAGAAGCCGAGCAAACAGGGAAAGAACTTCCTGATGCTCATGATTTGTTTAAGGTAGGTTCTATAAATTAGGCCGTGGCGATTTGGAAGTTTATTCTTAGCATATTAATGACTTGAACGAAGGAGTGGTGCGGGCACCGTGACTGAGTTATGGTCAGTAAGATGCAAAAGTAAAACCAAAAGCGACCGAAACATAAAAAGTCTAATATCCCAAGTCGCCCAATAACAAAAGGCATCAAAAAAGCACTCCATCCCATAAACCCCAGCCATCGGAATGACAGACTTTTCCGATGGCTGGCTTTTTCACACATTATAATATAATTATTTGGTTGTTACGGAACTTTTTCATAACTTTGCACTTGGCCAGTTGGCTCCAAACGGGACGGCGGGTCGTGCTGACGGTGGCAGATGCCAGGCAGAAGCTGCTCTCAGTAACATTTTGGGAACTTTCTCCACCGGCCTCGTGTAGGCAAGATGCGGCTCCTGAGCCAAGTCGAAGGAGAGATTGAAAGGCGTTTTAGACGTTTATCTTCTGTGCGTAAATCTCGCAAGTTTACAAGTTCAAGAAGATAACGCAACTGAACGCCTACGATGGGATTATTGTACACTTACGATATCTCCCTGTGTGGGCTAACTGGTTGCTTATCTTGACATAGGGGCATTACCAGAGCCTGATGGTGGGATGGGCAAAAGATTTCACCCACGCATGAACCGGAACCAAATATGCAAATACCTGATAATCAGTGTAAATTTATTTGCGATTTGAGATAATGATACCAAAATGTTCCCAAGTTATTACGAGG
>DCGE01000044.1:6121-10938 GCA_002314525.1 Prevotellaceae bacterium UBA1786 | reverse complement strand
AGGACTTAGTTGCGGATTTGAGGAATAGCTGAAAAAAATAGTTTTTTAACAAATAATCAGCGTTGCTATCTGATTATTATTTTTGCCGTTTTGTTGCCCTGACGGACGAGGTAGATTCCTGGTTCCTGAGTCGCATTCGATGCAACTTTCGTGCCGTTTATTGAGTAGAGTTCAAACGGCATCTCGTCGTTCTCCAGATATACGATTCTGTTGATTACGAATGGACGGATCGGGTTCTCGGATGTTATTGTCTTGACCTTGTCGATAGCCATCGGATTCGATGCCGAAGAAATGCAGATCCAACCCAGTTTATCGGCAGTGTCTTTTGTGTCTTTTATGCTTGTCGGAGCACTTCCGTCTTTACATCGTTTAATGTATGTACCAACTTGATAATCAGTGCCTAACTCTTCGTTTGTCTCGTTGATGTCACGAGTCTTCCTGAGTATGGAACCTGTACTCATGTTGAACGTCTGCAGAGCACCGAAAACAAGTGGTTTTTCGAGTCGTAAAGTGTCTGCGTTTTCAGCTATTGAACCGTCTTTTTCAGTCTTGAGGAAGTACTCCTGACGGCCGATTGTACTATAGAGCGGATTGTCTCCTATTCCGGCTGAAATCATGATGTCTTCGTCGATTTTTGCCTGTCCCGGCGTACATGCAAGATAGTTGAGCGTCTGTCCGATGGTGAGCGACTTTCCGGAACTGTATTCATACAATATTGTTGCTTTGAATCCAGTGTTTGTAATGTCCCATATCTTGTACATCAGTGGATACGATTTCAGCGTCGGCTTCAGTTCTGCGATTACAACAGGTATTTCTCCGTCTGGGAAAGGTTTTGTGAAGGTGATTTCTGTGGTGTCGCTCTTTACCTTCGCGTTGCCGACCTCGATGTTTAACTTGCCAAATTCGTGGTTACCGGCCTTCATCGCCATGAATGGTATGGTCTCAGCCGTGCTGATTGTCTGTTCGCCCGACTGATTCCATGGCAGAGGCTGATATGTGAAGTTCTTCCTTCCCGAGTTTGTGATGAGATTGGTAGGATAGGTCTTTGTGTTTTTGTTCGTCATGATACCCATGAATACCTCCGGTGCCTCACTGAATTCAGTACTGAAGTCGATTGAAACGGCTTCTGTGTTGCTGATTGTCAGTTCGCCGAACTGTATGATGTCGTTCCCTTGTGCACTGCCTATCGTCACACCTACTTCACCCGTCTGTCTCTTCTTTGAATCTGAATCGAAATTGGTGATTCTGTACGTTATGTAGCCACTCTGGTCTGTCAGGGTGTCAGTGTAGCTGTAGTTCGGTCCCTGTGTCATCGGGAATGTCTTGATCGTGATGTAATCAGCATCTACGCCATTGACCTTCCGTTCCACGTGGATGGAGTCCGTCTGTTTGTCATTCAGACAAGACCATGTAAGTTTTGCAGTCTTTTTTGATTTGGTGTATTCCAGTTTCAGGTCTTGTGGTGCCCAGTAGTTCCATGTCGGAACATAGCCCTCACCGCCTGAATATGCCATGTTTGATTTCTTTGAGGCATACCATTCGCCGGCAGGAGTCAGTTTGTCATTCAGGATGACGGAACGGCAGTCTTCAACCCAGTTGTAGATCATATAGCGTTCCAGGTGCGGGTTGCTTTCCAATGAGTTCACGATATCCGAGATTCCTGCTTTTGCATGTGCTTGATTGCCTGATCCTGCCCCTCGGTTGCCGTCAGGCCATCTTTCATCCGTCCAGTTGGCTCCGTAGTTCCATTCCGTAATCCATACAGGTCTCTTGAAGAGGTCGTATACCCAGTTCACACGATCCGAATATTGGCTTCCTGATGCGTGCCAATACATGTGAAGGGCTATAAAGTCTATTCGTTGGTTGTACTTTGTACATAGGTTCATGAAGTCTACGAGCCATCCGCTGATATCGCCCGATGGAGCTGGTGAACCGATTCTTGCACCAGTAGTCTGTGATGCAGCCCATGCACCGTTGGCGAAAAGTCGTGATTCGATATCACTGCGAGGAATGTACTGTTCCTTTGAGTCGCCTGAGTTATCTGGCTCGTTGTTGCCTAACACATGGATCATATGCTGATTGCCGGCCAATGCACCCCAGTCGGTCCACCCTTCGTGATGGTGCATTGCAACATATTCGTGATCGACATTCGTCAGTGGGTCGTCACCGCCTCCCCAGTTGTATGTTGACTGTGCATTCAGCATGTTGACGTCTGAGTTTGCCGAACCTTTCTTCGAAGTTGCCTTCCATGCCACGATTCGTATGAATCCGACTTTCCCCGACAGGTATCGTCCCATGTCAGGCACGTTCACGTCTTCGTTCTGTGCAATCCACACACGGCTGTATCCCTTACCGGTACTTCCCGTGGCAAAACATACCATATAGCCTCTTTTCAACTTGAAGGACCGTATGTTGTCCTTCATCTCACCAAGACTTCCGTATTTCTGGTACGGCTTGTACGACGAGTTGCTTTTCCCTTCATAGTTCTTGCCTGAGAATACGGTCAGAGGATTGAATTCCGAATTTCTATGTGGATACACAATCGTACCGTTCTGCCAGATGGTTATGAAGGCGTTCCTGTCGTTTACGGCTTTCTCTCCGTTGACCATGATGTTGTTCAGGTACCTGCTTCTGACAACCGAAGGACGTATGTTGTCGAAGATGATCACGGCATCTTCGTGCTGGATGTCGATGCTTCCGGCTGTTGCGAATGGGGTGGTACCTGTGACATGATAGTCAACTGGCGTTGAAAGAACTACTCCGTCTGAAACCTGACTCACTGTTTGTTTGCTGTTTGCTGCAAAACAACATAGACAAATTACGGATAGCGATAACGTGAAAATGGCTTTTTTTAGGCTCATAATAATTTATTTATTTAATTGCCAAAGTTAGGAAAAAGAAACGATACTACCAAAAAATGAGAGGAGAAAAGAGTAAAAATACTTTAAGGCACATAATAACTATTAATTATAAGGTGTATGTTGATTTTTTTTTGTAAATTTGCACGAAATAATTAATTTGGATGACTATGGAGTTTGAAGCTCAGCAAGTTGCACAACTTATCGGCGGTGTGGTTGAAGGTGACCCACAGGCAAAAATCAGTACTTTTGCCAAAATCGAAGAGGGGAAGCCGGGTGCCATTTCATTTCTTGCTAATCCTCAGTATGAGAACTATATATATACAACGGAGTCTTCAGTGGTTCTGGTCAGCAAGACCTTCGTTCCTGCACAGCCAGTCAAGGCTACTCTTATCAGGGTTGAAAACCCATACGAGAGTGTCGCAAAACTGCTTCAGTTGTATGAATCAATGAAACCGAAGCGCAGTGGTATCGACCCATTGGCATTTGTTTCACCTACTGCAAAGATAGGCGAGAATGTATTTCTTGCTCCGTTTTCTGTGGTTGGTGACAATGCCGTGATCGGTGACGGAGCTCAGCTCTATCCTCATGCCACAGTGGGTGCAAATGCAAAGATAGGCAGTAACACCATTCTTTACAGCAATTCGGTCATTTATCATGACTGTGTTGTTGGCAGCAACTGCATCCTTCATGCAGGCGTTGTCATAGGTGCCGACGGATTTGGGTTCGCCCCGTCTGCCGAAGGCTATGAGAAGATTCCTCAAATCGGAAATGTCGTCATTGAGGATGATGTGGAGATAGGTGCCAACTCCTGTGTCGACCGTTCCACAATGGGCAGTACCGTTATCCATAAGGGTGTGAAACTCGACAATCTTGTCCAGATCGCCCATAATGTGGAGGTCGGTTCCAATACCGTCATGTCGGCTCAGGTCGGTGTGGCTGGCAGTGCCAAGATAGGAGAGTGGTGTATGTTCGGAGGTCAGGTAGGTGTTGCTGGTCATATCAAGGTCGGACCTCGTGTCATGGCTGGCGCACAGTCGGGAATCTCAGGTAAGGGATTCGTTGAGAAAGGCAACGTGGCTATTATGGGCTATCCTGCTTTCGAACATGAAAAATTCGCACGCAGCACTGCTGCCTTCAAGAACTTGCCGGATCTGTTCAGACAAGTCAATGAACTCCAGAAGCAGGTCGATGCCCTCAAGGCCGAAAAAGAAAAGTAATCATTATGTCTAGACAAATAACGCTTAAGTCCTCGTTCAAGCTTGAGAGCGTGGGACTTCATACAGGACGGTTTATCCATGCGGAGTTCTGTCCTGCACCAGTGAACCACGGATACAAGATTCAGCGAGTGGATCTCGAAGGTCAGCCGATCATTGACTGTCTTGCGAATAATGTCGTTGAGACTCAGCGCGGTACGGTCATTGCTAATGGCGATGCCAAAGTCAGTACAATTGAACATGCGATGGCTGCACTCTATGCCAGCCGTATCGACAATGTCCTCATAAAACTCGACGGTCCTGAGATGCCTATCATGGACGGTAGTGCCATCATGTTCGTCAACGCAATCCAGAAGGTCGGTCTTCAGGAGCAGGATGCTGAGAAGAACTATCTTGTCATTCCTGACCGACGGATTGAGGTCAAGGGGCCTAACGGCGAACTCCTTATCGCCATCCCTGATCAGGAGACGTCTTTCCAGGTGATGATCACCTTCGACTCTGCGTGGCTGGCAAGCCAAAAGGCTGAACTCAATAATCCTGATGACTTCGTAGGCGACATTGCGTCTGCCCGGACGTTCGTTTTCGTTCGTGAACTTCTCCCTCTTATCGAGGCTGGACTTATCAAGGGCGGCGATCTTGACAATGCCATCGTCATCTATGAGAACGAACTCCCTCAGGACAAGTATGACGCGTTGGCAGACAAGATGGGAGTACCTCATCAGGATGCCAAGAAACTTGGCTA
>DCGE01000044.1:4086-6071 GCA_002314525.1 Prevotellaceae bacterium UBA1786 | reverse complement strand
ATAAACTTCTTGACATCATCGGTGACATGGCTCTGGTAGGCCGACCTATCAAGGGACGCATCATAGCAGTGAAACCTGGACACACCATCAACAACGTACTTGCACGTAAGTTGTTCGATTCCATCAAATGAACACTCTCGTAGTCATATTGGGCCCAACCGGGGTGGGAAAGACAGAACTTAGCATCAACCTTGCTAAGTTCTTTCGTTGTGACATCATCTCGTCCGACTCGCGCCAGATGTATCGGGGTATGGACATCGGGACAGCCAAGCCTACACACGAGGAACTCACGGCTGCCCGACATCATTTCATTGATAATCTCGGTCTCGACGACTACTACAGTGCCGCTCGCTATGAGGAGGATGTCATCGGTCTCCTTACTTCTGACGGTGGACTGTTCAGTCAGAATCCGGTTCAGCTCATGGTCGGTGGCAGTATGATGTATATCGATGCTGTGTGCAACGGAATCGATGACATCCCTACTGTCGACGATGAAACCCGTACCATGATGAAACAGCGTCTTGCCGACTGCGGCCTCGAACGTCTCTGCGATGAACTGCGTATGCTTGATCCTGAGTATTATGCCATTGTCGATAAGCATAACACCCAGCGCATTGTCCATGCTCTTGAGATCTGCTACATGACAGGCAAGACATATACGTCCTTCCGCACTAACGGCAGGAAGGAACGTCCTTTCCGTATTGTGAAAATAGGTCTGATGCGTGAACGCGAGGAGTTGTTCTCACGCATCAATCAACGAACCGAACAGATGATGGCCGACGGATTCCTGTCTGAGGTCCATCGGCTTACCGAACCATATATATATAAAGGTGTACCTTTCCCAAACTCGCTGAATACCGTTGGGTACAAGGAGATGATCAATGTCCTCCGTGGAGATTGGGAACTACCGTTTGCAGTGGCACGTATGCAGAAAAACACACGTGTCTATGCCAAGAAACAGATGACTTGGTTCCAGAAGGATACCGACATCCACTGGCTACCGGCTGCCACGGCCTCCGAACAGGATATCGTTCAATTGCTGTAGGGTTCTCTCAGAACGGTTCGCCGTCGGTGATGTCGAGCCCTTCGAGGTCGATGTCTTCATCAATGCCGTCGGCATAGAGATCCTCATCGTCTTCCTCAAGGATGTTGTCGTTGAGGTTGATAGGGTTCTGGGCCATGAGTTCGTCGAAGTCAATCAACTGCTGCGGGGCATCACCCTGACTTCTGCTGACTTCAGGTGCTTCGAGTCGTTTTTTGGTGATGATCTCTGCCAACTCTATGAAGAACACTCTGTCGGCAAGTGGGTCGAAGGTATAGAGCAGGTGCTGCTTCTCGTCTTCAAGAAATTCATCAAGTTTGGTGCTTTTCATGATGTAGGAATCCTCATCGGAATCCTTCTGCATGTCTTCGAGGGTTATTTCCTCTTGTTTCTCCCAACCGTTCTCACAGATGGTGAACGAGGTCATCTGACCGTCTTCGTAGCCACAGGCCTTCTGGATGGCCTGATGGAACTCCAGAAAGGTGGCGTTGCTGTTGATCTTGATTTCCCTCATGAAGTCATCGACTTCGTTTGATATGATGATGAATCTGTATATCATTGCTGTTTGCTGTTTGCTGTTAGCTGTTTGCTGTTAGGCCAACGGCCAACAGCTAACGTCTCTAAAACTACCTTACTATTCCACGTTTTGATGAACTGACGAAATTGATGATATACTCTATTTCCTTGCTCATCGGGATATTCTCTTTAATCTGCTTTATTGCTTCGGCTACGGTGAATGCACTGCTGTAGATTGTACGGTAGGCATCGTGGATATTGCTGATCATATCAGGACTGTATCCCTTGCGACGAAGACCTACAAGGTTGACTCCGCAGTAGGAGACTGGCTCGCGGGCAGCGATGATGTATGGCGGAACATCCATGCTGGTACGTGTGCCACCCTGAATCATACAACCGCTGCCGATGTGGCAGAACTGGTGTACGA
>DCGE01000044.1:0-4051 GCA_002314525.1 Prevotellaceae bacterium UBA1786 | reverse complement strand
CCTGCCAGTTTCGTGGAGTTGCCCATGATGATGTTGCTGCCGAACACACAGTCGTGTGCTATGTGGCTGTTCTCCATGATGAGGTTGTTGCTCCCTACTATGGTTGTACCTTTGCTGGCTGTGCCTCGGTGTATGGTTACGTTCTCACGGATGCGGTTGTTGTCGCCGATGACTACTGTTGAGTCCTCGCCCTTGAACTTCAGATCCTGTGGAATGGCTCCTATCACGGCTCCCGGAAATACGAGGTTACCGCTTCCCATTGTGGTGCCACGAAGGACTGTCACACTGTTCATCAACTCTGTATTGTCACCGATCGTCACTCCTTTGTCAATGAAACAGAATGGACCGATCTTCACGTTCTCGCCTATCTTTGCTTCCGGATCAACGAAAGCCAATGGACTGATCATATTATATTGTTTATTAGTCTGTTAGTTTATATATTGTGTAGTCAGAAATATCGCTCTTCACTCTTCACTCTTCACTTAATATCTTCATCCCTGAATGCTGGTATCGCTCATTTCATTCTGCAAATGTAAGGTTTTTTCTTTAGAGTGCAAAACTTTCATGCGTTTTTTTGCCAAATCTTCCATGCCTCCTCGGCTTGTATCCGTAGCATTTCACTCCCGCCCTTGGTCTGTGCACCGCTCGTCTTGCCTTTCCGCATGAAGAGTGTCTCTTCGGGATTGGCCACACAGTCGAAGAACAGGTTGTGGCTGTCGGTATGGCAGTAAGGTATTGGTGGACAAGTGTCTGTGTCGGGAAACATACCCATAGGGGTACAGTTGACTACCACCGCATCAGCCATCATCTCTTCATCGAGTTCATCGTAGCTGATGGCATCTGTCTTGTGAGTCCTCGATACGAACTGGTATCTTATCCCGAGTCTTGTGAGTCCGCATGCCACAGCCTTTGCTACACCGCCAGTTCCGAGTATCAGGGCCTTATGGTGATGAGGCTTAAGTAGAGGTCTGATTGACTCCATGAAACCGATGATGTCGGTGTTGTGTCCTGTGAGACTGCCGTCTTCCTCTATCCTTACTACATTCACCGCTCCGATTTCACGTGCCTCCTGACTCAGTGACGAGAGCAGGGGTATGATGTCTTGCTTATAAGGTATGGTGACGTTGAATCCACGTAGGGTAGGGGTATTGACAATGATATCCCTGACGCAACCCACGTCGGGAATCTCGAAGTTGATGTATGTGGCATCAATATCCTCGTTCTTGAACTTCTCGTTGAACATCCTGTACGAGAATGAATGCCCGAGCACCCTACCTATCAAACCGTAAGTATCCATAATTAATCACGTTCGCTGTTGGCTGTTCGCTACCCTCAACCCTCAACCTTCAACCCTACATAAAGGTAGCAAAGTCCGAAAGTCTTGCTGTAGTATTTCACGTCTTTGAATCCGGCTTCTCTGAATATCCGCGCCATGTCTTTTCCTACTGGTACAGCCTCCATTGAGTGGTCAAGATATTTTGCAGCCTTGCGGTCCTTGATGATCCTACCGCTGAACAGCGGCATGAATACGGCCTTGTAGATTCTGTATAGCTGCTTCATCGGAAATCTGTTAGGTTCGGCAATATCCACGATTGCCACTATGCCGTCATCCGACAGTACTCTGTGTATCTCGGTCAGACAGACCTGTATATTCTCGAAGTTCCTGAGCACGAATGCCGAGATGACAGCATCGAACTCACCATCGGCAAAGGGCAGATGGCTGCAGTCTTCGTTTCTGAGTGTTATGACGTCATTGAGTCCGGCTTCCTCAATCTTCCTGCGGCCTATTTCCATCATGCCGTCGGATATGTCAATACCGATAACCGACTCCGGATTCAGCATCTTTGCTGCCATCAGTGCCAGGTCGGCAGTGCCCGTGCCTACATCAAGGATATTCCTGACCGACCGTCCCGATTTCTGGATCTGCCTGATGGCGGCTTTGCGCCATATCCAGTCAGTACGGAACGACATCTTGTGATTGAGCGAGTCGTAGCCGGGAGCAATGTTATTGAACATCGCCACCACTTGCTCTTTCTTCGTCTCGTTGTCGTTGTATGGCTTGACGTCTTCTATCTTCATATTCTTCGTATGCATTTACTATTCTCGTAACCAGCTTGTGGCGTACTATGTCCTTCTCGCCCATCATCACGAAACTGATGCCCTTCACGTCGGCCAGCACATCCATGACCTCGAGCAGTCCCGACCTCACATTGCGCGGAAGGTCTATCTGCGTCACGTCACCCGTGATGATCATTTTCGTGTTACTGCCCATTCGTGTGAGGAACATCTTGATCTGCTGAGTCGTGGTGTTCTGAGCCTCGTCAAGTATCACTACGGCGTCGTTCAGTGTTCGGCCGCGCATGAATGCAAGAGGCGCAATCTGTATGGTCTGCAAGTCCATGTATTCCTGAAGCTTCTGAGCCGGTATCATGTCCTGCAGTGCATCATACAGAGGCTGCAGATACGGATCAATCTTCTCCTTCATGTCACCTGGCAGGAATCCCAGTTTCTCGCCGGCCTCAACAGCCGGACGTGAGAGTATTATCCTGCGTATCTCCTTGTTCTTCAGTGCTCTGACAGCCAATGCAATGCTCAAGTATGTCTTGCCCGAACCAGCAGGTCCTATGGCAAAAAGCATGTCGTTGTTCCTGTAGTCCTCAACCAGTTTCCGTTGGTTGTCGCTCCGTGGGGTTATGGCCTTTCCTGTAACACTGTAGCAAACCACATCACTCTCGTCCCTCGTCTCCCGTCTCTCGTCCTTCTTCCCCTTCACTATTTCGAGAATCACCTCCTCGCTCATGCTGTTGTATTTTGCACAGTGAGCCTGTAGGCGCTGTATGTTCTCCTCGAAACTGCACATCTCCTCCTCGTCGCCCATCACCTTCATCACGTTGCCACGGGCCACGATACGGAGTTTGGGGTACAATGCCTTTATCATCTGCAGGTGCACGTTGTTCACCCCATAAAACGTCAGGAGGTCGATATCCTCCAAAATCACATGTTTCTCTATCATGGGCGCAAAGTTACGAATAATTATTCACATTTAGTTACGAAAAAAATAAATTTGCGAAAATACATATTTTATCGTAACTTTGCCAAACAGTGAAATAAGCCTATGAATAAGCAATACACTTTCCGATGGCTGGCTTTTTCACACACATTATTATAAATTTCTTTGGTTGTTACGTAACTTTTTCATAACTTTGCACCAGATAGATTTGTATATGCAAGCATCAACAACAATTTTCAACCCTATTCAGCAGCAATTATTGCTGATGTTCTCCTATGACAAGGAAGTAAAGCACCTCGAGGAAGTCAAAGAAGTGCTTACAAAACATTTTGCAACCAGATTGGAGAACAAACTAAATGAGTTATGGGATAATGGCACCCTAAATCAGGAACGCCTTGATGAAATTAATAGCATGGACTTGCACAAGGACTTGAAATGAGAATTGTTCTTGATACAAATAGTCTTATTCAAATTATTCCTTCAAGAAGTCCCTACCATAATGTATGGACAAAGATTGTTGAAGGACTATATCAAATGTGTGTGTCGACTGATATTCTTGAAGAATACACAGAAATACTACAACGCCTTACAGACATAGAGACCGCACAACTAACTGTTGACGTAATCATCAATAATCCTGGAACTATTTTAGTCAATCCTCAATACAATCTTCACATCATAGAAAGCGATCCTGATGACAATAAATTTGTTGATTGTGCATTTGCTTCCACTGCAAAGTACATTGTAACAAATGATCATCATTACTCCATCCTCAAGCAGATTGAATTTCCACATATAGACATAATCAGCCTAAAGGCATTTTCGGATTTGTTGTAATTGTCCCCTTACTCACTGCCAGCCCTCCATCATTCTCTATGGCTGGCTTTTTCACACACATTATTATATATTTATTTGGCTGTTACGGAACTTTTTCATAACTTTGCATCGGCCAGTTGGCTCTTAACGGGTTGGCGGGTCGTGCTGTTGGTGGCTGATGCCAAGCAGAAGCTGCTCTCAGTGACATTTTGGAAACTTTCTCCA
>DCGE01000103.1:374-4127 GCA_002314525.1 Prevotellaceae bacterium UBA1786 | reverse complement strand
TTGATTTCACGAAACGGGGAATTACTTGTTCCCAAAAATGGGCGGGAGACGATTATGTTTATGATGACTTGTCACAAACTGTTCAATTCACGATAGGTTCTCCAACTGGTATCAGTAACCTGAATGAAGAGAATAGTTGTAGGAAGTTTGTTGAAGGAACATATAACCTTGCAGGCCAAAGAGTCAACTCAGATTATAAGGGTATAATAATAGAGAATGGTAAGCGATTCCTGAATAAATAGGGCCTGCTGAAAAGTCAAGCAATAGAGCCCAAATTTTTCGATCTTCCTAACAAAACTAATTATGGTATAGCAGAAAAAAGGCTCTCAAAGAAATTTGAGAGCCTTACAATATATTTTATTGTGGTTGTTTAGTTTTCTTGGAAAGAGAACTTTGCACTCTTGAGAAGCTTATCTTTTGAGTTGTAGAGGTTGATGCTGATAGAAAAGTCTTTAACTCCAGTTGCTAATGCGATAGTTTGCATCATCTCTTCCATAACTGACTTGCTTTGGGATACAATAGAATTCCACATTGCAATAGCGTCGTCATCAGATGCATAACTGCCTTTCTGTGTTGTCTCGTACTGCTTCAGTGCTGATGCATAAGGTTCAGGAAGTGAACCGGTGTCAACTAATGTCTTGAGTGAGTACTCTTGGTAAGAAACAGGATCGTCGTTGTCATCGCTTCCGCATGATACGAATGAGATAGCTGCAAGTGTGATGATGGCAGCAAACATCATGTAAAACTTTTTCATTGTCTTTTTGTATTAATAAAGTGAATAAAGATAATTAACGTTGCAAAGTTACGTATTTGTCGTTAAATAGCCAAATTATTATTTGTTTTTTTGAGGTTTGGAAATTGTTATTCAATTGCTCTGAGAGCATTGTTGGCTTTGTTGACTTCTGCGGCTGCATCCAGATTCTTGTCGAATTTCGCGGATGAGAACGGCTTGAGAATTGCGTTGATTTTCTGGTTTACTTCCTCGTTGCCTTCAGCTCTGAGTATGCGTATCTTCTCGCTTGCCTGTATGCCTTCCACGAGGCGCTCCCAACGGATGCTGCTGCCTGTAGGATATACCAGCCATGCATCACCGCTTGGGAAAGGGGAGTAACGGCTGTCGTCCTCCGGCGTCGGTCCCCAGCTGTTGAATGCCCATCGCAGGTACCCGTCGTACTGCAGGGCGGTGATGTTCCATCCGAGGAAGGCTGCTTCAGCAGGAGGTGAGAAGGTGAAAGTGTTCGGACGCTCAGGTGAACAGCAGGTATAGATGGATGTGAGCCGTCCTTCCTCCTTGCGTTTGTTGAGGACATCAAGAGGTAGGTTCACGTGATTGAGGTCAATGCTGATACCGTACATCTTGTCGACTACGCCCTCGGTTGTAGGCTTGTAGTTCATGGCTCCCTCGATCCTCCAGTCCTTGTCGGCACGCTGTACGATGTCCCATGCTATCTCAAGTGCTTTTACCGGTCTTTCGTCCATAGCTATCGTAGCACGGCTGAACCAGCCCTTGGTCTTCAAGTGCTTTGCAAGGTCGGTGAGGAATGGCAGCATGTATGCCTCATATTCCTTGTCGCCTGGCTGTGCCTTGAGGTAGATGGTTGTTGCCGTAGCCTGGTCGAGGTACTCGAACTTATAGTCCCAAGGAACTATGGTGTAGCATGAAATCTGCTTCGTGATTCCGCATGACATCATGAACTCCACCCACTTGTCGAATACAGTGTAGTCGTATGACCATGTGCCGTCAATGTGCTTTGTCTTCACTATCATACTCTCGAACGCATCGTAGGTCTGTCCTCTCCAAGGATGGTAGGTGATCGATGTTGTGATAACCTTGCCGCCTGCCTTTGCGTAGCGGTCCATGATAGGTCGCATGAGGTCGAAATGCTGCTGGCTCCATAGAGGTACCTTGAAGAATCTTGCCACTGCGTATGGGTTCTGCCAGATGTCGAGGTGGTACTGCCAGTCCTTAGGTTCAGGTAGCACTCGTCGGCTGACGTTGAGTGTGTATTTCAGCGTCTGTTTGCTGCCTTTGTCGTTGAGTGTGATTGTACCGGTGTATTTTCCGGGTGCTGCGTCCTGCGGAACCTGGATGCTGAACCACAGCGGGCGTACCTCTCCGGCATTGACCTTGTATGCTTCGTCAGATGGCTGCAGACGGTCTGCCACCATACAGCTGTCCTCTTTCTTGAAGTCGCTGGCGATGATGTAGCCTTCGTAGTAGCGCGAGATGCACGATGCCGGAATGCGGTTCCTGCCGCATTTCAGGTCGCTTGCGGTGACTGTGATCTCTGTATTCTCGGATGATGAGTATGCTGCCTGCATGTTCACTCTCTCGCCTCTCCATGCATAGAGGACTGGAGATTTCGTTGGTGTGACGGTGTCCTGCGGTTTGAAACGGATGTCAATCGAACTCCATGCAAATGTGGTCCTGCCCTTAGCCATGATGGTGATACAACACATGAATGCTAAGATGACAAGAACCGATGTTTTTTTTGAGGATATCATTTTGCTGTTTCAATAACGTTAATACCAAAATTGTTCTGCAAAGTTATGTTTTTATCTTTACATGGCCAAATTATCGTGTTTTTATTTGAGGATTGTTGATTGTGTCGAGGTTTTTTTATATCTTTGTCAGCCGAAATGATTTGAAGTACGGCAGCAGATATGATGGAACAGGATGATATAAGGCATGTGGTCGTCTTTTGTACCACTATCACCGAATTTCAGCGCAAGGTGTATATGGCCTTACTGGATGTCCCTTGCGGTGAGACGATAACCTACGGCGAACTTGCCAGGAGAATAGGCTGCAGGAGTCCTCAGGCTGTCGGTCAGGCCCTCAGGCGCAATCCTTTTGCTCCAGAAGTGCCATGTCATAGGGTTGTAGCCCGCAACGGCATCGGCGGATTCTTCGGTCAGCGTGAAGGTGAGATGATAGATAAGAAGAGGAAGCTCCTTGAAAAAGAGAAACCCACCATAACAATATAATATGGAAAAAACAATCGCAGATTTCTTGAATATGATCAACGAACCGTTGGGTACTTTGTTGGTAGTGGCTTTGTCAGTGGTAGGAATATGGTTCACCATCAAGACGAAGGGTATGCAGTTCCGCATGATCGGTGAAATGATGAGGCTATTGTTTCAGCCGACAGAGTTGAAGGACGGAGAGAAGGTCATCAGCAGTTTCGAGGCATTCATGGTTTCATTGGCTGCACGTGTGGGTACAGGTAATCTCGCCGGAGTTGCGACTGCCATCGTTGTCGGAGGTCCGGGTGCGGTGTTCTGGATGTGGGTGATGGCACTGATAGGCAGTGTGAATACCTTCATCGAGTGTACCCTCGCCCAGCTGTTCAAGACGCGCGGACAGGATTCCTATATCGGAGGTCCGGCCTACTATATCACCAAGGGACTTAAGAAACGCTGGTTCGCGTGCATCTTCGCGGTGGCAATAATCCTCCAGTTCGGTATGACCAACAACATGGTTCAGGCCAATACCATCTCATCTTCATTCACCGAGGCTTTTGGCATCACACCTGTCGTCATGGCCTTGATACTTGCCATCCTCACTATGGCGGTGGTTTTCGGTGGCATCCAACGAATAGCCAAGGTATGTTCCGTAATCGTTCCATTCATGGCAATAGCCTATCTGCTGATAGCCCTCTGGGTGATAGCGACAAACATAACAGAGATTCCCACCGTATTCTCAATCATCGTGAAGAACGCCTTTGGTTTTGAACAGGCGGCTGGCGGTACTGT
>DCGE01000103.1:0-249 GCA_002314525.1 Prevotellaceae bacterium UBA1786 | reverse complement strand
GGTGTCTTTACCGACACTCTCGTGATCTGTTCGTGTACGGCATTCATCATCATGTGCTCAGGTCTCTACGACAGCGGTGCCAACGGCATCGAACTGACCCAGCAGGCCCTTTCGTTCCACATTGGAGATGCTGGCAAGTACATCATTGCCATAGCCATACTCTTCTTCGCATTCTCAAGCGTCATAGGCAATTATTACTATGGTGAGTGCAACATAGAATTCCTCTGCAACGGTTCCAAGCATACCCGC
>DCGE01000087.1 GCA_002314525.1 Prevotellaceae bacterium UBA1786 | reverse complement strand
ATTATGACTATGATGATATAAACAACACTGAGAAGGATCATGTAGTCTATCAGACCAAAGACCATATCCGTAAGGATTGTGGCTGGGAAATGATTTCAAGAAGTTTCTTCTCATTCAAGCCTGAGAATGCCATTCCTGAAATAACTCAGTTCGACCTTCAGTCAGGTGATAGAATCTTCTTGTGCTCTGACGGAGTCTATAAATGCATTGCCCATAAAATCCTCAAAGACTATTTGCTCGAAGACAAAAATCCCGAACAAATCTTAGATGTGATTGACTCTTTTTGTGAACAATGTTCTGATGACAATTATACTGCTATCATGGTAAGGATAGACTGACATACAACTTGCAAATAATATCGGCGCAAGACGATAGGTTATTACGACAAATCTGCTCTATAGAAGTGTAAGACTTTTATGGAGCAGATTTTTTATATGTTCCATATTTCCCAGCGGTGGAACTGCACACCTCGTGAAAAAATATTCAATTACGATAATAGGTTTTAGGTGAATAAAAACTCTATACCAATGTAGACACAACTAAAATCGCCCCAAGTAAAACGAGTACAAACAAATTTAATAGTTACTGATATGAACAACAACGAAAAGAACATTCGCATGGTATCGGCTCTCAATACTGTAGCTGATATGGTAGGAACACACCAGTTTGTCAATGGCCACAAGATTGGTCTTGGCATGACCTTGCAGCATAACCGCTGTATGGAAGAAGCAAAAGTTGTCACTGATGGTCTGTTCCGTGTGGTAGTCATGGGAACTTTTACCTCCGGCAAGAGTACTCTCATTAACGCACTGCTTGGCAGTAAGGTTTTGCCAGAATCAGCTCTTCCAAGTACTGCCATCCTTACATTCGTTCAATATGGCGCGGATGCTGATGATGTCGAGATCCACTTCAAGGACACTGTCAACGAAGACGGTTCTGTTACCTCTGGCCGCATTGAGCATGTCACCAAGGAAGAGTTCCTTGCAACATACCAGTACACCAACGAGGACAATGAAGAGTTCTTGTCCACTGGAAGTGTTTCCCGTTTCAAGGAAGTCGCATATTCCATCATCCGTTGCAGCCTTCCATTGATGGAGAATGGTGTAAGTGTTGTTGACAGCCCAGGACTGGAAGATAAGGCAGTCGCAACGGAACTTGCTCTTGACATTGCTGCCAAGGCACAGGCTATCGTCTATATGTGTGGTGAGCGTGGCTTTGCTGAATCAGACCGCGAGTACTTCGCTGACAATTTCAAGGACAATCCTGGCAATGTGTTCTTCATCCTGAACAAGATTGATCACATCGAGAATGACATCCAGCGTCAGCAGGCAGAAGAAAAGTTGTGGAACGATGTCCGTGTATGTTTCGTCAAGCCAGACGGTACTATCGATGAAGAACTCATGAAGAAGCGTGTATTCTGCCTTTCGGCGTTGCTCGCTCTTGATGCACGTCGTGGCATGACTTTCGACAAGGACTTGCAGCATGACGTTCCTCTTTCACAGGAGAAGGTTATGTGCAAGATGGAAAACAGCAAGTTCCTTGTATTTGAGGAAGCCCTTCAGGAGTTCCTTACCACCGATGAGCGTTGTACAGCACAGTACGGTAAAGTCTTCCGCACCATGATTGATGTCTATGACGATGCTGTGACTAAAGTACGTTCTGACCTCGCCTTCTACGATAATCAGGGACGTATTACTGCTGAACAGAAAGCTGAATGTGAGCGTATCATCTGTGAGATTGAAACAAGCCTTGCTGCTACAGAATCTGCCTTTGATAACTGTACACTTAAATTGCAGGGTACACTAGGCGACCTCGTTCGTAATGCCATTGAAAGTGTTGATGAGACATGGGAGGTCGATCTTCCTACTCTGCATGAGAAGATTCGCTTCGGCATGAAGGAATACCTCTCACTGGCTGTCAGCAATATCAATGTCTTCAAGTCAAAGGAGGCACGTGAAGAGGATATGAAGCGTCTGCTTCAGCCATTCTCTGAGATTATTGCAGACCATATCTCAGGCAAGATTGATACCTTTATGGAGAGCAACCGCCCTGTTCTGGAGAATGCCATCAGTGAAGCCGAAGCTGCGGTAAACACGAACCTCGCAAACGTCAATGAGTTGTTCCATCGCCTTGGCGAGACTCTGACAGAATCCCCAGAGGTGGGTCGCACTGACGATCAGGACTGGCTTCAGGCACTTATCTCTTACTGTATCGGTGATGCATCCATGATTGTCAAGAACTGTGCTGGTGGTAAGACAGCCTGGATGGACTTCATCCGTAAAGCTGTTTTCAATGCCCTCTGGCAGTGGACTGTTATCCAGATTGTCACTGGAGGCTGGGGTATTGTAGTATGTGCAATCATTGAATGGCTCCAGATCAATAATGGCAAGAATGAGATGATTGACCGTATGCTTACCGAGAGTAAGAACGGAGCATTGAAGGAAATCCGCAATCGTCTCGATGACCGCCTTCATGACATGAACCTGAACATCGCTATCAAGGTCAATGAGATGAAGGAACTTAAATGCGGTTCTGCACGTCAGCAGCTTCGAGACGAGAAGACTCGCCTCGCTGAAATCGAGCGCAACCTTAGTGATAACAACTTCAACGCAGCACAGGAACGCCTTCGTACCGAATATATACTTAGCACTATGACAGCTGAGATCAAGTCATGCTACCTTGGGGTGTTCGGCATTCCATACGCAGAGGAATTGGCAACTATATAAGTAATGGCTATGAATATCCAAGAAGAATTTAACAATCAGTGGCGCGACATCCAGGATGTCGTGCTATCTGATGCCAAACGTCAGTTAAAATTTCACGGACGGGTGAACAAGGAAGAACTCACCAAGAAGCTGGAGCAAGAGACGAGCAAATGGCAGCGTGGCGTTCTCGTCAGAGGTGTGTTATACCAAGAGATGGTAGAGAGAACCGATTCCAATGCCCTTCTCTTTGCCGAAACCGCCAAAAGGTTCCAGTTCGAAGAGCCAATACACAACCGCATTCCGTCATTCTGGTGGTTGGATGTTATATGCCTTATTCCTGTTGCAATCATGGCAATCGTTCTTCACTGCTATACGGAAATGAATACCATTGAGGAAATCT
>DCGE01000048.1:862-5200 GCA_002314525.1 Prevotellaceae bacterium UBA1786 | reverse complement strand
ACCGGATCGCCCAGGCGAATGCCATATTCAGGATTGAAAAATACGCAACCTGAACCCGGCGGTATGGGTGTGTCCGCAAAGTCACAGGCCTTGAACGTGATATAAGGAGCGACACCGGCGGCAATGGCGTTCGTGTGTGCGTTTTCGACGGCCTCGGGTGAAATGTCCGTTGCAATGACCGATGGAAGACCTTCTTTTATTTCCTCGTCTTTGGCCTTGAGGACAAGTTCTTTCCAGACCTGTTCCGGCGTAGCACCTCCGCGCTGACGCGGCGCAACCGTCGGTGCGCTCTCTCCCGGAATGATGCGATTGTATTCCTTGATGGACTGGAAGGCAAAATGTCCCTTGAGTGAACCTGGTGCCTTGTTCATGGCCATCATGATCGCCTCTATTGCCGGTGTTCCGCTTCCGCACATCGGAGAGAGGAAAGGAGTCTTTCTATCCCATTCCATCCCCATGATGCAGGCTGCGGCCAATGTCTCCTGCATGGGAGCGGATCCGGGTATTTTGCGATAACCTCGCTTTGAAAGGGGTTCTCCAGACGTGTCAAGATAGACGATGACTTCGTCTCTTTCCCAGTAGACAAAGACTGCGGCTCCTTTGTTCTCTCCGCCGGAATCCGGCCGACGCTGGCATTTCTCACGCATGCGGTCGGCAATGGCATCCTTGGTATAGAGCGATGGAAGTCGCGTATCCCGTATCGTGAAATTGTGTACGATCGACGAAACGGAAAAGTACCCGTCTGCCTCAAGGAGGTTTTCCCAGTCGATTGACTTGACCGCTGCGTATAGGTCTCTGATGTTGCGGCAACGCGTGCGAAGAAGCGGAACCAGAACGCGGTGTGCGGTTCTCAAAAAGAGGTTCAGCTTCATGACGTCGCGCATCGCGCCGCGGACGACAACGGTGTTTTCTGTCGTTTCAATCGGCTCGTAACCGAGTTCTCTCACCTCCTTCTCCGTCCACGGCGCAAGGGCCTTTGCACAGGAGATGATGATGGGATAGTTCTTGTCTGTCCAGATTTTCATGACTTAGCTGATACGCAGCGGCATCAGCACGTAAAGGAACGGAATCTGGCACTTGACGACTGCCGGCGAATGGCCGTCGTTGAGGTTGATGGTCACTTCGTCATCGTCAATCGCCTTCAGCGGATCCATCACATAGGACGGATTGAACATGATCTCAATCTTGTCTCCGGCATACTTGATCGGCACGACGTCTTTCGCTTCGCCAATGTCGGAGGCTGCCGACGTGACGGTCAGCTTGCCGTTTTCGAAGATCAGCTTCGTCGAGTGCGCCTCGTCCATCGTCATGACGCTTGCGCGATCCAAGGCGTCGAGAAGAAGCTGACGGTCGACTGCAATGTGTTCTGACGTTTCCTTAGGAATGACCTGACGGTAATTCGGATAGACGTCGTCCATCAGCTTCGAATAGATCGTGAGACTTCCCATCTTGAAGCAGATCTGCGACTTCTGCACCATCAGCGAAAGGTCTTCTTCGCCGTTTAGCGAACGCTGAAGTTCGCCAACTGCCTTTGACGGCAGGACAATGTCACGTTCAGCGTCTTTCGGAAACTCCATTTCATTTTCGATAAGCGCCAGACGACGGCCGTCTGTCGCCACCATCGTGATCTTCGCATCCTTGAAACTCAAAAGAACGCCCTTCAGCGTCCGCCGGGTATCGTCCTGGCTGGCGGCATAGGAGACCTTCTTCAGCATTTCCCTGAAGATCTGCTGGGGAATCTTATATTCATAGGCCTCTTCGTCAGACGGCAGCTTCGGAAATTCTGACTCTGGCATGCCGGCAAGCTTGTAGCGCGCGTTTCCGGCGCTGATGGAAGCCCTTTCCTTCTCGTCAATGTCGATCTCGATCTCACCTTCGGCGGCCTTCGCGATGGCGTTGAACAGCAGCTTGACGGGCAGCGTCGTGCTTCCTGGTTCGACCGTGGTGCACTCGCAGCTCGACTTGATCGAGATGTCGAGATCTGTTGTCGTCATCTTCAGTTCGTTGTCCTTTGCCTCAAGCAAAACGTTCTGAAGAATCGGAAGCGACCCCTTTCCGGCAACAATGTTCTGAACGGACTTGAGTCCTTCTATGAACGTCGACCTTACGATCTTGAATTTCATCTCTTTTTCCTTCCTTATTTTGCTTTGTGAGATTGTACCAAATACTGACTGATAGTTAAATAGTCTCTATTAAGTATTAGTTACTTGTTGATATGTTGACAAGTCGTTTTCAGGCCTGATTTCTTTGGCTTTTCTGACTTTCGGCTTGTTCATTTTGATTTTGTCATGCTGTTTGCAGATGTGCCCTTTTTCTTTTTCGGTTGACGACTGTTGATTAGATGCCCCAGTTGTCATCAGCTTGTCGTCTCTCGGTCATAAGGATGTCAATCCATGTTGTCTGACAGCTTGTAGCCCAGTTCTGACAGTATCTCGGCCAGAGTTGCCTTCAGTTCCTCTTCGACATCGAGTCTCTTTTCGATGTTTCTGACGCCGTGGATGATCGTGGCGTGTGTCTTGTCAAAGAGTTTTGCGATTTCCGGAAGGCTCTTTGTCGTGAACTTTCGCGCGATGTACATCGACAGCTGTCGCGGCGTCACGATCGACTGTGTCCGCTCCGGAGAAAGTATCTGCGTTATGGTGACGTTGTATTTCTTCGCCACTGTCGTCTGTATTTCCTCGATCGTCAGTTTCTTGCGTTGCTGTTCCTTCTCTATGAAGTCTTTCAGCAGATGCGCGAGAACGTCGTTCTTGATTTCGACGTTGTTGAATGTCGATAGGTAGACGCTGACCTTTCCAAGTGCTCCTTCCATCGCCCTGACATGACTTTTGATGTTGTCTGCGATATATTCAAGCGCACTGAGCGGAACACGCGTTTCTAGGCTTTCCGCCTTCTTCTTGAGAATCGCAAGGCGCGTTTCGTAGCTTGGAGATTCGATTTCCTGCAGCATGCCGCCTTCGAACCGCGAGACCAGCCTTGCCTCGATTGCCGGAAGCATCTTCGGCGCCACGTCTGAGGTCATGACGATTTGCTTCTTGGCCTGCTGCAGTGCGTTGAACGTGTTGAAGAACTCTTCCTGAATCTGCCTGCCCTTCTGGAAGAACTGCACGTCGTCAATGAGCAGGACGTCTATTGACCGGTATTTGTTTCTGAAGGCCGGTACGTTGTTTTCCTTCATGTAGTTGACGAACTCGTTCAAGTACTCCTCTGCCGTGAGATAGCAGATCGCAAGTGACGGGTCGATGCGCTTGAGTTCGTTGCCAATGGCCTGCATGAGGTGCGTTTTGCCGAGTCCCGTCCCACCGTAGATGAACAGTGGATTGTACCGACTGTTGCCAGGGTTCTTCACGACTGCCATTGCCGCCGCAAGGGCAAAGCTGTTCGATGGTCCACGGACGAATTCGTCGAACGTGTATTCCTCGTTCAACGGCATCGTTGAGATAAATGTTGAGATGCGCTGACTGTCACGACGTACATTGTTGGAGGTAATTGCCTTCGGCATGACAATCGCCGGCTTGGAATTTGGATCACACTTGAATTCAAGGCCTATTGTTTCGTCTTCATCTACCACGAGTTCAAGACACTTCCTGAGACGGTCTGAATAGTTGTTCTTCAGATAATCGGCCGCATAGGAATTCGCAGTGAAGATGACAAAGTCAGAATCCTGGCGAGTCACCGAGGTAATCATCGAGAGATAGCGTTCAACCTGCTCTCTTTCCTCAGCCGTCTGAAGAGCAGAAAGGTAAATGACCTTCGCCCTTTCCCACAGTTCCTTTGAGGAAATGTCAATCGTCTCGTTCATGTTTTATGCACTCGTTAAAGACTATGTTATCAACAGGCTTAAATATATCAAAAATGGTCGTTCACGTGTGAAATAAGAAATCAACGCATATTATCAAGTTATCAACAAGTTTTGTTTATAACTTCAGATGTAACCCCGTTTAATGATAATGGCCAAGACAGATACGTCTGCCGGATTTACACCTGAAATTCGACTTGCTTGTGCTAAGTTTTCCGGTTGGTATTTCTTCAGTTTTTCACGACTTTCAAATCTGATTGCGATGCATTTGTCGTAATCAAGCCAACGAGGTATATGAATGGATTCGTCAATCTTTGCCCTGGCAGCAGCCTTTTCCTCTTGAAGAATATATGGTGCATAGTGACGTATAATACTTACCTCGTTATTAATGTATTCAAGTTCTTGTTGTGAGAAACAACAGTCAACAATTTTTTCAGATGAGCCACTTGCAATATCCGCCGTGCTGTTAGGTACATCCGCGCCAGCACTGACAGCGGTAATTTCAAAACCATAATCAGCGACGCGAGGGCGCGTCGCAA
>DCGE01000048.1:0-843 GCA_002314525.1 Prevotellaceae bacterium UBA1786 | reverse complement strand
GCAAACGTTTCCGGTGCGCCCTCGCACCGGCATGATGAGTTTTTGAAATTACTTTCCTCTTTTACCTTTCTCTCAATATACTCCATCATGCAGTGAGTTTTACTTCTATACTCATTGCTGAGAATGCCAACTCGATCAGCCGCTTCTGCCAAACGATATCTTGCATTGTCTTGACGTAGTAATAGACGTCGCTCTGCGCGGCTGGTGAACATTCGATAAGGTTCGTCCGTGCCTTTTGTCACAAGATCATCAATCATGACTCCGATATAGGCATCCTGTCGGCTGAAGACGAGAGGCTTTTCGTTACGAATATAGAATGCAGCGTTGATGCCTGCCATGATGCCTTGCGCGGCGGCTTCTTCATAACCTGTAGTGCCATTGATTTGACCCGCAAAAAACAAACCTGAAATTCGTTTTGATTCAAGTGTGTGTTTCAGTTCTCGTGAATCAATGCCATCGTATTCGATTGCATAGGCATAAGCCAAAAATTCTGCATTCTCCAATCCCGGAACTGATCTGACCATTCGTTCCTGTACATCACGCGGCAAGCAACAACTCAATCCATTCGGATAAATGACTGTTCCAGCCGAATCTTCTGGCTCCAGCATCACATGATGCTGAGCAGCATCTGTAAAACGAACGATTTTATCTTCTATGGATGGACAATATCGCACTCCAGTGCCTGTGATAGATCCTCCATAAAGGGCTGACAACGTTAGGTTTTCTCTGATGATTTGATGTGTTTCTTGTGTTGTATGTGTCAACCAACAAGGATATTCAGGTAATTTGTTCCACGTGGAACATCTATTTGGTTCTATAGATTGTTCCACGTGGAACAAAGGA
>DCGE01000032.1:6308-7107 GCA_002314525.1 Prevotellaceae bacterium UBA1786 | reverse complement strand
TGTCATTTTTATGAATACCTTATATTTATATAACGCGCGCGAGACATTTTAGTCAAAAAGCTTGGTTTTTCAATCAAAATATACTACATTTGCAGCAATAATATAGTATTTGAAATATGCCTACAGTTACAAAAGCCATCACGGACAAGATTATCATGGGAATTGACCCAGGAACAAATTTGATGGGATATGGAATACTTCGTATTTTAGGGAACAAAACAGAGATGGTAGCCATAGGAGTAATTGAATTGAACAAATATAAAGATCCATATATGAAACTAGGCAAGATATTTGAGCGTATAACTCAAATAATCGATGCTTACCATCCAGATGAGATTGCAATCGAAGCACCATTTTTCGGAAAGAATGTTCAGAGCATGCTGAAACTGGGCAGAGCCCAAGGTGTTGCTATTGCAGCAGCTATCGAGCGAGATATTCCAATCACTGAGTATCCACCCGCTAAAATCAAAGTAGCCATTACAGGAAACGGCAACGCGTCAAAAGAACAAGTAGCTGGAATGTTACAAAAAATGCTGAAGATTTCTGACGAGGTTATGAATATCCAATTCGATGCAACTGACGCATTAGCTGCCGCCTACTGCCATTTCCTCCAGATAAAATTAGCAGAAAGAACAGGAGGTGCCACAGGAGGTGCGAAATCATGGAAAGAATTCATAAATCAGAATAAGGACAGAGTTATAAAATAGAAAAACATCAAAAAAGAAGGTTTGTATCAAGTTTTTTTCATAACTTTGCAAGATGAATATAAATAATTTGATTTCAGCACGTAAGTTTGCCA
>DCGE01000032.1:0-6294 GCA_002314525.1 Prevotellaceae bacterium UBA1786 | reverse complement strand
GGGACATTTCTTGGTATTGCTTGGCTTATGGACTTCATGTTTCTGACAAAAGGAATAGATAACAGTCCCATCCTTTTATTGTTAGGATGCGGATTGTTTATCACTCTTCCGTTTATCACATTCTATTTTGCATTTCGCTTCAAGCAGCATCAAATAGAAGGTGAGCGTCAGACACTCGGCTGTGCTGCATATTTCACGATTATGATGTTCGTTTTTGCAGAGTTGATATGCTTTCTCGGTGAATACGCATATTTTGCATATCTAGATAATGGACATATTATTGCTACATTCCAGTCACTTCTTGATGATCCTGCAATTGTTTCCGAATACAAGAAAATGGGAATGACAACTTTTCTGGAAATGGCACATCAACAACTGAATCAGTACTCAGTATTAGCACCTGTTGATTTGGCGTCAAATCTATTAGGTTCCAACATATTAACATCATTTATTCTTTTTATTCCCACTTGGATAATTGCAGCCATGAAGGCAAAAAACTATTTAAGCAAAATCCAACACGAATAATAAAGTTCAAACATTATATCTATTGAATAATTAAATAAAATCTATATGGACATCTCAGTAGTAATACCTTTGTTTAATGAAGAAGAATCACTTCCTGAACTTCATGCATGGATAAAAAGAGTAATGGACGAAAAGCATTTCTCATACGAGATTATTTTCGTAAATGACGGATCAACCGACGGATCATGGAAAGTCATTGAGGAACTTGCATCCAAGAACCCAGAAGTGCACGGAATCAAGTTCCGTAGAAACTATGGTAAGTCCCCTGCCCTCTTCCATGGTTTTGACCGCGCCGAAGGAGATGTCGTCATTACTATGGATGCTGATCTTCAGGACAGTCCTGATGAAATTCCTGAACTATATCGGATGATTACAGAAGACAAGTACGATCTTGTGAGTGGGTATAAACAGAAGCGTTATGATCCGCTATCAAAGACCATCCCTACAAAGTTATTCAATGCAACAGCACGAAAAGTATCTGGTATTAACAACCTCCACGACTTCAATTGTGGGCTGAAAGCATATCGTCTTGATGTCGTCAAGAATATTGAAGTGTACGGCGAGATGCACCGCTACATTCCTTTCCTTGCAAAGAATGCAGGATTCAATCGTATCGGAGAGAAAGTTGTTCATCATCAGGCTCGTAAATACGGAAAAACCAAATTTGGTCTCAATCGATTTGTCAATGGATACCTCGATCTCCTTTCGTTATGGTTCCTGTCAAAGTTCGGTGTTGAGCCAATGCACGTATTCGGATTACTTGGCACATTGATGTTTTTCGTCGGCGTGGTTGCAGCCATCATTGTAGGAGCATATAAGCTCATCAATATGTACGGAGGAGACAATCCAGGTCTGGTAACAGACTCACCTTATTTCTATATTTCTCTCACAATGATGATACTCGGCACGCAGTTCTTCCTCACAGGATTCCTCGGCGACATGATTTCAAGGAATTCTCAGGAGCGCAACAAATACCAAGTTGAAAAAGAAGTGTAATACCAAAACAGAATTATTTCAGTTGAAAAAAAATATAAGAATCATTTTTAGTATCCTGTCCATACTGACTGTTGGCTGTACAAACAACAACTGTCCTCTGGAAAGCAATGTATTCTGCAACTATGGATTCTATGATAGTGAAGGAACTGCAGTTGTATTCAATGACACAGTCAATGTTACAGTATTCCGTGGAACAAAAAGAGACACCTTGGTAGTCAACAAATTAGTAGGTCAGCACTCATTTCCGGTACCAATGAGCTACTATGGCACAGAAGACACCGTCGTATTAGACTACGCCTCACTCATTCGCAATGATACAATTATTGTGCGTCACGAAAGCTACCCACACGTTGAGCTTCCGGAATGTGGCACAAAGTATTTCCACACACTGAAAGACGTCTATCTTCTCAACTCTGGTGCAAGCATCGACGATATTGAAATATCAAATCCAGAAGTCAATTATTTCGGCAACGAAAACATTAAAATCTATCTAAATGGAGTGGCTAAGTAGAAAACATATATACTTTTCAGTCTGTCTTCTGATGCTCTCCAGCGTGATAGATATTAACGCACAAAGCATCAGTGAACAGTTGCAAGATGCTAAGAGCGCCATTACACAGGTAGCGGACTCCATCCTCAGAGCTGATTCCCTCCTAACAGACTCGACAATCAAAAAAAAGCCTAAGGGTCTTAGAAAAATTCTGAAAAATTGGGGTGGTGCATCTCTTGGTGCTGATATTGCAGGACCAGCGATGGTTTTTCTTTCTGACTATGGCCAATTTGAAGGCTTTCTGAAAATCAACATAAAAGGCACATATTATCCAGTATTTGAAGTGGGGCTCGGCACATGTGACCTTACCGACGACAATACAGATATTCACTACAAGACCAAAGCTCCGTATTTCAGGGTTGGACTCGACTACAACTTCCTCCAGAACAAGAAACAGCCAAACAAACTCTGCATCGGTCTTCGCTACGGATTCAGCACCTTCAGTTACGACATCAGCGGACCAGGTATCAAAGACCCCATCTTCGGAGGTTCCAAGCCGTACAGTATCACTGGTATCGATTGTACGAGTCACTGGGCAGAAGTCGTAGCAAGTATACAAGTACAGATATGGAAAGGATTCCACATGGGATGGAGCGCCAGATACAAGGCCGAAATCAGCTCTACTGACAACAGATATTGTAAACCTTACTACATACCAGGCTATGGCACTACGACCGACAGTACCTGCTGGGGCTTTACATACAATCTAATATGGGATATCAGATTATAACACTCCTATCCATAGCACTGGGAATGGATTGTTTCAGTGTTGCATTAGCTACCGAACTGATGCACAAACGGTTCCAAGCACGGATAATGATTAGTATGGCATTCTTGTTTGGATTATTTCAAGCCATCATGCCACTCATCGGATGGCTCTGTACAGTATATTTCGGGAACTATGTATCAGCCATTGATCACTGGATAGCATTCGGACTTCTGTCATTCATAGGAGCCAAGATGATTATTGACGGAATCAGGCCTGAGGAACAACGAGCCTTTGATACATCAAGAATATCAGTACTTCTAACCCTTGCCATTGCAACGAGCATTGACGCTCTCGCTGTTGGAGTATCGTTCACATGCATGGGCATGGATTCATGGAGTGCAATCGCCCAACCGATACTCATCATCGGATTTACATCGTTCTTGATGTCCCTCTTAGGCAATTTGATAGGAATCACTTTAGGTCGACGTTTCAAGTTCCCAGCCGAAATCGTCGGAGGCATTATATTAATATCAATAGGTATAAAAGTACTATATGAGCATCTTTTCCAATCTTAACAAGCAACTCGACCAACCAGCCGAACGTCACCCACACCGTTGGTGGCACATACCACTTCTGCTACTGCTTATCGGAGGAACAATATATGTATTCCTGGAGAACCGCCCATATTCCACCAAACAATACCAGCAATGTGAAGGCAGCGTCTTCGGAACAATATATCATATTACATATCAGTATGATACCAATCTGCAAGACAGCATCACAGAAGTACTCCGTCAGGTTGATGAATCACTATCTCCGTTCAACCCAAAGTCTATCATCACTGCAGTCAACGAAAATGGCAATCCGGAACTCAACCATATGTTCATGGAAGTCTTCCAGATAGCCCAAACCGTCTCGTCAGCAACCAACGGAGCCTTCGACATCACAGTGGCCCCACTCGTCAACGCATGGGGATTCGGATTCAAGAACAGGGAAAAGATAACTCCAGAACTCATTGATTCAATACTGACACATGTCGGAATGGGAAAAATAAGTCTCAGCAACAATCATATCGTCAAAACCGACTCCTTGACTATGCTTGACTGTAGCGCCATTGCCAAAGGATACGGAGTTGATGCTGTAGGCAGGTTCCTTGAATCAAAGGATATAAAAAACTATATGGTAGAGATTGGAGGTGAAGTAAGAGTGAGAGGACTAAACCCCCACTCCACCCCATGGAACATCGGCATCAACAAACCCGACGACGACTCACTATCCATCAACCAGGATATTCAGGAAGTGCTCCACGTTACCGACATCTCAATGGCAACATCTGGTAACTACCGCAATTACTATCAAGAAGGAGAGAAGCGCTATGCCCATACTATCAATCCGCTCACGGGTTATCCAGCTCAAAAGGAGATACTCTCCTCAACAGTCCTTGCTACCGACTGTGTGTTGGCTGACGCCTATGCAACAGCATTCATGGTACTCGGACTTGACTCAGCCCGTCAGGTACTCAGTTCACATCCCGAACTCAAGGCCTACTTCATCTATTCCGATTCTCTCGGCCAGAATGCCGTATGGAAGAGCGAGAACCTTATTATTGAATAACAATGCCAACCAATATAAAACTTCCCGTTTCATGAACAGATATGAAGCGGGAAGTTTTTCATAAGGATGTTTTTTATTTCTTAAAAAGTTCCTTAGCCGTAAGTTCCAGATAATCGCGGCAGTTCATCCAAGTATGACCACCTCCTGGATTATAGAACGTATGTGTGAGACCCTGTTCTGTCAGATAAGCATCCAAACTGCGTGAAGCCTGAATCAAGAAATCCTCGGAGCCTGTTCCCAAGAACATAAACTTAAGGTTCTTCTTCAGAACGCTGGTTGGCTTATAAGTGCCATCTGCAAAGTTGGTCTTATATTCCTCGCCGAAGATAGCAGGAGCATAGGCAGCAACATAATGGTACTTGTCAGGATTGCCGAAACCTGTAGCGAGAGCCTGCCGGCCGCCAAGTGAGAAACCAGCAACGGCACGGTGATCAGCATCAGCAATGACATTGTAGTTCTTCTCAATGAATGGCATCACGTCGTTTACCATCTCAGCAGCAATCTTTGCCACATCCATATTATCAGCCCTCTCAGCCTTGCCTTGAAGGATTAGTTCAGGATAAGGATTTGCATAAGGCATTACAACAATCATTCTCTTTGCCAATCCCTGGGCAATCAGGTTATCGAGGATTATGTTGGCATTACCCACCTTGAACCAAGTCTCGTAGGTATCAGTCATGCCATGAATGAGATACAGGACAGGCAGTTTCTCCTTTCCGGCAGGATCGTATCCCGAAGGAGTATAGACAGTCATCGGACGATCAATGCCGAACGTTCCGGAGTGATAGTAGCGATATGACACCTTTCCGTGAGCAACATCCTGAACATCCTGAATGGTTGGCTTATCAGCCTTCACATCTACGAGAGAGTTCTTGAATCCCTCGTTAGGGAAAATATACATATTCTGAGCATCAGCGACCTGCATGCCGTCAACGAGGAAGCAATAAGGATAGATATCCGGTTTCTCCACGCTTACCGTCACCGACCAAGTACCTTGCTCATCCTTCACCATCTGCTTCTTGTCAGCAAACATCTGACAGTCCAGTTTCACATCTTTTGCATCAGGAGCAATAATCCTGAAAGTCACTGTACCGTCCTTATTGTATTCTGGCGATGTCACCCCACGAGGGAATGTACGTGCCATCACCTCCGGAGTCAGTCGCTGACCTTCTTTCTGCTGGATAGCAGGAGCAGGTTCGTTGCCCGCTTTAGGAAGTTTGCTGTCGGGTTGGAAGAGCAAAGGCAGTGATTTGTGGAGGAAATACTTGGCGTTCATCCAAGTATGACCGAACTTGTCGGTAGTGAATTCCTTTACGTTCTTGATGCCTGACTTGTCCAGATGATCCATGAAATCCTTTGCATTGCCATAGAGGAAATCATCTGTGCCCACACCGAGCCAGAAGAGATGAATCTTTTTGTTCGTCTCGTCAGGTTTGTCAAAGACTCCAGGGATATTTGTCTGGGTGAAAGAACTGTATGAGCAAAGCCATGAGAACTTGTCCAGATTGCGGAGACCGATTCCGAGTCCCTGATTGCCACCACGTGAAAAACCACCTATTGCACGGTTGTTCCTATCGTTCAAAGTACGATAGTGAGACTCAACGTATGGCATCAAGTCCTCAAGCAGATCCGTGCCGAACTTATCCTGGAACATCATACCGAATCCTCCACCACCTTGCTGAGCAGGTTGAGGACGACCCTTGAACATGTTCGTAGGATTACCATAAGGCAGAACCACAATCATATCCTTTGCCATACCCTTGGCAATCAGGTTATCAAGGATGAAGTTCACACGACCTACCTTGAAGTACACCTCTTCTGTATCAGTTGTACCACTTATGAGATAGAAGACAGGATACTTCTGTTTCAGGTTCTTGTCATAGAAAGGAGGAGTATAGAC
>DCGE01000234.1 GCA_002314525.1 Prevotellaceae bacterium UBA1786 | reverse complement strand
AGATATAAAAGTACCTGTAATGCGTTGGCCAGGCGGTTGTTTCGCTGACGAATACCATTGGATGGATGGGGTAGGACCTCAGAAAAACCGTCCTCGCATGGTCAATAACAACTGGGGCGGAACTGTCGAAGATAACAGTTTCGGTACTCATGAGTTCCTGAACCTCTGTGAACTCCTCGGCTGTGAACCGTATGTCAGCATGAATATCGGCAGCGGAAGTGTTCAGGAAACTGCTCAATGGGTTGACTACATGACTGCAAAAGATGGTCCGATGGCAAAACTGCGTAAGCAAAACGGTCGTCAGGAACCTTGGAAGGTTAAGTTTATCGGCGTCGGTAACGAAAGTTGGGGTTGCGGTGGTAATATGCGCCCTGAATACTACTCAGACCTGTATCGTCGCTATTCAACATACTGCCGTGAATATGATGGAAATAAACTCTATAAGATTGGAAGTGGTGCCAGTGACTACGACTTTGACTGGACAGAAACTCTTATGAAACAGGTTGGTGATCGCATGAACGGACTTTCTCTGCATTACTATACATGTTATACATGGAACGGAAGCAAGGGCAGTGCCACTCAGTTCTCAAACGATCAGTATTACTGGGCAATTGCAAAGTGTGGCGTCGGAATTGAGGAAATCATTCGCAAACATATCGACATCATGGATAAGTATGATCCAAAAGGCAAGGTCGATCTGCTTGTTGACGAATGGGGAACTTGGTGGGATGTTGAACCAGGAACCAATCCAGGCCATTTGTTCCAGCAGAACACAATGCGTGATGCAATGGTTGCTGCATTCTCGCTGAATGTTTTCCATCAGTACACAAAGCGTATCAAGATGTCAAATATCGCTCAGATTGCAAATGTACTTCAAAGTATGGTACTTACCAAGGATGACAAGATGGTCCTGACACCGACATATTATGTGTTCAAAATGTACACGGAGAATATGAATGCTGTAAATATTCCTCTTAAAGTGAAATCTGATTTGTTCTTCGGTGAGAATGAACGTTATAAAACCGACGGTCAGGAATATCGTATTTCTCCTTACATCAGTGCATCGGCTTCACGCAAGGATGACGGAACGGTTAACATCAACATCGCAAATGCTGACTTGGATAATGATAATACAGTTACAATTAACCTTGACGGAATTTCGGGTTCTATAAAGAATGCCCAGATTCTTACATCAGCAAATGTTGCCGACCATAATACTTTCGACAATCCGAATGTTGTCGTTCCAAAACAGTTCTCTGGCGCCAGCATCAACAATGGCAAACTTGTCATCAAACTTCCAAAGGTGTCAATCGTAACCCTGCAAATCAAATAAATCAATAATATCACCAATACCGCAAATAATTTGTGTAGATACTCATTGTTTGCGGTATGATGATTCTTTTTAAGTAGAAAATAACTATATACGTTATGTTTAATTTAAAATATCAAATTATGAAAACTACATTACTCAAAACTGCGGTCTTCTCTTCATTTGTAGCCGTATCATGTATTCTATCGCCTACTCAGGCTGATGCTCAGAAAAAAGTTTATCTGAATTCTTATTATGGAACGAGCGTTGAAAAATATATCGGACAGACAGTCGATGTATCTCTTTCACGTCAGATGTTCAATGGATGGAATACCATCTGTCTGCCATTCGACATGTCGGCATCTGAACTTAACGAAGTATTCGGAGAATCCTGCAAACTTGAAACTCTTACCGATGTTAATGTTAACGGTTCTGTTATCGTCATGAATTTCAATGACGTAAAGAATGAAGGCATCATTGCTGGCAAACCTTATCTTCTTTATTATTCTGGCGAAACAAAATCAGTTCAGATGAATGTACGCGGCAAGGAACTTGTCAATACAATCAATCCAATATCAATCAATGGTATTACATTCATAGGCACAAAGACTCATATTGACGCTCAGGGTCACTATGGTGTTCTTGCAATTGACAACAAAGATGCTCAGTTTGTTGCTGTTGATAATACTCTCAGCGGATTCTATGCTACTCGTTGCTATATTGATTTTGATGGTGGTACTTCTGCAAAACTTGTCACTGTTCATAACCAGACGGCTACATCTATCAAGAACATTTCTGAATCAATAGATATTAACGGTGATATCTTCAACCTTGGCGGACAAAAGATTAACTCTGTTCAGAAAGGTGTGAATATTATTAACGGCAAGAAGGTGCTTGTTAAATAAAGCTATTCAGTTATATCATATAAAAAGGTCAGCATTTCCTGCTGACCTTTTTCATTGTTATCTTACAAATATCTTCTTCCCGTTCTTGATATAGATTCCTCGTTTGAGTGTATCTGAATCACCTACTACCCTACCCGACACGTCGTATGTTTTTGTCATAATCGGTCTTGTGTCTGATGGTGTAATGTCCTCAATGCCAGTTGGATCGGTGGCTGTGTAGTAAAGTCTGAAATCATCGGCCTTGTACCAGCTACCATCTTGTATTCCTATTGTAAGTGTTTTACCTTCAGGTATATAGATGTTTTCAATTTGTGCTTCTGTAAGATAGAATTGTCCGAATGGATGTGAATCAATTGTGACAACAGAATCATTAGCGAACATTGTAATCTTCTTTTCTAAGCCTGAGCCCAACATGGCTGTAAGCTTATAGTATCCAGCAGGGAGTCCTTCAATGGTCTGGCTGATACCACATCCTGAAAGATTGGAAGATTTAATGCTATACAGAAGATAGGAACCGTCAGCACCTACTCCCTTGTAACTTACATTTGAAGTCGAACGCACCGATACATAGTTTGTAGCATTTATTGTCCAACCATCTGTATTACCTGTTTCAAATGATGGATTCACGATGTATGATGTGTAATCTATTGGAGTTATACTTGGATCGGAAATCTGCGTGATATACCAACGTACCATTTCATTCAGACGCGTCGTCAAAGCCTTTACATCAGCATTGGCCATCTCTCTTGCTGAATATACTGTCTCTGCTTTTATGATTGAATCAGTTAATTGTCTGAAAGCGAAGTCAAATACTATATCCTGATAAACATCTCTTTTGTCATATGCATTCTGAATAGCTTCGCCAAGTGTCTGATAGGTCGGATCCTGAGTGACATTCGAGTAAGCCTTAAATGCCTTCTTCACGTTGCTTGCGCAGAAAAATCCTCTGAGCGCCTCGATTGCAGTACCTTTTTCAACAGGCTGAAAATATTGTGCTTGTTCCATGTCTATGAGGAATGAGCCGGCAGGTGTCGTACTGTTCTCAAATCTTCCTTTCAATGCAGTGTCGACATTGATTGACGGACAACTGGCGACATGGGTGTATTGTCCTGTAAGCAACTGATTATTGGCAGATGTGCTGATCAACAGATATGTCTTTCCTGCGTCAAGTTTGTCAACGTTGGTTGTTTTGTTGCTGATACCGCTACTGGTGTGTGAATCGATGACTCGTGCAAGCATTCCTTTAGGTACGTCAAGATCGCATGGTGCAGTAAATAAATACCATTTGTTTGGCACCTGTGAAATGTTTACGATTGCTTGGCTGGCATTGAATTCACTCTTAGGTACAAAGTCATAGCCCGGTGTCAGTAACAGCTTGTTACATTCGTCACCATATACGATGTTTGCATAACCCTTAGCATTTGGATCGTTTACGTAGAATAGTGCATTTGGATTGACAGGTGATTCCGGGATTTCATCAATCGAGGTTACCTGAGTCAAATCGTATGTGGTTGCAGTTTTGTATGCTGTCTTCTTGATTGTGGTATTGAAGAGCAGTGGGTCCCAATGTCCTTCGAATGAAACGCATCCGTCTTCAAAACCAAGAACTTCCATATCAGCTCCCTTGAGTATGAAACCTGCTACACTATCTGCCCCTTCGGCAATTACTAATGGTGTGTTGTCGCTTGGTGTTTCCATATTCATCACAACCTGGTAGAGTGAATCAACCATAATCGGACAACCTGCTGATGAAACAATGCTGAATACAGCCTTCCCTTCACCATTGGCTGGAATCTCTGCTTTTGTTGATTTATATCCAATAAACCGGAAATTCTGTCCCCCGTCACTGCTGCAGTATATGTTGGCTTTCACGGTTCCTTCATATGCTGCATCACTTGTATTTATCAGAGTTGCTTCTGCTGTTGTCTTTTCATTATAGACAATCGTATATCCATCCTGGCTTTCAGAACTTCCACACACCTTTATTCCATTGAATATAAGTTCGCTTTCCGGTTCTGTAGTCTGAATCGAACATGAAGCAATGACATTCAGGTTCTTGTCTGTGACGAATAGATAGTATTTGTCGGAAGTCGGTTTCACTTCCATCTGGAACAGATATTCTGAACCGTTGGTATTTAGTTCCGTGTCTTTCTCAATGTCCTTAGCACTGCCGAGTGATGTCGGAACCTTTCCAGTGGTGTTACCATGAAGGTATATTCCGCTGTATGGCAGAGTTCCGTTGTTCGAAACCTTCACCTTAACGGTGTTGACCCTGTTCTTGTACATAATCGATGGCGTGATTATTGATCCTTTCAGGTTCTGCATCTTCGGATAGGCTCCGATTATGCATTGCTGCCATGAATCATTGAACCCCCATGAAGGACTCTTGCCACGGTTTGTGGTGTAGTATCCGTCGCTCGAACCTCCCCAACCTAAATTGAAGTGGAACAGTCCTGTACTTGCCTGATATCCGTCAACTACTACTGCATGACCTCCACCATTTTCACCGTCTTTCACTCCGCTGTACATTATCGGATGCTTCAGGAGCAGTTCGTTATACAGCATCGTAGCCCATGCGTCGTCGGAATAGTCGTTGGAACTTCCTCCTCTGTCTTTCACGTAGCACTTACCTCCGTTCATCTTGAAATAGGTACTGTTCACGCCGACGATATCATCTGTATAGCCCGATGTGCTTGAGCCGTATGATAGCCTTGCTGCACCTCCTACTACTGCCATCAGTGTTGCCACAGCCTCTTTATATTCAGCAGGTTCTGTTGAGTATGAGTCCCTCATCAGATCCCACTTCATCGGAGTACCTTTTGGAAAGGCTGTCGTTGCGTTGGCTTTATCACCGGAATAACTGGTTGTCGAAGCCTGTGTATAGGCTGGCAGGTCCTTTTTCCAGTAATTCAGGATCTGTGCAGCTGCTGTCGCAACACATCCGGTCACACAATGATTTTTTGTATTCTCCTTCAGTGTCGGACAAAGGTTGTTATATGGTTCACCCTGGTTCCAGTGGGTTGTCATCAATGGCTTGATATCCACTCTACCGGCT
>DCGE01000205.1:2653-3681 GCA_002314525.1 Prevotellaceae bacterium UBA1786 | reverse complement strand
GAGGTCGTTCAGGTCGTCAGGGAGACCCAGGCTCATCAGTGTTCTACGTGTCACTCGAAGACAAACTGATGCGACTCTTTGCAGGCGACAGAATATCAAAGGTTATGGACCGCCTTGGTATTGAAGAAGGAGAAGTCATTGAACACTCAATGATCAATAAATCCATAGAACGTGCCCAAAAGAAGGTTGAGGAGAACAACTTCGGAGTCCGCAAGCGTCTGCTTGAGTACGATGACGTCATGAACAAACAGCGTAAGGTCATCTACGAACGACGCCGTCACGCCCTTATGGGAGAACGTATCGGAATGGATATCTCAAACATCATATGGGACCGTGTCAGCAAGGTTATCTATGGCAACGACTATGAAGGCTGTAAGGAAGACTTTCTCCGTCTGTTTGCAATGGAAGTGCCGTTCACAAGCGTGGAATTCGAAACCGAAAACAAAGATAAGATCTGTGACAGAACATACGACAAGGTGCTTGAGCATTTCAAGGCACGTGGCGAGCGTGTGGCAGCAACAGCATGGCCGGTTATCAAGAATGTGTATGAGACACGCGGTCAGCAGTATGAGAACATCCTCGTGCCATTGACAGATGGTCGCCGCAACTACCAGATTGCAGTCAATCTCCGTGAGGCTTACGAGAACGAAGGCAGGAATATCTTCATCAATTTCGAGAAACTTGTACTGCTACACACAATCGACGAGGCATGGCAGGAGAACCTGCGCCAGTTGGACGAACTGAAGCACTCAGTGCAGAATGCCAGCTACGAGCAGAAAGACCCGTTGCTTATCTTCAAACTGGAGTCAGTCAACCTCTTCGACAACATGATCAACGAAGTCAACGATGGTACTATTTCAGTTCTCATGAGAGTATCACTTCCTATTGCCAACCCGGCGCAGGAAGTCGGTGATGCAGATCAGCAGAGACCTCAGCAACCGAGTCAGCAACTCCGTGAGACACATCAGGGATATAACGAACCATCGGAAGTGCAGAAGGCAATGCAGCGTGCTGCAGGCGGCGATACG
>DCGE01000205.1:2375-2545 GCA_002314525.1 Prevotellaceae bacterium UBA1786 | reverse complement strand
AGAAGTACAAGAATTGCCACGGTAAGGGACTTGTATAACTTTCCGACACCCCCTCGGAAATAATCACAGAATCCAAAAATGGGCTTCTTTCGGCCCAATTTTTGGATTCTTTATTTTGTAGTGTCGTATTTTTTTGCTAAATTTGCATCATTATCTAGACAATATAGATA
>DCGE01000205.1:0-2365 GCA_002314525.1 Prevotellaceae bacterium UBA1786 | reverse complement strand
ATTCTAGATTTTCTAGAGATTCTAGTCAGCTAGACCAAAAAGACATTAACAACATAAATTCAGACAATGGAAATTTTAGATCAAGACAGAATTATCAAAGTTGACATCAACGAAACCATGAAGTCATCGTACATTGACTACTCTATGTCGGTTATCGTTGCCCGTGCGCTTCCTGATGTCAGAGATGGATTCAAGCCTGTTCACCGTCGAATACTCTTCGACATGCTGGAGCAGGGAATCACAAGCGACAAGGCTACAAAGAAGAGTGCACGCATCGTCGGTGATGTACTCGGAAAGTATCACCCACATGGTGACTCTTCGGTTTATGGAGCCCTTGTACGTCTGGCACAGCCTTGGGCAATGCGTTACACACTGGTTGACGGTCAAGGTAACTTCGGTTCGGTTGACGGTGACGGTGCGGCTGCAATGCGTTATACTGAGGCACGTCTTACCAAGTTGGGTGAGGCAATGATGGACGACCTGTATAAGGACACTGTTGATTTCCAGCTCACATACGATGACTCAAACACAGAGCCTACTGTACTCTCGACACGTATCCCTAACCTTCTGGTTAATGGTGCTACTGGTATTGCAGTAGGTATGGCAACCAACATCCCAACCCACAATCTCTGTGAGGTGATCGATGGATGTGTGGCATACATCGATAATCCTGATATTGATACAGACGGTCTGATGCAATATATCAAGGGCCCTGATTTCCCTACAGGTGGCATCATCTGTGGAGTTGACGGCATCCGTGAGGCATACGAGACAGGTAGAGGCCGTATCGTGATCCGTTCGAAGACAGACTTCGAGACTGACGGTCAGCATGAGAAGATCATCGTAAACGAAATTCCTTATAATGTAAACAAGGCAGAGTTGATACGCCGCATCGCCGATCTTGCCAAGGATGGTAAGGTAGAAGGTATCAGCAATGTCAATGATGAGTCAGACCGCGAAGGTATGCGTATAGTCATCGACCTGAAGAAGGATGCCAACAGCAATGTTGTGCTCAACAAACTCTTCAAGATGACCGAACTGCAGTCCAGTTTCTCAGTGAACTGTATCGCAATCGTCAAGAAGCGTCCTCGTACACTCACACTCAAGGACTGTATACAATGCTTCGTGGAACATCGTCACGAGGTGACTATCCGTCGTACAAAGTACGACAAGAAGAAAGCCGAGGAACGTGCCCACATTCTGGAGGCGCTGATCGTTGCAAGCGACAATATCGATGAAGTGGTTCAGATAATCAAATCATCGAAGACTCCAGGTGAGGCTCAGGAGAACCTGCGTGCTCGTTTCGGATTTGATGAAGTTCAGGCAAAGGCCATCGTTGACATGCGTCTCGGTCAGCTTACCAACCTCATGCAGGACAAACTCCATGCAGAGTATGACGAACTGATGAAACTCATCGCTTACCTACAGCAGATTCTTGACGATCCTGAACTCTGCAAGAAGGTGATGAAAGACGATCTCATAGAGGTCAAGGAGAAATACGGCGATGAACGTAAGACATACATCGATCCACGTGGCAGTCAGAACTTCAACCCAGAAGACTTCTATGCTGATGATGCTTGTGTGGTTACTGTTTCTCATCTCGGATACATCAAGCGTACACCGCTGGTTGAGTTCCGTACTCAGGCCCGTGGTGGAGTAGGCAGCCGTGGAGGTTCAGCCCGTGAGGCCGATTTCCTTGAGCATATCTATCCGGCAACAGGTCATAACACGATGATGTTCTTCACCCAGAAGGGCCGCTGCTACTGGATGAAGGTATATGATATCCCTGAAGGAGCAAAGACATTCAAGGGACGTGCAATACAGAACCTTCTCAACATCGATTCCGACGACAAGGTAACTGCATTCATCTGTATCAAGGATATCAATGACGAGGAATTCGTAAAGAACCATAACCTCGTATTCTGTACACGTGAGGGTATGATCAAGAAGACAGCCTTCGAGAACTATTCTCATCCACGCAGTACTGGTCTTATCGCTATCGTTCTTCATGACGGAGACGAGGTTGTTGATGTACAGCTTACAAGCGGGCATGATGAGATTCTCGTTGCCAACAGAAACGGACGCGCAATCCGATTCAACGAGGAACGGGTAAGAGTCATGGGTCGTGGTGCAGCAGGTGTGAAGGCCATGAAACTCGACGAAGACGGTGAGGACCGTGTAATCGGTATGATAGCGATGAGCAAGCCTGAAGGATTCCCAGATGAACCGACAGACGAGCAGATTGCCGAGATGGAGAACGATCCTACATTCCCGACAGTACTCGTACTTTCAGAACAGGGCTTTGGAAAGCGTAGTTCAATCTTCGAATACCGTATCACCAACCGTAACGGTAAGGGTGTGAAGA
>DCGE01000038.1 GCA_002314525.1 Prevotellaceae bacterium UBA1786 | reverse complement strand
CGCAGGCCCAAACCTCAGCTATCGCCGAAGTATCCCTCAGCCATCACGGAAATACGCATCAGCCATCGCAGAAGTATGCCTTTGTTATCGGAGAGGTACATCTCTGCTGCCTACATCCAGGCTTCGCGTTCCCAGAGGGTGTGGGAGGCGGTGGCGGTGGGAACTACGTTGACTGCGTAGGTGTAGTAGACTGGTTTGTGGGTCTTGCGGCGAGGGGAGATCTGACGGTTCATGACTGCTTTTCTTCTTTATGGTTTGCACTGTTGAAAACTCTCTCTGATGCGTAGTAGAGGACTCCACAAAAAACTGGATAAACCAAGGCGATAACGTAGATCATAATTGACATAAATTTAAATTTTCGGTGCAAAGTTAGCGGTTCAATAGGCGAAAAATCCGCACTATGATGAAGAATTTTCGCCTTTTTCTCATAAAAAATGTTAACATGAGGGTAAATCCATATAAAATAGAATAAACATCGATATATTTCACACAATTAAAGTTGTAAGATATGATAACTTTTAGTAATTTTGCAGTGTGAAATCGAGACTATGTCGTGGTTAGAGAGATAATAGCATATGGAAACCAGTATAAGGAATTCATGGCTGAACTTTCGGAAGCAGAGCGCAATAAGATTCTACGTGCACTGTTGCTCTTCACAGACAATGAACGTATCCCGGCCCACTACATAAAGCACCTTGAAGATGGCATTTATGAATTCAGGGTTACGTATATCAATAACGAGTTCCGTATAATGTTCATATACGACGGAGATAATCTTGTAATACTCTTCAATGCTTTTCGCAAGAAGACGCAAAGAACTCCACGAAAAGAGATTATAAAAGCTAAACAACTAAGAGACAACTACTATCAAGAAAAGGAGGCAGAGAAATGAATACTTATAGTATAAGCGAAGAATTGGATCGGGCGTTCGGTAAAAAGGGAACCGAAAGCCGGAGGCTTGCAGAAGACAAGGCATGGCAGGAATATGATGCACAAGTACTACTTGATGCACGCAAGTCTGCAGGTATGACTCAGCAGGCTCTGGCCGAAAGATTGCAAACCTCGAAAAGCTATATCTCAAAAGTAGAGAATGGTGTCGTTACACCTTCCATCACAACCTTCTTCCGTATGCTGAACGCCATGGGCTTTTCGCTGGAGCTCAAGAAGAGTGTTTCAACTATCTGACTGAGTCCATTATTACCCCTTTGCACAATAAAAATATATTGATATGTCAATACTGAATTTTTTCAAGAAGTCAGACTTCGACTATGCCACTTTCGCACAATGGCTTGATGCCTCGCTTTCCGGTGACCTTCCATCTGAGATTGCGGCATTTGGATTCAATATCTACGAGGACGGAGACTACAGATGGGCCTTGGAACTCATCGGGTCTTCCTGGTTCGACAAGGACAACAGCGACTGGGCATGCGACGAGGTGTTCACAACACGCGATACCTCATTCACATGGAAGAGCAAGAAAGCGCCAGATGCCATACTTGCAGATGTGAGAAAAGCCTTGGAACGCTACCTTCTCGAAGGACAATACCACTCTATACTCCAGAGCAAGCAAGGCATAGGACTCGGATTCGTTGACGGCGACCTAATCCTTTTTTAATTCAACCATACCATGACCCTTGAACCGCACATAATACTTAACCAGCCCCAAGGCGATGCTCGCCACATCATCATCGAGACATGCGAAGCCGTATGCAGTCAGGAGATTGACCTCGTCATCCGTGACGGCATCATTGAGCATGTAGAGTTCTGCGGCGGCTGTTCCGGCAACGGACAAGGACTCTCTGCCCTACTCCGCGGCATGAAAGTCGAAGATGCAATCTCCCGACTGAGAGGCATCCAATGCGGCTACCGCCGCACCAGCTGTCCGGACCAATTGGCACAGGGACTTGAAAAATCCAGGCATGAGAATTAACCTAATACGCGATTCTGTTGCCAACGGGGATGACTTTGGGACAGTGATGACATTTGATATCGCTTCAACCATGTCAGTACTGGGATTCATTCATTTTATACGGATGAACTTCATCAAAAGGAATTTATGGATGGCAAAATACATTGTATATGGAGGCAATTCTCAAGATACGTGTGACACGCCTCTGTTAGTCATTGACACTGAATCAAACAAAGTGGATGTAGTGCATGATCGTCTTCAAGACTGCGGATGGCCTCCCTACATGTACTTCAACTATCTCACACCCTATTGGGAAAAGAAATACCCTGTGTCATTCGAAGTAAAAGAAACCTACAAGATTTAAAACGTTTCTCAGTATTTATTGCTAACTTTGCAAGGTCTTTACGAGATAAGATAATAGTGATACGTTGATTTAAAAATAGAAGAATACATCAGTTTTTTCTCAGGACTCTTGTCAAATCAAACACAAACAGTGCAGGACATGTGATCAACAAAGCCAGAGCCCAGTCATTGGCTGACAAAGCCGATACGCCGAACATGTCACCGAAATAGTTCACGATAGCAACCTGACCGACAATGATTACCAAGGCAATGATGATGAAACCACGGCCAAGTTCTCTTCCGGTTCTTTTCCTGATTCCAAGAACACTCAGAATATCAAGTATTGCACTTCTGTCTGTTCTGAAATACCTTGCGTTGAACATATTCCAGAATTGCAGTAAGACAAAGAATGTGAAGAATATGCCAAGTTCATACTTGCTTAGGTGTGTTTTGCTGTGAGTGAACACGAAGAAGTTCTCAACGTATGATTTCCATGTGTCAGGATTCAGAAGCTCACCTACTGACTGGATGTCAATATGCCACAGGAGTTGCCAAAGTCCGAACAGCAGCAGGAAGAACAGCAAACCTGTTCCCAACATCTGTTTTGCCATTCCTGGGTCGATTATCATACTTTCAGGATTACGTGGCTTGTCCCTCATGACTTTCGGATCTGCCGGCAGTGATGACAGAGCAATTGCAGCAAAAGTATCCATGATAAGGTTCACCCACAACATCTGAGTGACATTCAGCGGCGAATCAAGTCCCATGAAAGCTCCGAACATCACTATCAAACATGCACAGATGTTTATTGTCATCTGGAACAAGATGAACCGTCGGATATTCAGATACAACGAACGACCCCAGAGTATTGCAGTATTGATGCTTACGAACGAGTTGTCAATGATTGTGATGTCACTTGCCTCTTTTGCCCTGGCTGTACCGTCACCCATCGAAAGACCGACCTGAGCCTTCTTCAGCGCTGGGGCATCATTCGTTCCGTCACCAGTCACAGCCACCACTTCTCCCGTTTCCTGCAGAAGTGTCACCAACCTAGCTTTGTCAGCCGGTCGGGCACGTGAAAGTACCTTAAGTTTCGGAAGTACGTTACTCTTGATATCATCGTCACTCATCAAGGCAAATTCAGGACCAGTAATCAACTGAGTTCCGTCTTCCTCATTCATAATTCCCACCTCTTTTGCAATTTCATTAGCTGTCAACGCCACATCGCCAGTGACCATGATAACCCTGACACCAGCTTCCTTGCATTGGTCGATGGCAGCCTTTACATCCTCTCTGACAGGATCAGCCATACCTACGAATCCTGCAAAGACGAGTGGACTTCCGGCAAGATTTCTTCCGTCCTTCTCAAGTTCCCTAATTGTATGAGTTGAAGGGTCAAAGTTCTCAATCACTTGAAATGCAAAGGCCAGAGTGCGTTTTCCTTGCGACTGCATCTCTTTAAGTCTTTCCTCCACCTCTTCCTTTGTATGGTCACCCGCTATCTCATCACACATATCCAAGAGTATTTCCGGAGCGCCCTTCACGAATCTGTATGTCACACCGGTACGCCTTCTCCGGGCTATTGTAGTCATTCTTTTCTGTTCTGAAGAAAATGGCTCCTGTTCCATCACTTCAGCCCCATGTCTGAAATGTGAATAGTCAATCCCCATTATCCGTTCAAGCCAACTGAGTAAAGCACCCTCTGTTGGATTGCCTATCGTTACATGACCCACATCCCCTTTTGCCATTGCCAGTTCTGCAGTTGAGTTGATTGCCACTACGGCAGCAATTATATCCTCATCAACGTATATTTCCTGATCCATCACACGGAGTTTGTTCTGGGTCAGTGTACCGGTCTTATCCGTACATATAACAGTTGCTGCACCCATCGTCTCACATGCATGCAACTTCCTCACCAGATTGTTCTCTTTCAGCATTCGTCTCATGCTAAGAGCCAGACTTATCGTCACACTCATAGGCAGTCCTTCAGGTACAGCTACCACAATCAGTGTCACGGCAATCATCAGGGAATTCAAAGAGAACTCCATTATCGAAAACAGGTCATGGTCATCGTTCCCGTCAAAGAAGAAGAAATACAACAGTCTTCCTACGATAATCAGCCCTGCAACGATGTAGCTTGCCTTCGTAATCCAACTGCCGAGCTTGTTCAGCTGATGGTTCAGA
>DCGE01000158.1:320-6983 GCA_002314525.1 Prevotellaceae bacterium UBA1786 | reverse complement strand
GTTCATGCCGTAGGTTGCCATGTAGTGTGGGAGTCGGCTGGAACAACCGATACCTGAGATAACTGCAATATCCTTTGGTGCAACACCGATTTCGGCCATTGCCTTATGAAGTGAAGCAAGGAAGAAGTGGTCTCCGCATCCCGGACACCAGCGTGGCTTGCCCTTAGAAAAGGAGCCCCCCTTCAGTTCCCCCGCGGGGGAAAGATTTCCGTTTATTGTATTCATATTATTTATTTATTTCCTGTTTGATTATAGAAGCTACATTCTGAGTGTCACAGATTATTTCGTCGTTCGTAAATCGGATAACTCTAAACCCTAACCTTTTCAAGAATTCCGTCCGGTCTTCATCGCTGAGAATCTGTTCTGGGCGTTGATGGTACAGACCATCGATTTCAATCACAAGTTTCTTCTCCAGACAAACCATATCCACGATATATGTACCGATAATATGTTGTCGTTTGAACCTTACACCTAAAGCATTGGATCTGGCAATCTGCCATAAAACAGATTCAGCCTCAGTAGGATTCTTGCGGTTTTCGCTGGCAAATGATTTTAACAAACCATAATTGCCAGTATCGGCAGTCATATAACTGTACTCGTCCATTGACATGATTCCTCCCCTCGGGGAGGTTAGGAGGGGGCTTATAATTGCTTGAAGTGTTCTACGATAGTAGATACATTGAACGGCTGGCCCTTGACTTCGTTGTACTGGTAAGGGACGAAGCCGTCGACCTTCATGCGGAGGTAGCCGGCAAGCTGACCCATGTTCTGTTCGGCAACGACGACCTTAGGGTATTTCTTCATCACTTCGGATGTGTTCTTCGGCAGTGGTGAGATGTACTTGAAGTGTGCCAGTGCAACTTTGCGACCCTGAGCGCGGAGTTCGTCCATGGCTGCATGGAGATGACCGTAGGTGCCGCCGAAACCTACGATGAGCAGTTCGGCATCGTCACTGTCGCCCATGACTTCGAGGTCAGGAACCTGGATGTTGTCAACCTTCTGCTGGCGCAGGCGTGTCATGAGGTCGTGGTTCTCAGGATCGGTTGAGATGGCACCTGTCTTGCAGTCCTTCTCAAGTCCTCCGAGGATGTGTTCGAAACCTTCACGGCCCGGCACTGCCCAGTAGCGCGTGCCGTTCTCTGCACGCATATAAGGTGTCCATGAACCACGTAGTTCCTCAGGCACGTATGGAGGGTTGATGGCAGGCATATTGTTGAGTTCAGGCAGACGGAGTGCCCCTGAACCGTTGGCTACATATCCGTCGGTAAGCAGAACGACAGGTGTCATGTGTTCGAGCGCTATCTTACATGCATTGTAGGCAGCATCGAAGCAGTCGGTAGGACTTGTTGCCGCTATGACAGGCATAGGACTTTCGCCGTTGCGTCCGTAGAGCACCTGAAGTAAGTCGGTCTGTTCGCTCTTGGTAGGAAGACCCGTAGCCGGACCGCCGCGCTGTACGTCGATCACTACGAGCGGGAGTTCCATGATGACTGCAAGATTCATTGCCTCGCTCTTCAGACAGATACCAGGACCTGACGTTGAGGTGCATGCCAGTGCTCCTGCGAATGATGCTCCTACGGCTGATGCACAGCCTGAGATCTCGTCCTCGCACTGTACGGTGGTGACTCCGAGACTCTTGTGCTTTGAGAGTTCGTGGAGGATATCGGTGGCAGGGGTGATAGGGTAGCTTCCGAGGTAGAGCTTCAGTCCGGCCTTCTCGGCTGCAGCGATGAGTCCGTAGGCTGTCGCCTTGTTGCCGGTGATGTCCATGTAGCGTCCCGGAACCTTGTTCTTGGTTTCTATGCGACGTACTCCTGCAACACTGCTGTGTGTGTTGTGGCCATAGTCGTAGCCGGCCTGGATGACCTTGATATTGGCTTCGGCAACAGCCGGTTTCTTTGCAAATTTCTCGCGGAGGAAGTTGAATGCGATGTCGAGGTTGCGGTCGAAGAGCCAGCATACAAGTCCGAGTGCGAACATGTTGCGGCACTTCATCATTGCCTTCACATCCATTCCGGAGTCGGCAAGGCAGTCCTTTACCATCTGTGTGAGAGGACAGGCAATCACGCGGTCTGGGTCGATGTTCATCTCGTCGAGGTAGTCGGCTGTCTGGAATTCTGCCTTCTTGAGGTCGTTGGGACCGAAGGAATCAGTGTCGATTATGATTGCTGCACCCGGTTTGGCATAGCGGTACTGAGTCTTCAGTGCTGCTGCATTCATGGCAACCAGCACGTCACACAAATCACCTGGTGTATAGACCTGTCCAGATCCGATATGTACCTGGAATCCTGATACTCCTGTCAATGAACCCTGTGGGGCACGGATGTCGGCTGGGTAGTCAGGGAAGGTGCTGATGCTGTTTCCCACTGTTGCAGACACCGTAGAGAAGATGTTGCCGGCAAGCTGCATGCCGTCGCCTGAGTCGCCTGAAAACCGAACGACCACATCTTCCATTTCTGTGATTTCTAATGGATCAACCATGTTATTTACGTTTTTAAAACAAACTTCTTTATTTATTGACTTATTTGATGATTACGAATTTTCCTGCCACGCTTTCCTTGCCTTCAGCATCGGTGGCGAGTACGAAGTAGACTCCCGACTGGGCTTCGTCACCTCCGTCGGTACGGCCGTTCCATACATATGACCCACCTACTGACTTGCCTTTGCTGACCAGTCGGCCTGCAGAGTTGACGATGCTGACATGGCTGTCGTACTGCAGACCGGTTATCTTTATGTCGCCCGAATAGTCAGGACGGACAGGATTGGGATAGACGATGATCTTATCTTCGTCGTATTGTTCGGCAGGTTCAGTGGCTTCGCCCATATATGAACATATCCCCTGACTGGTACCGATGAACACCTCACCCGTCCTGCCGTCGATGGCGATGGAGTAGATCTCGTCGGATATCAGCGGACTGTTGTCCTTTGTGAAGTGACTGATGATCTCAGTACCGTCGGCGCTGGTGAGATAGACACCATTGGAGGAGGTGCCGAACCATTTGCAGTTGCCGCCGTCGACTGCGATGCACTTGATGGCAACTTCGTTGAGGAGGTAGTCGCCGAGCCCGCTTCCGTCGTTGCGTGGTACAATCACCTGATGGTAGCGGAAGTCATTGCCGAATACGGACGTAGGGCTCTGAATCGTGAAAGGTCCCTGATTGGTACCTACCCAGATGGCTCCGTCGCGGTCTTCGACTATGCAGTTCATGAGGGATACTTTGTCGGTATATGAGACACCGTTCTGGTTGACGACCGACTTGATGAACACATGCTTGTCATCGGCCTTGTTGTCAATGGTCTTGTTGGTGTTGATGACCAGAAGACCTGCCTGACTGCCTCCCGACTCAGAACGGCGGCTGTTGATCCATGCCCAGCCACGCTGGTCGAAGAGCACCTGATCGAACGTCTGGTACCTGGCTATCTCAGGATAGTAGTACGACAGCCATCTGCCGTCTTTCGTCATGATACGGACGATGGTGTCGCATTCGTTGTTGAGCATCCACAGATTGCCGTTGCTATCGTATGAAAGTCCGGTGATGCGTACGTAGTAGCCTGCATTGGGAATGGTCGGAAGGATACTTGTGAGCGGTGAGTTCTTGCCGTAGGTGTAGTGTTTGACGAATTTCCCGTCGCGGAACTCATAGAGTCCGGAACAGGCTGCACTTACGAAATGATGTGATGCATCAGATGGATCTTGAACAACGTCGGTCACATTCTGATAGAACTCAGGCTTGGGATTGGCGTTCTGTGCTCCGGTTCTCTCGAACGATGTCCAGACACCGTTTAGATATGTCATGACTGTTCCTGTCCGATTGAGTTGCGGATAATTGAAACATCCTCCGGCTATCATCAGTTTCTCACCCTCGAAATGCATCCTGTATGAGAAATTCTTCTCAGGTCCCTGAGGATGGATGTTGGCTACTTGTTTCAGGTTCGACTCGTTCTCACTGCTTTCCTTCTTGTCGTAGGCGTCGAAATCAACTGCTTTCTTTGCCTCGGCTGGTGACAGCTCGTTCCAGTTGGAAAAATCGAGCAGGTTGTCGGACCTGTCGCCCTCGAACACTGAATCCTTCGTCTTGGCATAGATACGGCCGTTTTGGATGATACATCCCAAGACGGGTGTTCCGAGGTCGTACTTGGTCGAGAAGGTCTTCTTGGAGAGATTAACTATGATCAGTCCGCTGCTTGATGAGATGGCTGCTTCCTTTCCGAAGATGCGCAGCTGGTTGAACGTGATACCATCGACAGACTTCGCTTTCAGTTCAGGCATGTTGTAAACGGAGCCGTCCTGAGAAAGGATGTCGATATTCCCGTTGGAATAGAGGACGACGAGGTTAGATCCGTATTTGGCTATGGAATGTATCCCGTAGTCGCTGAGAACCAATGTTTTGTCATAGACCTTGACCTGCTGGTCGTCGTTATCGAAACTGAAGAGAGCCCCATCGCTGACGGCAAAGATCTTGCTGTCGATTTTTACGGCCTGTGAGTGAGTGGTGAAAGATGAATAGATCTTCCACTGCTGAGACAACATGTTTTCGTGGAAAACTATGCACATCAGTATCGTCAGCCAGCCTATGTCAAAGATTCTTCTCATATCAGACTTTTAGAAATTCGCTGAGTTTATTTACTGCTTCAGCTCTGTGGCTGATCTTGTTCTTTATGTCATTTCCGAGTTCGGAGAATGTCTGGTCGTAGCCGTCGGGAACAAAGATAGGATCGTAGCCGAAACCGCCGTCACCGCGGCGTTCCTCTGCAATGTGTCCGTTGACGGAGCCTTCGAAATAATGAATCTTGCCTTCGTAGTATAATGCGATCACAGTCACGAAACGGGCACTTCGGTCTTCCTTGCCCTGAAGGTTGAGAAGCAGTTTGTTGTTGTTGGCCTCGAAATTGTGATCTTCACCTGCGTAGCGGGCAGAATATACTCCAGGTTCTCCGCCGAGGGCATTGACCTGAAGACCTGAATCGTCGGCAAAGCAGTCGAAGCCGTAGAATTTCTTGACAAACTCAACTTTCTGACGTGCATTGCCCTCGAAGGTGTCGGCCGTCTCGGGAATATCGACATTGCATCCGATGTCCTTCAGACTGCGGATCTCATATTTCTCTCCGAGCATTGCCCTGACTTCCTTGAGTTTGTTCTCGTTGTTTGTGGCAAAGACGAGAGTAGGCTTCTGCTTGAGTTTGACCTTCATGACGTCGAAGCCTTCGCCGTAGACACCCTGACAGTTGTTCATAGACACGAAGGCGTATGGATCGATTGATTTGATTGACATGAAAATACGGTTGGACTGGCGTTTTCTTGCAATGAGCACGACGACCTTGCGTTCAGTCTGAGTGTACCAGCCTGTTCCGTCGAGCACGGTGACGCCGAAACCCATTTCGTTGAGTTTCGTGGCTATCTTGCTGTAGTTGCGTGAGAAGATGAAGAACTGCACTGACTGACGGGTGCTGTACATCACATGGTCGAGTGTCAGACCTGAGATGATGAGGGCCGTGAAACCGAAGACTATCTTCTCCCAGTCGTGGAAGACGAAGTAACACGAGGAGATAATCATACAGTCCATTATCATCAGGGCATGGCCGAGAGACACGTCCTTGTATTTGTTGATTATGGCTGCGATGATGTCAGTACCACCTGTACTTCCGTTGTGGGAGAAACTGATTCCCAACGCAATACCCTCGAGAATGGCTCCGAGAACCACAGCCATGAAAGACTGATCACCGACAAGGCGGGGAAGTTCTCCGGTTACTGGATCTTCTACCAGACGTTGTGCTGCCCAGAGATAGATGGTGAGAACACCTACCCCATAGATTGTCTTCACGCAGAACTTCCAACCGACAATCTTGATTGCCAGCACCAGAAGGATGGCGTTGATGATGAGGTATGTGTTCTGAACCTCAAAGCCCGTGGCGTAGTAGATCAATGACGAGATACCCGTTACGCCTCCAGTCGTTATTTGGTACGGAAGCAGGAACAACGTCACTCCCACTGCATAGAACAGCAGGGCGATTGCTATATAGATATAGTCTTTGACGCTACCGAAGATTACGTTGAATTTCTCTTTCATTTCTGATGAACGATATTAATCATACGTCCTGGAACCACAATTACCTTCATTACAGGTTTTCCGTCGAGATACTTCTCTGTCTGAGCATCGGCAAGTACGGCCTTCTCGATCGTATCCTTGTCGGCATCAGCAGGGAACTCCATCTGGAAGCGTGTCTTTCCGTTGAAGCTGACCATCATCTTGATGCTGTCTTCCTTGAGGAAGTCCTCGTTGAATGCAGGCCATTTTGCGTCGCACACAGTAGTGGTGTATCCGAGCATCTCCCAGAATTCCTCAGCGATGTGAGGTGCAAACGGTGCTATCAATACAGCCAGGTCATTCATGATGCGACGGTTGGTGCTCTTGAGTGCAGTCAGTTCGTTGATGCAGATCATGAATGCGGCAATGGATGTGTTGTATGAGAAGTGCTCAATGTCCTCAGTGACTTTCTTGATGAGCTTATGAAGCGACTTGAGTTCTTCCTTTGAAGGTTCTTTGTCGTCAACGGCCTTCTCAGCGTAGTTCCAGAGTTTCACGAGGAAACGGTGACAGCCGTCGATGCCGTTTGTATCCCATGGCTTGCTCTGCTCAACAGGACCGAGGAACATCTCGTACA
>DCGE01000158.1:0-203 GCA_002314525.1 Prevotellaceae bacterium UBA1786 | reverse complement strand
GCCGTCTTCAAGGATGAATTCGGCAGATGCGTATTCAGGTCTCCATGCCTTGAATGCCTCGATGTCGAGGATGTCGTTGGAAACGATATTCACATCAACATGGATAGGTGTGACGTCGTACTGCTTCCTGAGATTGAAGCTTACGAAGGTGTTGGTGTCCTTGATTCTGTAGACGAAGTTGCTGCGTCCCTGAATCATTCCCT
>DCGE01000213.1:1492-9010 GCA_002314525.1 Prevotellaceae bacterium UBA1786 | reverse complement strand
TGGAGATTCTGTATTGCTAAGGCTGTCTGCTCATGGGCTATCATGCTCATACTGTCGGCATGGGCTGCTGAGGCGTTTGCTGCCTGCTCGGCTTTCTGTGCCTTGATGCGCTCGAATTCTGCTTTGTTACGCTCGATGTCTGCTAACTGTGCTTCGTGTATTGCACGTTCGGTCTGTTTGTCAGAGATGGTCTTCTGGTCGTAGGCTATCTCCTCCATCTGCTGGCTGATGCGCTTGTTGATGCGTGCTTCCTGCTCTTCGGCCTTTAGTTTTTTTATCTGCTCGTCCAGGTCCTCAAGTGTCTGTTCATACTTGCTGCTGCACACAAAGTATGTCACCGCACTGCTGAGTGCGGCGATACATACGAGTGACAGCCCACGGTCGAAGATGGATCTTGATTTGTGGAGTATGTCCTTCAGTGCTTGCTTGTCCATGTTGCCAGATATGGTTGTTACATTCGCTTGATGTTCAGGATAGTGATGTCGTCGCTCTGCTCGGCACCTTCGGCATGGTGCTTGACGTCGGCTATGATGGCGTCAACAACATCCTTTGAGGTTTTTCCGCTTAGTGTTCCGAGCAAGTCCTCAAGACGTTTCTCGCCATATAGCTTGTCGTCAACATCACATGCCTCGGTAACACCATCGGTGAAGGTTACTAACATGTCTCCGCTCTCAAGCTTCAGCTTTTCTGCCTGATATGGGAAATCCTCCATTACACCGGCACAGATGTTTATGGTGCTTGATAAGACTGTCACCTTGCCGTCTTTGTGAAGGATGTATGGTGGGTTGTGGCCGGCATTGACATAATTGAGAACACCAGTGCGTACGTTATAGACACCATAGAAGATGGTTACGAACATTGAGTCGAATGACTCGTGGGCGAGCATGTCGTTCGTCTCGGTGATTGTCGTTACTGGCTCGGTGCTTCGCCTTCCTGTGAAACGTAACAACGTGTGGCTCATCGTCATAAACAATGCTGCTGGCACTCCCTTGCCCGAGACGTCTGCCATGGCGATGCCTATATGGTCTTCGTCAATGCGGAAGAAGTCATAGAAGTCGCCACCGACATCTTTCGCTGGATGCATCGTTGCGTAGATGTCAACAACGTCTGTGATATCTTCAAATGGAGGAAAGTCTTGTGGGAGAATTGCTTGCTGTACCTCGGCGGCTAATGATAAGTCTGCCTTGATGTCAACAAGCTGGCCGTGCTCGCGCTGAGTCTGCTTGACAAAGTCAATCTCTTCCTGTGCCTTGTCGATGGTGCGTTGAAGGTCGTCGAGGTCAATAGGTTTTGTCGCAAAGTCGAAGGCTCCGTTGTTCATTGCCTCACGGATGTTGCTCATCTCGCCGTATGCACTTACCATGATGACCTTCAGGGCTGGATTGTTTCGATCCTTGATTCGCTTAAGGAGGGTGAGTCCATCCATCTCGGGCATATTGATGTCGCTGAGGATAATATCTATGTCTGGATGATTGAGTAGTTCTTGAAGAGCCTCTACACCATTATGCGCAAAGAAGAATTCATATTCTCCCTTGCGAATCTTTCGTCTGAAATATTGAGTAAGTAGTAACTCGAGGTCAAGCTCGTCGTCAACACTTAAGATTTTTAGTGCCATTATATAAGGTTTGGGTTATTATCTGTGCTTAGTGTGTGCAAAATTACAATAATTATTTTAATTTGGCAAGAATTTTTGCCTATTTCAGAAAAAAGTAGTAATTTTGCACCTGATTATTATGGTAAAATCTAAATCGAACATAGAGAAAACAGATGTTTCTGGAAAACTGTTCAGAACTTTCTTCCGTATAGGTGCATTCACCATTGGTGGAGGCTATGCTATGATTCCGCTTATTGAAGAGGATATTGTGACGAAGAATAAATGGATAGACAGAGAGGAATTTCTTGATCTCATCGCTGTGGCGCAATCGTGCCCTGGCGTCTTCGCTATTAATATCTCCGTCTTTGTCGGCTATAAACTCGATAAGATACGTGGCGCTCTCTTTGCTACGCTTGGCACCGCTTTGCCATCGTTTCTTATCATTCTATGCATAGCAATGTTCTTCAAGGAGTTCCAGAATGTCAAGTGGGTGGCTGCTTGCTTTAATGGCATCCGTCCTGCTGTGGTGGCATTGATTGCTGCACCTACATTCAAGATGGCTAAGACCGCTCATATCAACTTGTCAAACTGTTGGATTCCTATAGTGTCAGCTTTGCTCATCTGGCTCTTGGGTGTCAATCCTATATTCGTCATCATTGCTGCCGGAATAGGAGGGTATGTCTATGGCTTGATAGATAAGCCTGATACTCAGGATGATGCCAAGTGATTGTTCGTTGCCTCGTTTTTTTATCATCACTAAACAATAAACCGAAGTGATTTACCTGTATCTTTTCATAACTTTCTTTGAGATTGGCCTTTTCGGATTCGGTGGTGGCTATGGCATGCTGTCTCTTATACAGACGGAGGTTGTCGTGCATCATCAGTGGATGTCGTCGGCTGAGTTTACCAATATCGTTGCTATCTCGCAGATGACGCCTGGACCTATCGGAATTAATTCTGCAACGTATTGTGGATATACCGCTGTCCATAATGCAGGGTATGGACAGGCTATGGCTTTGCTCGGTAGTACAACGGCTACCTTTGCCCTCATACTGCCGTCTTTCTTACTGATGATTCTGATCTCGATAATGCTCATGAAGTTTATGAAGACTCCTCTTGTGCAGTCTGTTTTTACAGGACTTCGTCCTGCAGTTGTCGGACTTCTTGCTGCAGCGTCGTTGTTGTTGATGAACGCAGAGAATTTCTCCACTCCAGACAATCCATGGTACTTCTGCATATCAATTGCTATTTTCGTTGCAGCATTCGTAGGAACGTTCTACGTAAAGGTTAATCCGCTTAAAATGATAGCAATGGCTGCCTTTGCAGGGCTGCTCCTACTTTGGTAGGAATGTGTTCATAAGGACAGGAAAAGGCTGCCAACGTTTATAAGCGTTAGCAGCCTTTTATATTTCATGTTAACGTAACAGTAAAAACAACTTGGTGCGATTTTCTCCTGAAAAACCCATGTTGAAAGCGGCTCGGCCGCATATCATTTATACCAACTTGTTTTTTGCCATCACTACACTAATCACACTATACTCTACACTCTACTCTCTACACTCTACTCTCTACTCTCTACTCTCCAAGAAACTACTCCTCTGGAGCCTTGTCGATCAGATCCATGAACTGATCAAGCTTTGGAGTGATGATGATCTGTGTGCGACGGTTCTTCTGCTTGCCAGTTGCTGTGTTGTTGTCTGCTACTGGATTATATTCGCCTCGACCACCTGCTGTGAGACGCTTAGGGTCAACACCATACTTGTTCTGCAGGCACTGTACTACACTTGAAGCACGGAGACAAGAGAGGTCCCAGTTGTTGCGGATGTTCTTCTGAGTGATAGGAACAGTGTCGGTATTACCTTCAACGAGCACATCGTAGTCATCATAGTCGGTGATGATCTTTGCAATCTTCTCGAGAGTCTCACGAGCACTTGCATTGATTTCATAGCTACCTGACTTGTAAAGCATATTGTCAGAAAGACTTACATAGACAACACCCTTCAGCACCTGAACATCGATATCCTTGAGTTCCTCACGGCTGAGACTGCGAGTGAGGTTGTTGGTGAGGATGAGGTTGAGAGAGTCAGACTTGCTCTTGAGGTCAGTAAGGTGACGGATATACTGGTTTGACTCGTTGATCTGGTCAACCAACTTTGCGATATTCACGTTTGACTGACTGCTTGAGGAGAGAGTCTGATCGAGAGCCTTCTGAAGAGCTTCATTACCCTTGCGGGCTGTGGCAAGCTGTTCGTCGAGACTTGTGAGACGTGTATTGGCAACTGCCAACTCGCTCTTGACCTGCTGAAGCTGTTCGGTGAGAGACTTGTTGTCCTGCTGACAACTGAGGAGTTCTTTCTTAGTCTTGCAAGATGAAAGTCCGAGGACTGCAACTGCTGATAAAACAAAAATAATCTTCTTCATAAACTTGATTTTTTAATGTTGTACGCTGCAAAATTAGAAAATAAAAAAGACAATCAAAGGCTTTTCATGGGAAATATTGAGCAGTTTATATTTTTTTAAGAAGAAAGTGTTAATTAATTGTGATACTTTTAAGTTAAAATGATTATCTTTGCACCATGGAAATGAAAATGTACGAAAAAATGCAGCTTCTTCCCTTGTTTCAAGGGATGAGCTTGGCTGATTTCTCAGGAATCCTTCAGACACTGAAGTTGGATTTCGAGCAGTACGACGAAGGTGACGTCATCATCCAACAGGGTGAACCATTCGAATACCTTATATATGTTTTAAGCGGAGAGTTCGACATTGAACTTCACTGCACACATCCAAGCATGATTGTGGCAGAACGATGCGACAGAGTCCCATACGTCATCGAACCGTATAACCTCTTCAGTGTAAAGCGTAACAGTGAGAGGACCTATACATTCCGCACGAAGGGTTCTACATTCAAGATCCACAAGACAGTATTCACACAGAAACTGATGAGCAACCCTATCATCAAGAGCAACATGATAAACTACACCAGCAACCTGTTGCGCAAGATGAACGACAGATCGACTATCGTCGTTCCGATGACGGTAGAAGAGAAAATCATCAACCTCATAAGTCAGATGTGCAAGATTCCTGACGGAAGAAAAGACATCAGGGTCAAGATGGACGAAATGGCTGACTGTATACAGGAAACCAGACTTAATGTATCGAAAGTGCTGAACCAATGGAATGACGAAGGAAAAATCACGCTACGAAGAAGTGGATTTGAGATTATGAATCTTGGCGACTTATCAGCAGCAACGAACCAATAACAATGAACAAGATACTACAAACATACGGAACGCCGCATGAGACTTTTCCATTCGGCGACGTCACGCTGAACGACTACGAAGAAGCCATCATGCAAGGCATGGAGGAGGAAGACAAGGAGATTGACGCGATAATCAATAATACCGAAGAACCGAACTTCAAGAACACCATTGTTGCAATGGAATGTGCCGGAGACCTGTTGGGTAAGGCCACTGAGGTATTCTTCAATCTTCTGAGCTGTGCTACCACCGACGAGATGGATGAACTGTCAGAAAAACTCTCTCCTATCCTATCCGATCATGCCACAAACATCTGTTTCAACAAGAAGTTGTTTGAGAGAGTGAAATATGTCTATGACCATATTGACAAAGCCTCACTCACACCTGAGGAATTCACACTTCTCGATGATACGTACAAAGGATTCACCCGAAGCGGTGTGAACCTTCCGGAAGACAAGCAGGAACGTCTTCGTGAGATAAGTAATGAGATGAGTCTGCTCGATCTGAAATTCTCACAGAACAAACTGAAGGAGACCAACGACTTCATTCTTCACATAACCGACGAAGCCGACCTTGAAGGACTGCCAGAGAGTGCCGTCGAGGCTGCACGGATCGAAGCCAAGAAGAAAAAGAAGGAGGGATGGGTATTCACACTCCATTCTCCATCGCTCTCACCGTTCATGACATACAGCAAACGCCGAGAACTCCGCAAGCAGATGTACATGGCAAGCAACACAATCTGTTTCCATGACAACAAAAGGAACAACACTCCTGTCGTGAAGAGAATCGTTGACCTATGCCGCGAAGAAGCACAGATACTCGGATACAGGAGTTATGCTGATTTCGTACTTGAGGAACGAATGGCAGAGAACAAGGAGAACGTCTATTCCCTCTTCAGCAAACTCATCACAGCCTACAAGCCTGCTGCGCTCAAGGAACTTGAAGCCGTAAAGGCTATGGCACGTGAGATGGAAGGCGACGACTTCGAGATGATGCCATGGGACAAAGGCTACTACTCCAACAAACTGAAGGAGAAGCTATACGATATCAACTCGGAGATGCTGCGTCCTTACCTGGAACTGAACAAGGTCAAGGAAGGTGTATTCGGACTTGCCACACGACTCTACGGTATCAGGTTCGAAAAGCGCGATGACATTCCGGTATATAATGATGAAGTCGATACATTCGATGTCTTCGACGAAGACGGCAGATTCCTTGCAGTGCTTTACTGCGATTTCTTCCCACGTGAGGACAAGAAGTCGGGAGCATGGATGACCACTTTCAAAGGACAGTGGAGAGAGGATGACGGCACGGATTCAAGGCCACATGTATCACTGGTCATGAATTTCACTCGTCCAACCGAGGAAAAGCCTGCACTTCTGACTCTCGGTGAGGTCGAGACCTTCCTGCACGAGTTCGGACATGCACTTCATGAGATATTCGCCGACGGCACTTACGGAGAACTCTCAGGCAGCAATGTTGACTGGGATTTCGTAGAACTGCCTTCTCAGTTGATGGAGAACTTCTGTGTGGAGAAAGACTTCCTTTCCACCTTCGCCCGCCACTACAAGACTGGCGAACCTCTGCCTGACGAACTGATCGACAGAGTGGTGGCAAGCCGCAACTTCAATATTGCGATGGACTGTCTGAACCAGGTAAGATACGGACTTCTTGACATGGCCTACTACACTCTGGAGAAAGAGTTCGACAGCGATATCGAGACCTTTGAACATGAAGCATGGAAGGATGCACAGATCAACAAGGAGATTGACGGAACATGCATGTCCGTAGAGTTCTCTCATATCATGGCCGGAGGCTATGCTGCCGGATACTACAGTTATAAATGGGCTGAAGTACTTGATGCTGATGCGTTTGCGGTATTCAAGCAAAACGGACTTTTCGACCGGAAGACAGCACAGAGATTCCGTGACTGCATCCTCTCAAAGGGCGGAACTGAAAAACCTATGGTACTCTACAAACGTTTCCGTGGCTGTGAGCCTACCATCGATGCATTATTGATACGAAACGGCATTAAAGCAGAAAAGCAAATATGAAAACGAGATTACTGATACTTGTGACGGTGATGTTGGCACTTTGTTCCTGCAACAAGAGTGATGACCTGGATGAGATATTCTCTGGGAAATTCAAGATAACAGGCTACAGAGTGAATGGACAGTGGGATAACGAAAAACTGAAGGAACTGAACAAGAGCATGGATAACTACTGGATTATATTCTCCGGTGGTACATTCAACGGCATGCTCATCGAAAACATTCCTTTCAACGGGACATGGAAAGCCGATGCCGAATCGCGTTCAATGAAGATGACTGTCGGTGAAATTCCGGTCTACCCCTCAGAACTGAGCCGATTCGTAATCAACATTCTGAAAAACGCCACGAGTTATTCCGGCGATCACAACGTTTTGAGAATACAACAAGATAACAACAACTATATCGACCTGAATTCAGGTGCATTTTAAGTACATTATGGAACGAGACAAGAAAACGCTTTTGGATGAACGCTATCTGAGAATGGCAAAAATCTGGGCAGAGAACTCCTACTGTCAACGAAGACAGGTAGGTGCTTTGGTTGTAAAGGACAAGATGATCATCTCCGACGGCTACAACGGCACTCCCAGTGGTTTTGAGAATGTATGCGAGGATGACA
>DCGE01000213.1:1192-1363 GCA_002314525.1 Prevotellaceae bacterium UBA1786 | reverse complement strand
TAGAATGTGCAAAACTCATCATACAGTCAGGTATCCGACGGGTGGTATATGGTGAAAACTACCGACTCGACGAGGGCATCAACCTCCTGAAACGTGCAGGAATCGAAGTGGTATTATTGGAAATCAAAGACTGAACCATGCCGAAAACAAACAGACGATGAAAAAGAATTC
>DCGE01000213.1:696-1178 GCA_002314525.1 Prevotellaceae bacterium UBA1786 | reverse complement strand
TTTGTACCGATTGTCATAGCCGTGAGCGTTGTTGTCGGAATGATTATCGGAATGTTCTTCGCCAACCGTTTTGCCGGAAACCGACTGAACATAATCAACACAACATCGAACAAGATCAATGACTTGCTCCATATAGTCGATGACCAATATGTTGACACAGTGGATATCGCCGCAATAGTGGAATCCACTATGCCTGCCATTCTCTCGAAACTCGATCCGCATTCGTCATATCTCTCAGCCGACGACTCAAAGATGGATGACGACCTCAAGAAGAGTTTCAGCGGAATCGGTGTGCAGTTCACTATCAGAAACGATACGGTATATATCACCAATATCATAAAAGGCGGTCCGTCTGAGAAGGTAGGACTCTGTGCGGGCGACCGTATCATCAGCGTCAATGACTCTCCATACGTTGGAAAGATTGTAACCAACAACGAGACGCTTCATCGTCTGAAAGGCGAGAAAGGTACAAACGTCAAACT
>DCGE01000213.1:0-655 GCA_002314525.1 Prevotellaceae bacterium UBA1786 | reverse complement strand
GGCGAGAAGAAGCCGCTCTATTTCAATATCGTCCGTGGAGATATTCCGCTTACGAGTGTCGATGCGGCATACATGCTCAACGACGAACTGGGCTATATCAAGGTTGCAAAATTCAGTGAAACAACCTATTCGGAACTTCTCACTTCACTTGCCAAACTTGAGATAGAAGGCTTCAAGGGTCTTGTCATCGACCTGCGTGACAACAACGGTGGATATATGGTCAGTGCCATTCAGATGATTAATGAATTCCTTCCTGCCGACCGACTTATCGTTTATACTCAAGGTCGCAAGATGAAACGCGAGAACTACAAGAGTGACGGAAGGGGGTCATATCAGAGCATCCCACTCATTGTCCTTACCAACGAACTCAGTGCCAGTGCTTCTGAGATATTTGCTGGAGCCATTCAGGACAATGACAGAGGTATGATTGTAGGGCGCAGGACTTTCGGCAAAGGACTCGTTCAGCAACCTATACCATTCTCCGACGGTTCACAGATACACCTCACTATTGCGCGTTACTACACACCTTCAGGCAGATGTATTCAGAAACCTTATACAAGCGGAGACAACAAAGACTATGAACTCGATCTCATCCGTCGCTACGAGCATGGAGAGTTCTTCAACGAAGATTCTATCCGCCAGAGCGGTGAAATCT
>DCGE01000047.1 GCA_002314525.1 Prevotellaceae bacterium UBA1786 | reverse complement strand
AGTGAGAATCATTGATAAGGTTGTCGATGCCCCAGTCGGAGAAAAGTTTATCAACTACCTGGATATCGCTCATGGTCTCCTCGTTGCTATATGACTCGGCAGTACCGCCTATCACCACATCCTCAGTGTTGATCTCCAGTTCGGTGAACTTGACGCATACACCTACGTCGAAGCCGAACGGCTGCCACAGCACATGACCCTTACCCTCGAACGTACCCTTCTCCTTACCGTCCTTTATCTCGTCGATGGTGAGCTGGTACTGGCCGATAGGAATGGTCTGGCCCTTGAATTCGGAAGCCTTCTTCTCCGTAGGTTTCTTGTTGGTGATATCCACCATGCTCGAGCACTGGAAGTACTTCTTCGTCAGGCACTCCACCAATGCAAAGTCCTTGATATGGGTATTCTCACCACGGAACGAGACGATGGTCGTATCGGCTATAGGATTGACGCGCAGTACCATGTAGGTGCCTGTCTCAACGAGGTCCTTGATCTTCTCCCATGGCACCTGGAGCGAGTCGCCCTCGGTGACGCGCTGGGTGAAGATTGGATCGGTGGCTATAGCTGCATCGATGTCGCCCGGAGTATCACCGCTGAACACCTCCACATCGTATTCCACTGCAACGGTGTCAGGCTGCTGACCTTCACCACCCATGTAGGAAGACCCCACCCAAGTGACGTCGAGGTCCTGACCTTCAATCATCTTGCGGGCTTCGTCACCGCGTGCGAAGACAGGAGTCTGGATTAAAGGGAACTTGAAGGTATATGGCTTGGTCGGATCGATGTCGCCCGAAACATCAGTATCAACATCTATGAAAGAGCCCGTGAATTCAAAATCTTCTGGATTCTCTTCCTTCTTTTCCTCCTTATTTTCTTCAGCCTTATCTTCAACCTTCTCCTCAGCCTTATCCTCTTTCTTCTCTTCAGCCTTCTCTTCCGTTTCGGTGGTCTTCAACTTAAACAGACGGAATGTTGATTTACCGTCGTTCTCGATCATCACATAGTCGAGAGCATTGGTGCTTGCACTCGATGCCGTTACCTGAGCGGCATAAGTGCGATCTGTGTAGAACTGGTTCTGGATGATGTTGGTCGGTATGACACACTGGGATACAACGAGGTTGTCAGTCCTATAGACAACAGGATTCTTCTCAATGGCCTCAGTAGGACTCTGGTCCTTAAGCACCTCAACCACCTTGAACGCATACCTGTACTGCAAGGCAGAAACCGCACAAGGGAGTACGGTAGGAGTCCAGGAGAACAGAGGAGTAAGCACATCGAGTTCTGCCACGTCCTCGCCGCCTCCCAATGAGCCAGCCTTGATTGGCATCAGGAACTGAGGAGCCTGTGCCTTGTAGCATACGGTGAAGTATGCCTTGCCACCCGTCGGGAAACTCACGGCCACTGGTGGGTCCAACTTAGGATTAGACCATCGGTAGGCAGTCATCTGTACCTCGTAGTCACCTTCAGGAAGCAGGCCGAACGAACCATTGGAGTAATCGTCGAATAGACCAGGAGTGGTCTGTATCTTGCTTGCCGGTATGTGGTTGAACATCGTCTTCATCTCCATCGAGGTGAGGACCTTGGTTCCGTTGGCCGGAATCGTGAACGGAGTGTTCGGTGGGTAGTTCGAAGGCACGATGACACTGATGCCGCTTGATGGCATCGTCTGCTGAAGGTTCAGAGACAGATAAACGTTCTGCTGCTGGGAAGTGGTGTTGGTCAACGTGACATTGAAGTACTTGCCCGGATCACTGACATAGAGCAGAGCCTGCGGAGGCAAAACTCGTTGTACGGGAGTAATGTTGACTATCACCTCCTGGGCAACCGACATGGCAGTGCTCAGCAGCGAGAGTATGGCGATGAGAAATATTCTTGTTGTTCGCATATATTATTCCATTCTTTTTTCGTTATCTTTTGTTCTTCTTTGCCTTGCTCTTGATTTCAAGAAGGGTGAAGTTGTATGTATAGTTCAGGGAACATGAGATGTCGGTGCAGTCGAGGTTGGACCTTACCTTGGAAATATTCACATCTCCATACTTATTGAAACCTACCGCAGCCGAGATGTTATGAACCTTCTTGATTGTGTAGCCGGCGGCGAAGTTGCAACCCAAGGAGAGGTTCTTCGACTGGCGATATACCTCATTGTAGCAGAGGTTGAGGCTGCCGCTCACGTTGAGTGACTTGTCCTCGAGGAACGAACGGCTCGTGGATAGCGATGCCACCTCGCTACTGTATTCTGTATTGTATCCCTTGGTCTTTTGGTGTGAGAAGGATAGTCCGAAGTCCATCTCCCACGGCTTCACGTTGATGCCATAGCTGAGACCGAGTGCCGTTGTCTTGACATCGGTGTGGTTGAGCGCAGAAGTGTAGTCGTTACGGTCCTTGTTGTCGGTGTAGTTGGCAGAGAGCGACACGGAATGTCCGAGGTTCTCACTTTCGGTCATGTATGTCGGGGTGATGGTGAAGCTTGACATCTGTCTGTCCACCCTCGTGGTGTCCGACACATGTGCGGTACCGTCGCTCTGACGCTGCGTGTAGCCGTTGTATCCAGCGGCTATGTTGAAGTGGTTGCCGAGCCTCGAACTTGCGTTCAGCGAGTAAATATAGCCCGAGGTAGTATATAGCTGTCTATTGGTCAGGTTGTCGTTCTGGCCCGAGTAGGTTCCGGACAGTGACACCTTGTTAAATAATGTAGTGGATGCGGTGATTCCGAGACTCTGGTAGTTGTTGGTCATGTAGTAAGTACCCAATGACTTGTAGTCGGGCTGCACGAACTTGTAGCTGATACTGGTGTTGATGCCCAAAGGCAGCATGAGGTTCAGCGAGGCATCGCCCGCGAACCGCATGAGGGATGAATAGCGTACATCGAATATATTCTCCCATTTCTGCGCCTCCTTGTCATTGATAGTCTCCGCCTGCGTATCGCTGCTGAAGAGCGACGTAGCCACATTGGCGGTGAGTGAAGCCCATTTGACAGGTGTCACACAGCCCTTCAGTCCGACGAGTATGTTCTCCTGTGGAGAGAGTTTGTCGCGCCATGCCTCATTGATGCTGCTGAGACAGTCCCATGAGCGTAGGAAATAGATGTTCAGATAGTTTGTGGAACTTCCGTACCCAGCCTTCACACCCCATGCCTTGCGCTTGTACTGTGGCGAACGTGCTGAAGGATCGGTTGGATCGTCGTTGATGGCGTTGCGGAGGGTTCCGTAGAATGCACCTGCATGCCATCGATCATCGTTGTACTCAAGGCCGACTCCGTTCCATGCCTCATTGAGGATGTATGACGAGAATTCTGTGGTCGAGCGGCCGAAGTGGGCAGTCCAGTTCTTGTACTGTGGGGATATATTGAACGAGAACTGCGGATAGGAGAACGAGGTATTGTCGTTCGTGTAGTAGAAGGTAAACGGCATGCTGATACCGTAAATACTGATATTCAGGTTGGCGAATATCGAATTACTCAGAGGCGACGCATAGCCGTTGCCCGATGAGTAGTAGTGGTACGTGTTCTGCGTGCCCACAGCACCTGATATGATTAGCGGATCGCTCTGTGCGATCTCGGAGATGTTCTGGGCATGCACAACGTCAGGCACCATCCCCAGGGTACCTAATATCAACGCTGTTACAAGTTTCTTCATGTCGTTTATTATCAATTATCAAATAAATCCCTCGTAGGCCGATTTCCGGCCTACGAGGAAATTTTCAGCTTACTTATTCAGATACTTCTTACCGTTCTTGATGACGACACCCTTGTAATCGCCACCTACGGCCTGACCTGCGAGGTTGAACGTTGGCTGTTGGCCGTTGGCCGTTGGCTCAGACAAAGTCTGAATTCCCGTTGCTTCGTTAGCAGAGAGGTATACAGGATTCTTGAGGGAGCCCTTCATCATGGTGTACTTCATCGTTTCAGGAATTTCGGTGTATTCCTCTGTCTCGGCATTGTAGAGTCGGAAGCTTACCGTCTCACCCGACTTACCTGCAACAGAGATGAACATCACATCGTCGCTGACGAACGTACCCATACCACGGCATTCATCATCCACGAATGCACCTACGGAGTACTTGTCGGAAGCCTCGATGCCGTTGATTCTCGTCACGATACACATGGTCTCAGGGAATGCGTTTGCATCGAAATGCCATACGTTAACACGAGGGCCCATTGCCTTGACGCCGGCAGGTGCCTGTTCCTCGACGTAGCTGTCACCGAAGTCAAGAGACTTCTGGGATTCTTCATCCTGATAGTAGATGTAGCCCTTGCCAGTCTCGAGTTTGAAACCTGACTGTGCAACCCAACCTTTAGTAATATCAAATGTTGCGAAACCATTCTTTCCGATAATCATATCGCCATCATCAGCATTTGCGAGAAGCTGTTTCTGGTTAAAGTAATCGAAACTGTGGTTACCAATGATAGGATAGGCAATCCATGTATAACCCTTGAGATAAACGGTTGGTTTTTCCTTAACAAGCGAACTCATGCTCTTTATACTGAGAGGACCATTGGCCTTCATCTTGTACATGGTTCCAGGTTCGAGTTTCGTGATCTGTCCGAATACTCCGTATGTCGGGTCGTTGAAGAGGAGTCCGTCTTGTGAGCGTACCTCCAAAACCTTATTCGTACCTGCAAAGTACTCATCAAGATACTTGGAACCATCTTCAGCCATCAACTGAATATCGGTATCCATGTAGTTCGATGTCCAGTTCCATCCGTTTTCAAGCTTGATTTCACCACCGACAGTGAGGTTACATTCTTTATACTGGTCTTTTCCGTCGTAGAAAATCTTGAAGTATGAAGAAGCCACCTTAAGACCTGTGAATGTGATGGTCAGGCCGTCAGAGGACACGTTGGCTAATACCACGTCCGGTTGAGCTTCCACTGTGACAAGTTTCGGATCAAAGATATCCTTGCCCTTTTCAACCTTAATATTGACCTGCCCAGGAGAGAATATCGTGAGTTCTGCATAGTCATCGCATGAAAGCACTACTGGCTCCATGACAGTGACGGTAAGATTCGTCTTGATGTTCGCATTCTCTGTAGATGAAACTACCCATGTATAACTACCAGCCTTATTTGCAATATTATTTGTGAAATACTGTGCATCAGTTTCACTTGGCACAGCATTGTAATCAGAAGTTGCACTCGAGCTCTTTGCATAGATGGCTGTTACGGTCACATTCTTAGTGATGTAGTCATAGACGTTGTCGCCCTCAAAGACAGAAATCTCAGCCGGACTGATTCTGATTGCAGTCACTGGATCCAGAATCTTGACTGTGAATTCAATGTATGCATTACTATTATCTTCTGATACAACCTTGACAGAGAGTCCTCCTCTTTCAGGTGACTTCTTCTGAGCCACACCGTTCCGATCAATATAGCCCGTCATGGAGACGTTGAAAAGGACGTTCTTGTTCGTTGCGTTTTCAGGCAATACGGTAATGACACTCTTTATGGCATCAAATACATTCTCACCGACATTTACTGTCACTGCTGGTGTAGCCAACGTGCAGGTGATACTCTCTACATGTTGCTTTACAACTACGGTAATGTCCTTTGTGATCTCCGGAGTGGAAACCGACCTGATGGTGATAGTGTATGTTCCGGCTTTCTCGAAGGTGCCTTTCGCATTCAGACCACCCTGAGGTCCTGACTTCTGAACGAATTCAACGCTCTTATCCGAGGCATTTTCAGGAAGGACGGTTATCTCATTTGCAAGGAGATTGCCGAGGTTGTCACCGTTCCAGCATTCGTAGCTGTCAGCTTTTGTCTTGATTTCTGTAACAGGAACCTTCGGAACCTCGATGGTAACATTTGTGAATGCTGTACCTATTGACAGCATGGCAACATCTGCCGGTACCTTAACTTCCAGCCCAAGATACCGGTCAGTACACTCTGCCACAGTAGTAAGTGTATTGTCCTCTACTGTGAAATAGTCTTTTGAATTTTCATACTCCCAAACATACACCAGCTTCGTGAGGTCTTCGTCCACACTGCTCTCGCCCTTTGGAGTGTAACCATCTGCATACTTATAGCCTATGTGCTTTGAGAGGTCGTAGGTGGTACCAAGATTCTGGGTAATCTTAATGGATTCCGGAAGGGTCACACCAGTAATCTTGTCGAGGTTCAGTTCAAAACCCATGGTGGTAGCTCCCTCACCCTGATACGCTAATGTGGATTTCATCTTATAGACAATTCCGCCGATTACCACTTTGAAGGAAATAGCCTTCCCAATTTCCTCATCTGTTCCACCAACGCGCATCATGAAAAAGTTGGTTTGCCCGTTGAAACGTTGATAAGTTGTCTGGATTTGGGATGAGATGACGTCACGACATTCGTCATTGATGAATGCAGCTATCTCAACCTGACGCCAAGTCTGGGAATTGATAGTTGTTCCATTGACAACAAGCTTGACATTAACTGCATGCTCCTTGTAAGCCCCTCCAGTCGGAGGAGTAAAAATCTGTGCACGCACTGACATACAAGTCAGCAACATTGCGAAAAGAAAAAGAATTTTCTTCATGTTAAACTAATTTAGAATTGGTATTTATGATTGAACAATGTGTTTTTAACGCATCAACACTAATTATCCTCAAATCCGCAACTAAGT
>DCGE01000088.1:223-6767 GCA_002314525.1 Prevotellaceae bacterium UBA1786 | reverse complement strand
ATCTGTGTCAGTGTCAGGCTTGACATCAATCCTGAAATTTTTAGAAGGCATGCGTGTAGTATTTTTAGAGTCTTTTAGCAGTACACATACATTTTTAGAAATAAACGTGTTGCCTTTTATGTTCAAAGAATAATGAATTGTATCGCCTTCGTTGTAATTCTCTTTAACACCTTTTATTGTGAGTTCAACAGGTTTTTTTCCTGTTGGTATTTCAGAGTCTAATATGGTTATTTTGATTGTGTCAGAGCATACTTGATCATATGTTGATGATTTCATGAACAAACCTAATACGTCACCCGGCTTAAGGTCACTTTCTTCTTTTGTCACTTGACTGTTCACTTCTGCCAATGATTCTTCCAGATAATATGTATTGATTGATTCATCACCACGTTTGAGGCTGAAAAAATTTGCAGGTGTCGACTTCCTGAAGTTTGCCTTCGATTTGATTGCAACCAACCACATTGAAAGACGCTTATCGGAAAAGTCCATGTCAGGGCGACAAGTGATCTTTACTTTCATAGAATCCAGACCTTCAAGAAGGTGGATACTTGTAGGACTATTAAGAAATTCACATTTGATAGGGCATTCTTGTGTAATTTTTGAAACGATATATCCACTGTCTGTAACCTGAAGATGGAGTGTGTCAAGAAAACCATATTCAAAATTCAAAGGCTGCATTTGGCATTCACGTTTGTCTTGTGTTGTGAATTTTATTTTATATTTCCCAGCAGGGATTCCTGTAAGATCAAGCTTAAGTATTTTACCATATTCTCCTGGTCCACCACGTACGGAATCATTTTGCTGGAAAATCTTTATGGTATCTCCATTCATATCAAAAGGTAATATCACTGCATTTAACACACCATTGAAATCTGTTGACACATTAAAAACAGTCATGGAAATATCAAGTTTTTTAGAATTCTTCACTTCAAAAGAATATGGTTCATTATTTGTTGGTGCTACAAATTGTTGCTTACCACCAACGGGGTCCATCCATACCATTGAACGTCCTATCAAGCGGAGCATGTATGGAACTCCCTCATCCATTCCCTTCGGACAGAGTCCGCGTACCATCTGATTCCATGCACCATATCCCCCACCCGTACTTGAACCACCAATACCTTGTTCTCTTGGGTTAAGTATATTCAGTAGGAAATAACCATCACTACGTCCGTCCCATCCCCAGTTGACATGAACAAGGCCGTCGATATCCAAACCATCCAGGACAAAGCAATGACCAGAGTTTGTGTCTGATGGCAGTTGGCCCGAATAGTAAATTGGGCGACCTGACTGCAGTTCCTCAATGACAAAGTCATGCCATTCCGAGGCAGAACAAGCAAGACTGCTGAGTACTGAACAACGGTCAGTCATCCCAAAATTCTCAACCAGTCGCTTTGTAATCGATCTGAGGTCGGCACTTGATTCTTTGACTCCATAAATCATATTGTTGACAACTCCACAGATAAGACTTAAATCAGCCACGGCATACGCTTGTTCTGGAGTGTATTGTCCCTCAACATAGCGTGGAAGAATATTTTTCCAGTCAAAATAGTGCCCACCCAATTTATAGTCAACAGGAAAATCTTCAGGATTATCATATACATTTCTGTTTCCGCCAAACTGGATTGTTCCTCTCAGCGAATCTTTAGGAGCCTGCCAAAAATATAACACCTGAGCCAATCCTGTAGCAACACATCCCGTTACAGCACGCACTCCTCCGATAGTCGGACATAGATTGTTGTAAGGTTCTGCCTGATAAAAGTGGCAATTAAGCATTGGTGCAATCGGTGTGTAGGTTCCTTTGCCTGAGAAGGTTTGTGTATCAGGCTTTGACTTAAGAAGTGATAACTGGTCGTGGTAAAGTTCCAGCATCGTTGCCAAGCCTTCAGGAATGTTATTTGGGTCGAACGAGCCTTCGTCACTGTATCCCAAAACTGCCGGAGCATTTTCGTCTGCTGATACAATTACAAAACCTTGTTTATTACCATTGAACACATAAAACAAATCTGAAGCTGAACCAGCAGAGTTTGTTTTCCTGATGACTCTCTCTTTCGCAGACTTATTTGCTGATGCCACCAGCTCAACACTTCCCTGAAGCTTTTGCTTGGCAATTTCAGAAATCTGTGAAAAACTACGTTGCGCAAAACAGTTCATGTTGCACAAAATCATCATTGTGACGACACAACAAATAAATCTATATAAATTCTTTTTCATAATTCAACACGTCTATTGGTTCATATCAATAAAAGTTCGTTTATGCTGTTATGCTAATCCTCCACTGACCGGCAGGGATAAGCAACTGAACATTAACAGAATTACTGATAACAGTTTCATTTGTGTAATTAATTTTCGGTATTATTTGTAATTTGATATTCAGGAAGTTATTACCTAATCTTGGAGCGCGATGGATTGTAGAGGATTGTTGGGGTGATATCAATGAGTTGGAGGAAGGTGGACCAATTGGCAGTCTTGTCGAAGTCTGTTTCCTGGTAATATCGGATAGCATCAGCAAGGGTTATGTCCTTGTATTTCAATATTCCATCCCTATTATAGTTCTCAGGATTGAGGGAATGGAGGAATATTCCAGGTCCGCAGAACTCGTATGGATAGTCGGCAGCCGATGCCGCAGGGGTCCTTTTGGTACAGTTGATATAGCTGATGCTCTTCAAAGCTTTCAGATATTCACTGCGGAGAGTGATGAACGGGTTATAGACATCCGGCACTTGAGCATCCTTCAGATTTTCGTTCAATACACGAAGGATGTCGGCGATTGAGTATTCATCGCATGACTTATTTTTAAAAAAGTTCTGAAGTTGGATAACAGAACCACTTACCGATTCCCTTGCTGCCTCAATCGTCTTGCTGTCACCGAGAAGCCAATCAAGCAACTGAACACCACGGTAGCAGAGCTTATTATCTATGTATTTCTTCTGTATATCAGCCTCTTCAATATAGGTTATCAGATCGGCATTTATCTTTGATGCGGCAACGTAATAAGGAGGCTCCACGATGGACATACAGCGGCTGACTGCCACTCGCATGAAGTGGCGCCACTGTGAAAGTCCTAACGAGTCGGAGACAGGTAATTCAGAGAGGTCGTTCCATTTGCTGACTAATTCGGAAGAGATAGTTTTGGTAACAGCCGTAAGAGCACCATACTTTCTGAGATCATAGATGCCCAGATCGCAGTAGCCTTCCGTCAGCCACCAAGAGGTGTTGAGATAATCGATATAGGATGTGCAAGCATTCCAGAGTGAAGCCTCATCAGATTCCGAAGACTTGAGAGTTTCAAGCAATACGTAATAATTACCACCCCTGCCAGCTGTTACCTCAACAGCAGTCATTGCATAGTCTGCCACTTTGGCGTAGGTGACAAGATTCTCGTGTGTAGCCATCAGACACGCATCGGTGTTAATCATACTGAGTTTATGATTCTTTGACTTGCTGATGGCTCTCTCCATGGCACGGAGTGACAGAAACGAACCCTTCACATTGTCATCGTCGAACTCAATGGCACGGGTTGCATTGTCTGCTACGCCATCATAATGCAAAGACCATCCACTTCCANNTGATCCCCAAGGATGAGGATAGTATTTTTTGCATCGGGATAGAGGCTTAGACTCCAGTCGATGAATGACTGAAGGGCTGTGTCGGATGCCATCACATACGAGGCATCTCCTATGCATTCGGAACTGACAGCGTCACAGAAAGCCTTGTATTGTTCTGGCTTTTTCTTAAATTCAGCAAAATAAGGAGGAAGTGAGTCCTTCGGTATCACGCCCTTGAACTGAGTATTGCCATCAAGTGTAAAGCGACGTGTTCCGTTGAAGTTGCGACACTCTTCTTTATTTTGAAGACAAGCAGACAACTTGAACTGAAATGTCATTTTGACCTTATCCGAACTGCCTGCATCTAGAGCCTGATAGATATTGGCCAACTGACCATCATCAAGATTTTTGCCTCCTACGGCATAGTACATGACAAGGTAATCTACCCCACTTGAAGATGGAGAGTCTGAGCCTCCATCATCATCTGAGCATGAAATCAATAGGATTGTAGCTGAAATACACGCTACGGCTGCAAAAAAGAATGGCTTGAATTTTTTCATGATAATATCTGTTAATGTTGTTGCAAAGTTACAACAAAAAAATATTATCTAACAAAAAAACATTAATAAATTATTCCATCTCGGAAAAAATTGTCTAACTTTGCGGTCGTGAAACAAAGCAAACATGAATATGAAACGACTCTCTATTACATTATTACTGACCATATATGCTTCTCTGGCTGTATTGGCAGCTGAAGAACACCTTCGCATCATGACCTTCAACGTCCCGAAGACCAACATCCCTTCCGAGGGCGTGAACCTGTGGGAGTACAGGGTGGCGGCCATGCAGGAATACTGGCAGAGGCTCAGCCTTGACATCCTGTGCATGCAGGAACCTCAGAAGCAGGACCTCATAGACTTCCTGAGTGGTATGCCCGACTATTCCATCGTGGGCAGAGGAAGGAACTCGGGTGTAGAGAGCGGCGAATACGAGCCTATCATCTACAACACCAAGACGATACGTATCGAGAAATACGGATTCTTCTGGCTTTCCACAACACCCGACGTCCCTTCGAAGTCATGGAACACACTATGCATCCGGATGGCAACATGGGCTGTGATACGCGACATACGTACCGGTGGACGGTTCATACTCATCAACACTCATCTGGATCATGGTGAGGATCAGTGCAAAGAGAATCAGATGAAAGTGGTGAAAACTCGTCTGGCTGCAATACAGAACAATTATCCGGGACTGCCGGCCATAGTGACGGGTGACATGAACTCACTGCCTAACTCTACATGCTACAACATAGCCACACGCACTACAGATCCTCATATGCAGGACTCATGGGACGTGGCAGCAACCAGAGTCGGAACGGGGAAGACAACCAGCAACAAACGGATAGATTATATCTACATAACAGATGACATCACCTGCGAGTAATGCGAGATTGACGAGAGTCTGCAGCCTTCGGGACTGAAATACTCCGACCATAACCCATGCTGGGCCGACCTCACATGGGAACTGGACGACGAGACTGATGTCAGGGGTGCGGTGGCTGAGGCAGACAGGTTTCTGGATTCGCTCGTGGTCAACACATCCGGGACAACACCTCTCATCACCGATGCCGACAAACAATGCAGTGCCGATGCCGTAGAGACCAAGGAGGGGCAGTACTTCCGCTACATCACCGATGGCAGCACGGATACATATCTCCATTCACTCTATTCAAGCATGCCTCCGAACGGCTCCCACTGGATGCAGGTGGATCTGATGGACAATCCAGTATCCGACTTCCACTTCGTATATACCCGCCGCGCAGGCGATTACGGACCGAGAGACCGATGGACCGACATACTCGTAACGGCATCGAACAACAAATCGACATGGACCGACGTGGCTCACATACATGATTTCGGCGGAGAGGAGTTGGTCGGATATCCGTCTGAAACCATCCACATGCACAAGCAGTACCGCTTCATCCGTTTCATCATCCTGCATACAGGAGGAATGAAGCTTATCAATGCAGGTCCTATGTTCACCGTCTCTGAGTTTCAGATGTACGAAGACAAGTGTGAGTTCAGCAAAAAATACGATGACGACGCCTATGCAACCAAGGCACTCAACGACTTGAAGGCAAAGAAACAGGAACTCGAGGAAGAAATCAGCAAGGGAAACTACGACACCGAAATGGCTGACGAACTTCGGCAGCTGATTGCCAAAGCCCGTATAGGTATCGATAAAGACCTCCTCCGACAAAAGCAGGAAGCACTCTCAAGCCAGTCGCTTCTGGCTGTCTCAGAGACTCATACTGGTACCCTCACCCCTACCGAGTCAATACTCAATACCGAAGGAGATCACTGTCCGCTATCGTGCAACGCACTGTCAGAACTCTATGGCAATGACATGACCACCCTCCTCGACGGCAATCGCAAGACAGGCATCCAAAGCGATGAGACCGGCAGCATCGAGGCCACAGAACACTGGATTCAGGCTGAACTCACAGAACCGACCGACCGGTTCTCGTTCAGTACCATGCGACTCTACAACAGCAAGTTGACCAACTGTCTGCCGATTGAGTTCTACATCTATGCGTCAGACGACACCGAGCATTGGGACAGAATCATACCTTATACAAGTACTGCCAAAGCAACATCGTACAATCTTTGGACATCACCTACCATCATGCTGCCGAAACAATACAGCAACCTCCGCTTCGTGGTGACAAAGAACTATTCAAGCGCAGTCAATCCAGCAGGTGCCATGATCTTCAACCTTGCCGAATTCAACGTACTCAGAGCCGACGAGACAGGTTCGGAATACCAAAACGATGACGACATAAAGTCAGCTGCCGACAATCTGCAACTCCTGCAGGGCCAAGCCGCTGAGGCCCTCCAGTCAAGACTGCTTACCTACGAAGAAGAAGCGGCACTGCAACAGGCACTCGACGACCTCAACGAAGCACGCGAGAAGTACATCACCGCAATACCCGA
>DCGE01000088.1:0-205 GCA_002314525.1 Prevotellaceae bacterium UBA1786 | reverse complement strand
CCACCTCCACCACCCCATCCTTCTTCACCCTCAGCGGCATCAATGTAAAGTCCCCCACCCCACCAGGCGTCTACATCCACAACGGCAGGAAGGTCGTAGTGAAGTAGCAATCCTATCACAATCCACACGAAAGCAATCAGATTCATCGCCGAAAGCAGAGGTTATCAAAAATGATTGCACTCGTGCAGACCCCCGATAGCAGAGG
>DCGE01000218.1:521-3480 GCA_002314525.1 Prevotellaceae bacterium UBA1786 | reverse complement strand
ATTTTCTTTGTGATTATCTCATCACAAATAGTATATGCTTACCTCAATCGTACCAAGTTATTTTTTTATCATCATTAAATCCTTTACCAAAGGATGTTTATGCGCCCCTGTGGTTTAGCATAGTTGTCGGGTACTACACCTTTCAGGTTGTTTTGCATATATATCATCAGACAGTCAGAGTCAGTCTTTAACTCACCATAGCTGATACTCTCGCTGTCCCTGAACAGTTCCGGGAAGGATGATGTGTAATATTCGCTCATTGCCAACTCGTACATCGCATCGTCACGGAGAGCGCTCCACTCGTCGTTGGTTCCGTCATACACCATGAAGTCGCTCAACGCTGGTCGGCCACTTGTGACATCGATAGTGTATCTGATGCCTGACACTTGCGGGAATTTGTTACTTCTGTTTGGCATATTGCCTGTCGTAACTTTTATCAGGTCCTTTATTGTCTTGCCTGTCACCTTTACCTTCTTGATATTGTTAGCATACAGCATTGTGTTCAGCAGATCGTTCACTGTTATCATACCCTTGTTGATGTTTCGCTTGAAACCGCCGCTGTTAACCAGTGCTATCTGCGCACCGGTGACTGCTATCATAGCATCCGCTTCTATATCGCCAAGGTTTGTCTCATGATTGCGGATGTATTCCTTGTCATCACCGTTATCTACAATGAGATCGAAAGGCGAGGTTGCCACATCCATTTTACAGTATAACTCGTTGTCGGATTTTATGCCGTTGACCACGTTTTCTACATCCTGGTCGCGGTATGTGACGGTCGCGGTAGGAATCAGTGAGGTGTTCATGGACGTCCCGTCTTGACCTATCCACATCTTGCCGATGTACTGAAACTCTGTTCCTGTCTGTGAAAGGTGTACGGGCTTTCCTTGCTTGTTGTTTATGATTGAGTCGGTAATGACATGGTGTGTGTGGGCATCCAGCACGGCATCAATGCCGTAGGTGTCATGTATCAGTCGGCAGCTGGTCCATTCGCTTTCTGCCTCCACAGGGTCTTCGCCCAGGTGTGAGAGGAGGATGACGTAGTCCACTCCCTCTGACCTGAGTTTGTCAACCTTCTCCTGCACCATCTCCGCCATATCCTCACCGTGCATTGTGTAGCGCTCGCTGCCATCTGTGTTATACATTACTGATATATTCGACTCCATAACCGACGGCGTTGTGCATCCCAGGAATGCCACTTTCCTGCCTGCAGCACTTGTGACAATGTACGACTGGAACGTATCCAACGGATCCTTCGAACCTGCCTTGGTGAAGTTTGTTGAGACAACAGGAACCTTCAGTTCTTTTTTCAGTTCCATGAGTCTATCCATACCAAAGTCGAAGGCATGGTTTCCAGGAACAATGGCATCGTACTTCACTGCGTTGAGCACCTGGATAGGCTGCATTCCCTTGGAGATGGTACCTGCCAGACCGCCGTTGATAATATCACCGCTGCTTACTACCAATACGTCAGCAGTGTCAGAGGCTATAATCGCATTACGGAGTCCTGCCATCTGTGCGTACCCGTCAAGGTGACAGTGAACGTCGTTTTCGTGTAGAATGACAATGGACTTGCCCGATGTTGCAGGTTGTGTAAAGTCGTCATCATTGCTACATGACACAACGGCGGCAAAGGTCAATGTGAGAATAACACTCTTTGAAAAAATGTTCATAAAATAATCAGATTAATGTTTTGCAAGCTCAACTTCTGTAAAGGTTATTTTTTTAAATGAGAAAACTTAGAAGCGGTAACCTACGGTGAGTTGATAAACAGTGTTTCCGCATACAGGTAAGCCACTGCCCTCGGAATGCTTAAAGATGCCTGCTGTATTCATATTCATACGACCATCGATGACAATATTGTTGAACTCGTATGATATACCAAATGCTACTTTCACGTTCATCTTGTTAAGAGGATCCTCATAGTCGCCAGGAATGCGCTCGCCTGTTTCCCTGTCTGCGACCTCGACCTTCTTGCTTACCAGGAATCCAGGCTGAAAACCTACCTTCAGTGCCAGGCCCTTGCAGACATAGAAGTTGGCGAGGACAGGCATATTGATGAAGCCAAGCTTGTTGTCATACGTTACACTTAGACCTGGATTAAGAATTATATCATCCATCTTGCCACCTTCCTGCTGGTAAGCCACGCCTGCTGACAGGGCGAAGTGTCTTGAGAACTGATACTGTCCCTCAACACCAACGTTGACACCTATGTGTGCTCCTCTGTTGGCTGTTGTTGACATCGTGCCGGCTGCAAGTCCGATGTGTGGTTTAACACTGAATGTCTTTACATCCTGGCAAGACAGACTCTGTGCATTAGCTGTGAATAATGTGAGCAGCATGGCTGCGATTGCAAATAGCGTTTTCATAATCTTTCTTTGTTTTTAATCGGCTACACTCAAGCGGGTTTCTTGTCTCTGCTCTCGTTTGCACGATTGTAGTAATTTGTTTGTTTTCTTTATTTATATGTTTGTTTTTATGCCATCGAGAAACTCTTGTTTCTGTTTGACGATGCAAAGGTACTCCAACTTTTTCACCTACAACCTGCTAATCATGAAAAGTGAACGGACAAAACATGAATTTCACGTATGATACGCAATCTTCATGTTTTGTCCGTCAATTTGTTTCACTATTATTGCAAAGAAAGTTGTCGAGAAATTTGGTGGTATGGAGGAAAATATGTAAATTTGCAACGCAAATTGTAATTCATATTTAATATGGCAAACCTTATAAGATTCGACTGGGCAATAAAGCGTATTCTGCGCAACAAGGCAGACTACTGTATCGTGGAAGGACTTCTCACTGTCATCATGGGGAAGACCATCCGCATCAAGTCTATACTGGAGAGTGAGGCTAACAAGGAGTCGGAGACGGACAAGTTCAACCGTGTCGATATGCTCTGTGAGGATACCGAGGGCGAGCTTATGATCTTCGAGATACAGAACAACCGCGAGTTGGA
>DCGE01000218.1:0-434 GCA_002314525.1 Prevotellaceae bacterium UBA1786 | reverse complement strand
CTCAGTGAGGGTGATCCGTATAAGAAGATACGTAAGGTATATTCTATCAATATCGTTTATTTCTCACTCGGCCAGGGCAATGACTACGTATATCACGGCACAACGACATTCCAGGGCATCCATGGCGACAAGGATGTGCTGAGGCTTACTGCCGCACAACGCAAGAACTTCCATTGCGAGACACCAGCAGATATCTTCCCAGAGTATTACATTCTGCGAGTGGATAAGTTCGACCAGTTAGCCGTCAACTCGCTCGATGAGTGGATCAGCTTCCTGAAGACAGGCGAGATTCCTGATTCTGCCAATGCTCCTGGTCTGCCAGAGGCTCGTGAGCGTCTGCGTCTTGACTCACTCACCGACGAGGAGAAGAAGGACTACCGCCGTATGATAGAGAATCTCCGCTATCAGCGCAGTGTCATTGAAACCGGTCGTGA
>DCGE01000035.1:5404-5602 GCA_002314525.1 Prevotellaceae bacterium UBA1786 | reverse complement strand
TCCTGCGCAGACGCAGAACATAGGGAACATAGAACGTGCAGCAAGTCCTTTTCGGATTCCTTCGCGCATCTCGTCCTCTGTGAGAGTTCCTGAGTCGAAGAATTTCTCCATAAGACCTTCGTCGTTCTCGGCTGCGGCCTCTACCAATGCCTTGTGCATCTCGAGCGCCTTGTCCATCTCTTCGGCAGGAATGTCCTC
>DCGE01000035.1:1642-5326 GCA_002314525.1 Prevotellaceae bacterium UBA1786 | reverse complement strand
ATTTCTTCATGAGAAGAACATCAATCAAGGCGTTGAAATTAGGGCCAGGATTGAGCGGATACTGAACGGGAACAACCTTGCTGCTGCCATAAACTTCCTTGAATTGAGTAACGATGTTTTCGTAGTCGCACTTGTCGCTATCGAGTTGATTGACAAGGAAGATAACCGGTTTATGGAGTTTCTCGGTATAGCGGAAGTGGTTCTGTGTGCCGACTTCGAGTCCGAAGTGGCCGTTGACCATTAGTACAGCAGTATCGGTCACATTGAGAGCGGTGATTGTCTGCCCCACAAAGTCGTCCTGTCCAGGGCAGTCAATAATGTTGAGCTTCTTCCCGTTCCATTCCACATTGAAGATTGTAGTGAAAACGCTGTAACCGTATTCCTGTTCAACTGGGAAACAGTCACTTACTGTGTTCTTCTGAGCCACCTTACCTCTACGGCTGATGAGCCCAGCTTCGAAGAGCAAGGCTTCAGTGAGGGTGGTCTTACCAGAACCGCTGTTACCCATGATGGCAACGTTGCGGATGTCTTGAGTCTGATAATTTTTCATAATCGGTTTATTGTATGTGGTTATTTAGATTAATATGATTTTTTGCCAATCGAATGCAAAGATACTGAAAAGTTTTATCTTATCGGCTATTTTTGTGTGGTTTTTTTCAGTTTTTTATTAAATTTGCATCCTGATGGCAGGAATATACGTTCATATCCCGTTCTGCAAGAGCCGCTGCATATACTGCGACTTCTACTCCACCACCCTTCTGGGGCGGAGGGAATGGTACGTCGGGAAGCTGTGCGAAGAGATGACTGAACGAAGCAGATGGTTGGGCGACACCGACTTCACTACTATGTATATAGGCGGAGGCACACCGTCGCAACTGACCTTCGGACAACTGGAGACCATTGTCGGGAGCCTACACCGCAATTTCAACGTGAAGCCGAACCCGGAGTTCACGGTGGAGGTGAATCCTGACGACGTGTCGACCGAACTCATCACCCATCTGTCAGACCTCGGCGTAAACCGCATCAGTATGGGAGTACAGACCTTCGCCGACGACAGGCTGCACTTCCTCCACAGAAGACACTCGGCTGAGCAGGCTGTCAGGGCCGTGGAGACATGCCATGAAGCGGGAATGACGAACGTGAGCATAGACCTGATGTTCGGCTTCCCAGGTGAGACCCTCAAGGACTGGGAGACAGACATAGACAAGGCCCTGTCGCTGGATGTCAGACATATATCGGCCTATTCTCTGATGTACGAAGAGGGCACCGAACTCACCAGTATGGTTCAGAAGGGCTGTCTCACGGAAATTGACGAAGAACTCTCTGCCGACATGTATGCCATGCTCATGGACAAGACACGGGAAGCAGGATTCGAGCACTATGAGATATCAAACTTCTGCAAGCCAGGCTACCATTCACGCCACAACGGTAGTTATTGGGGAGGCATTCCATATATCGGATTGGGAGCCGGTGCACACTCCTTCAACGGCAAGTCACGCCAATGGAATGGACCGATGACTGATGAAGGATGGACCATAGAAGACTCCGAGACGCTCACACCTGCACAGATTTTCAACGAAAAGATAATGACCGGACTGCGGACTTCGCGAGGAATTGATACGAAACAACTCAGAAACGAGTTTCCAGACTATTTCAGCGCCATCGAGCCGGAAATCGGCAGACATATCAAAGGTGGTAAGCTACAGATAGACACACATTTACATCGACTTACACTGACCCGTCAGGGTATCTTCGTCAGCAATACCGTGATGGCTGATTTAATGACAATAGGAAACTGAGTGTGCACACAACTTTGCGACCATGTGCATTTTTTAATCATTTAAGAAGTTTTTTTCATTAAAAACACGAAAAAACTTGTGAGCGCAAACTACATGTAGAAAAAAGTGCTTAACTTTGCACTCGGTTTTAAAAGCAAAATTTTGTTTAACAATTAAAATTCAAAGTAAGTAAAATGAAAAAGTTAGTATTTGCAATCGTTGCTGTTGCAGCTGTTTCTTTCGCATCTTGCGGTGGTAATGCAAACAACGCTGAAACTTGTGATTCTGCATGCTGTGATTCTGCATGTGTAGAAGAAGTTGTTGAAGTTGCTGAAGACACTACAGTTGCTGATTCAGTTGTTGCTGACTCTGTTGTTGCAGAAGAAGTTGTAGCTGAATAATCATTCAACGCACGAGCAATTACTATCGGACTCAGTCCGATGAGAGAATTGGAACCTGTATGACGATTGTCACACAGGTTTTTTGTTTGTCTGGGAAGAAGGGAGAAACTAAAACAGCCGGCTGTCGCGGGGATACGACAGCCGGCTGTTTGGTGAATATATTCCCCCTGATGTAGAGGTCAGGATGCGAAATGGATATTCTTCTCGTGGGCGAGGCGGCGGAGGGTGGAAATGCCGTAGCGAACGCGACCAAGAGCAGTGCTGATGCTGACACCCGTGGCCTCAGCAATCTCCTTGAAACTCATATCGTAGAAGAAACGCATGACGACAGCTTCCTTCTGGGTGAGAGGGAGATAGTCGATAAGGACTTTTATATCCTTGAGCAACTGACCTCTGACCATCTCACGTTCTACGTTGTCGTAGGATACGAGACTCCTGTCGTTGATGATGTTCACATTCTCATCGTCCTTGGAGATTTCATGAATCTGTGAATTCTGGCGGCAATAGTCCAATGCGATATTGTGAGTTATGCGGATAATCCACGAGGCGAACTTTCCGTTTTCCTCGTACCTACCCGAATTGAGAGCAGTGATGACTCGTACAAACACATCCTGGAACATGTCATTGGCACGGTCCTGATCCTTTACTATATAGAAAATATATGAATAAATACGGCTTTCGTATCTCTTGAGAAGAGTATCGAACGCATCATTATTACCTTTTACATAAAGACTGACCAACTGTTCGTCGGTTAGTACTGAAAGATTCTTCATTAAGCAGATTTACTATTTGTTCTTGCGTAATGTTGTTCTATAGGCAATAATGTTTTGTATTGTTACTGTTATTGTTTTTAATACGACATGCAAAGTAACGGAAGTTTTCTGACATTTCCAAATTTTTCGGGGTCAAATGTGAAGAACATGGCGTTTTTTAACATTTTGGAGGGTGTGAAAACCTCACCTGTCACTCCTGAAACTCTGCCTGTCATCGTAGCGCCAGCCACGGAGGAAGTCGCGGATATCCATGCGTTTCTTGCCTGCAAGTTGAAGCGTCTCGACCGACAGCAGACGGTCGGAACAGGCGACTCGGAGGTAGGTCTTGCCATCGGAGAGGATGGTTCCCGGTCGCATGGAACCGGATGATTCATCTGTCATGAGAGCCTTATAGATCTTGACCTGAGTATCATTCAGTACAGACCATGCAGCAGGATACGGAGAGAGTCCGCGGATGAAGTCATACACTTGTTTCACCGGTTGATTCCAGTTGATCATGCAGGTCTCGTGAAAGATTTTAGGAGCAGGACGGAGTTCATCGATCTGCGACACGATATCGTCCTGATCGATCGTGGTGATGCGGTCTGCAAGAATGTTGTCGACAGTTTCAGTCACAAGTCGACCTCCGAGCATCATCAACCTGTCATGGACATCGCCCACGTTGTCATCGATGTTGATAGGCACACGGACCTGTTGGATGATTCGGCCCGTATCGATTTCATGGCGGAGGAA
>DCGE01000035.1:359-1606 GCA_002314525.1 Prevotellaceae bacterium UBA1786 | reverse complement strand
TGACAGCCCAGTTGATAGGCGCTGCGCCCCGATACTGAGGAAGGAGGGATGCATGAAGGTTGAAAGTGCCAAGACGAGGCATGGACCAAACCACCTCAGGAAGCATACGGAAAGCCACGACGATCTGCAGATCGGCATTGAGTTGCCGAAGTTGGGCGACGAAGTCGGGGTCTTTGAGTTTCTCAGGCTGAAGGACTGGAATGCCATGTTCAACGGCATATTGTTTTACAGGACTGGCCTGAAGGACACTGCCATGACGACCTACAGGTTTGTCGGGCATGGTAATAACACCTATTATATTATATCCACCCTCGACCAGACAGCGAAGACTTTCGACTGCAAAGTCGGGAGTACCCATGAATATGATTCTCAGATCTTGTTTGTTCATGTCAATCAGAACTGAATGATTTTATTATGTTTCTATATGAGTGGAAGAGACCGGAACGGGATACGAAACCGATGAATCTGCCTTCGTCATCTACGACAGGAAGGTTCCACGCGTTGGTATCCTCGAACTTATGAAGGACGGTCTTGAGTGTGTCATGAGTGTTCAACAGACAAGGAGGACTCTTGACAAATGACTGAACTGAATACTGATGATAGAGTTCGGGGCGGAACATGTACTTGCGGATGGAGTCCAAAGTGATGACACCGTCGAAATGTCCGCCTTTATCCAAGACCGGGAAGATATTGCGATGAGACTTGATGACTGCCTGGACAATATGAGCCAGTTCCATATCGGAAGTAACCGTAACGTAGTCGGTCTCAATCACTGCATCGATATGGAGCAACGTAAGCACATTCTTGTCTTTGTCGTGAGTGAGCAGCTGCCCCTTACGGGCTAAACGCATTCCGTAGATGCTATGAGGTTCGAACACACGAATCAACACGTACGAAATCAGCGACACCAACATGAGAGGGACGAAAAGGCTGTATCCGCCGGTGAGTTCGGCAATGAGGAAGATGGCGGTAAGAGGTGAATGCATGACACCCGACATAAGACCTGCCATACCAAACAACGCACAGTTCTTAGGAGAGAGAGCCAACTTGTCACCCATCTCAAGAAGGAGCGTATCGTCCCACACATTGGCAAATATGAAACCGGCAATGCATCCGAGGAAAAGCGTAGGAGCAAACACACCGCCGCATCCGCCTCCGCCGTTGGTAGCAGTGGTGGCAAAGACCTTCAGCACGAGAACCAGACCGAGATAGATCAACAGGTTGCCATCATTGCCGAAGAACAAGGT
>DCGE01000035.1:0-233 GCA_002314525.1 Prevotellaceae bacterium UBA1786 | reverse complement strand
AGAAGATATCTGACCCACCAACGATTGACATGGCCGAGAAGGTTCTCAAGCCAGTTCATGGTACGGGTGAAATACAACGATACAAAGCCACAGACGAGTCCGAGGACTATACATCCAGGTATGACATCAATAGAGAACGGCTTGTCGATCACGACAGGAAACATCGGAGATGTATCCGTGAGGGCGTACGACACGCATACCGACACGAGACTCGTAACGAGAAGCGGAGCGAT
>DCGE01000226.1:787-6720 GCA_002314525.1 Prevotellaceae bacterium UBA1786 | reverse complement strand
CACAGGCAAGCGTTCACATTGCGAGAACCAGGCCAATGAAATTACACTGAAATGTCGCCACCAGGACGGCAGTGAATATAACGTAGTATTCCGTGCATACAACGACGGAATCGCCTTCCGCACATCGAATACCGATGTTCCGAAGATGAAGGTGGAGTGTGTGAACAAATGGTTGATGAAGTATAGCGACGGCTATGAGGACTTCTATCCTATCAACCCACAGGAAAGTGCCGGCAAGCGTTGGGGCTTCCCATGCCTCTTCGAGATAAAGGACAAGGCGGTCTTCATGCTTATGAGCGAAGGCGGAATAGAGAAAGGAAACAGCGGTTCATGTCTGTACAGCGAGAACGAGAAGAACCTCTTCCGCATCGGCCACGACAAGGACGAGAACCCGGTTACGGCATGGAGAGTTGCCATGATAGGTTCACTGGCAGATGTAGTGGAATCAACACTCATCACCGATGTAAGTGCAGAGAACAGTCTGAAGGACATCAGCTGGATAAAGCCAGGAGTGGTTTCATGGGTTTACTGGGCATATAATCACGGTTCAAACGACTACAACATCATAAAGATGTACGTGGATATGGCCCGTGAACTGAAACTGCCATACGTGCTCATCGACGCCGAATGGGACGAGATGAAAGACGGAAAGACGAAGGAAGATGCAGTGAAGTACGCACTGTCACAGGGTGTCAAGCCATTGATATGGTACAACTCATCAGTAGGTTGGGTCAATGGTGCACCAGGTCCGAAATACCGTCTGAACAAGCCAGAAGACCGCGAGAAGGAATTCGCATACATCGATAGCATCGGAGTGGCTGGCGTGAAGGTCGATTTCTTCGCAGGCGACATCCAATCCACTATCGACTACCACATCGACCTCATGGAATGTGCCGCACGTCATCATCTGCTCATCAACTTCCACGGAGCGACAATCCCTCGCGGATGGCAGAGAACATACCCTAACCTCATGACCACCGAAGCCGTTTATGGTGCTGAATGGTACAACAACCTGCCGGTACTGACAAAGAAGGCAGCATGCCACAATGCAACGATTCCTTTCACACGAGGCGTCATCGGTTCAATGGACTATACTCCTTGCACCTTCTCCGACTCACAGCATCCTCACATCACGACCGACGGTCATGAACTGGCACTTACGGTACTTTACGAGTCAGGACTCCTGCATCTGGCCGACAGACCGTCATCATATCTGTCACAGCCTCAGCACATAAAGGACTTCCTGTCGAACCTGCCTTCTACATGGGACGAGACACGTCTGATCAGCGGCTATCCAGGTGAGAGCATCGTGATGGCAAGAAAAAAAGGCGACACATGGTATGTTGCAGGTATCAACGGAAAGGACGAGCCACAGGATCTCGTGCTCAAGTCGGCAATGTTCCCTACACTCCAGCCTGTTCACGTCAATGCACGAGGCGGTTTCGTAGCAACATACAAAGACAACGTGTTCCGTTTCGTAATACAGGATTAGAACTTTTTACAAACTTATTATATCAACAATGAAAAAAAATCTTCTATTGGCTTTCGCCATGTTCGTGAGCGTTGCAGCGCAGGCTCAGAACCCAATTATCAGAGATCAGTTCTCTGCCGACCCATCAGCATTGGTTGTCGGAGACAGAGTCTATGTATTCCCATCACACGATATCCCTGCTCCTGACGACTATGCTCGCAAAGACTGGTTCTGCATGGCTGACTACCACGTGTTCTCATCGTCCGACCTCATGGATTGGACCGACCACGGAAAAATCGTTGACCAGAAGAACGTGGAATGGGTGAACTCAGCAACTTATTCAATGTGGGCTCCTGACTGCAAAGAACACAACGGCAAGTACTACTTCTACTTCCCTGCAATGCAGAAGGTGAAGGAAGGACAGCGTTTCGGCGGCTACCGTATCGGTGTTGCCACTGCAAACCGTCCGGAAGGTCCTTACCGCGTGATGCGCGAACCAATGGAAGGTCCTAACGGCATAGACCCATGTATCTTCAAGGATGATGACGGAACAGGCTACCTCGTATGGCCTTCACGTGGATTCACAATCGGCAAACTGAATGACGACTGGACAACCCTCTCCGGTGAACGCCACCAGGTGGAGGATACTCCGAAGAAGGGACTTATTGAAGGTCCGTACCTCTTCAAGGCCAACGGCTACTACTATATGACCTTCCCTTGGGCGAGAGAAAACACAGAGGTTTTGGCATATTGTATGTCAAAGAACATCTTTGGACCTTACGAATTCAAAGGTGTGTTCTTTGAAGAGCATGCAAACGGATGCTGGACCAACCACCACTCAATCATCAACTTCAAAGGTCAGTGGTACGTATTCTACCACTGCAACTACTATTCTCCTTCAATGGACAAGCGCCGCTCGGTATGTGTTGACTCGCTCTTCTTCAATGAGGACGGAACAATCCAGATGGTCAAGCCTACCCTTCGCGGTGTAGGTGTGGCAAAGGCATACAAGCAGCTCGAGATCGACCGCTACAGCAAGATTGACGGCGGTGCACTGATCGACTACCACGACACACTCGACTGCTTCAAGGGTTGGAAGACCATATTCCCAAAGAAGGGTGCATCAGTTACATTCAATTCCGTTGATTTCCAGGACGGTGTAGGTACAGTGAAGATCATGGCACGTGCTCCAAAGGGTGGTGTACTTAGTGTAGGTGCTCCGAATGAGATGGTAGCAGTCAAGATTCCTTCAACAAGCGAATGGAAGCTCGTCACTGCGAAGGTGAAGAACAGTGCTCAGGGCGTTCAGAACTTAGTTGTATCGCTGAAGAGCGGTGCCAATGTCGAGGTTGACTGGGTGACATTCGACGAAGTCCCATACGCAAAGAGCGGTATGGAGACAGGCGAATACCGCAACTACTTCCTCGAGATGGGTTATTCCCAGAAACAGATTGACGACAAACTGCAGTCGGTATTCAATGACGTGTTCTACGGACCTCATAAGTGCTACTTCGAAGTAGGCGACTCAATGGGCTATATCTCTGACGTAAAGAACAAGGACGTAAGAACCGAAGGTATGTCATATGGTATGATGATTGCCGTTCAGTTCAACAAGAAGGATATCTTCGACCGTCTGTGGCGCTGGAGCAAGAAATACATGCAGATGACTGACGGTGCAAACAAGGGCTATTTCGCATGGAGCTGCCGCACTGACGGTCGTCGCAACTCAAACGGTCCCGCATCCGACGGCGAACTCTATTACATCACAGCACTCATCTTCGCTGCCAACCAGTGGGGCAACGATACAGGCATCAACTACCTCGAGGAGGCTCAGTATATCGTCAACCAGTCAATGTCGAAGGTAGGAATGGACCGCAGCGGTACTCTTATCGACCTCAACACCAAACTCATCACCTTTGTTCCCGGAAGCAACTACACAGACCCTTCATACCATCTTCCTGCATTCTATGAGGTATGGGCAAAATGGCTCTACGACGGAAGATCAAACTTCTGGAAACAGTGTGCTGAAGCAAGTCGTGAATACCTCCACAAGAGTATCAACCCGAAGACGGGTCTGAACCCTGACACAAACAACTACGACGGTTCGCTGATGGCAGGTTGGAGAGGTGGCCAGCAGGGCACTTTCCGCTACGATTCCTGGCGCGTTCCTATGAACATAGCTCTCGACTACTCATGGGCATGTACTGACAAAGACTGGCAGCAGAACTACGGAAACACAATACAGAACTTCCTCTACAGTCAGGGTGTGAAGACATTCGTCGATCAGTACAACGTAGATGGTACAGCTCCTACAGACACACTCCGCGCTGGTAGTTTCCCTAAGGCACTCCGCCACTCAATGGGTCTTGTTGCAACAAGCGCTGCCGTATCACTCTGTGCAACGCACACAAAGAGCAAGGAATTCGTTCGCCAGCTCTGGGAGACTCCTCACGAGCCACTCGCTGACGGATTCTTTGATGAATACTATGACGGTCTGCTCCGTCTCTTCGCTTTCATGCACCTTAGCGGCAACTACCGTGTAATCGAGAATAAATTCAAGGCTCCTGAGCAGGAACGTCCTATGGGCGGATTCGGAGGAGGCTTCGGCGGATTCGGAGGTTTTGGCGGATTCGGAGGTGGATTCGGTGGCAACTGATAACTGAAAACTGAAAACTATATGAATCGGATTTTTTCAATTTCAACATTCACTCTTCTCGTTTCACTTTTCACTTCATACACAGCAAGTGCACAGGAGACATACGACCCACAGAGTGACCCACTCCATCTTCGCGACTACGCAGAGATGATGGGTAAGTACATCGGTGTCTGCGTACCTGCAGGTAGCATGAACATTGCAAACGACAATGACAAATACGCAAAGAAGATCTATACTGAATTCAATGCCGTAGTTGCCGAGAACGAGATGAAGATGGATGCACTTGAACCGAGCAGGGGAGGATTCAGCTTCGGTAACGGTGACAAGCTGGTGAGTTTCGCACAGCGTCACAACATGAAGGTTCGTGGCCATACACTCTGCTGGCACTCACAGGTTCCAAAATGGATTTCAGAAGACGGTTACCAAAACGACAAGAACTGGAGCCGTGCTGAACTTCTCAGCATCCTGAAACGCCATATCGTAACAGTAATGCGCCACTACAAGGGCAAGGTTGCTGAATGGGACGTTGTCAACGAAACACTTGACGACAACCAATGGGGAGTCACTTCTTCAAACGGCAAGTACTATCTCCGTCAGTCGGTCTGGGTAAAGGTCATCGGTGAGGCATTCCTTGACTCAGCCTTCAAATGGGCCCACCAGACAGATCCTGATGCGAAACTGTTTCTCAACGACTATGGTGCAGACTTCTACGGAGGAAACAAGGCAACTGCCATGTTCAACCTCGTGAAACGCATGAAGAAGAGCGGTGTGCCTATCGACGGAGTCGGTCTGCAGTGCCATCTGAGTTCCGGTGACGCAGTTGAGGGCATTGCAAAAAATGCACGATACTACAAGCAGCAGTTAGGTATTGATTGCATCATCACCGAACTTGAGCTGAAAGCAGGCAACAATACTACTGCCAACATGAAGAAGCAGGCAGAGACATACAGGAAGATCCTTGATGGTTTCCTAACCTCTTCCAACGCTCCTACGATGATGATATGGGGTATCGATGACGCCCATACATGGATTGAAGGTGACCAGAATCCTCTTATCTTTGACAAGAACCTCCAGCCGAAACCTGCATACTACAGTCTTCTGGAGGGATTCCACAATCGTTATGTAACCGATATTTACCAGCCTTGGGCTGAATATTCGACTTCCTCAGTCCTCGACGACGCAGTATATGACGTCTCCGGCCGTAAGGTTGCAAACAGCCTTGAGGACTTCCACACAAACAATAACAAATCAGGTATTTTTATTCATAATCACAAAAAATTTATCCAAAAATGAAAAAGACATTAGTTTTGGCTTTGGGTCTCGGACTTTGTTCTCTTGGCTCAATTGCAAATGCGCAGGAATCAAAATACTTCACTCCTGCCACTGAGAAGGCCATGGCTCCCGACAACGAAGGATTCATCCGTCGCTGGTTGCTTTTGGAACCATTCAACAAGCCTAACCGTTCAAACACTCCGTTCGTGGATTCATACATCCGTGATGCTTTTGCAACGAACGTTCCTAATCCAAGTCCTGTGACTACCCTTCCTACCGACGGTCAGAAGGTGAAGATCGCCGATCAGGAACTGACCTGGCACGCACTCGACAGCAAGCTCTTCAACGCAAAGCTCTATCGTTTCGCCACAGAACGTGAACTGACAAAATACGGTGTAGTATTCTGGGCAACAACAGTTATCAACTGTACTGAGGATATTCCAAACGTACGTATGGGTGTCGGTTCAAACTCTGCTTCAATGTGGTGGATTGACGGCAAGGAAGCTGTCATCCTCTCAGGTGACCGTCGTATGG
>DCGE01000226.1:319-720 GCA_002314525.1 Prevotellaceae bacterium UBA1786 | reverse complement strand
ATCAACGGTCCTGGTATGAGTGACTTCTGTGTTCGTTTCATAAACGAAGATGGTTCTCCTGTAAAGAACATCACAATCAGCGTTAAATAAATAATTGATAATTGATAATAGTAAATTACAATGAAAAAGATATATACATTGGCTATGAGCCTTGGGCTTTGTGCCTTGAGCAGTGAAATGAACGCACAGATCGGTGCTCCATTTATTCACGACCCTTCTACTATTGTAGAATGTGACGGAAAATACTATACTTTCGGTACTGGTGGTGGTGGCCTCATCTCAGAAGACGGATGGAGTTGGCACAGTGGTGCACAGCGTCCTGGTGGCGGTGCAGCTCCTGATGCAATGAAGATCGGTGATCGTTATCTTATCGCTTACAGTGCTACAGGTGGTGGTCTCGG
>DCGE01000226.1:0-246 GCA_002314525.1 Prevotellaceae bacterium UBA1786 | reverse complement strand
CTCTTGATCCAAACTCTCCTGATTTCAAGTTCACTGAAGCAATTGAGGTTGCTTCTTCAGAGACTGACGAAGACTGTGATGCAATCGACGCAAGTCTTCTCCTTGACCCAACGACAGGCAAGCTCTGGCTCACTTACGGTACATATTTCGGTTTCATCCGTCTCGTAGAACTCGATCCTAAGACCGGTGAACGCGTTAAGGGAAACAAGGCTCTTGACGTTGCTATCGACTGTGAGGCTACAGACC
>DCGE01000096.1 GCA_002314525.1 Prevotellaceae bacterium UBA1786 | reverse complement strand
AAGGATAACCTTCTCTAAGGCTATGCCTACAAACAACACTTACACCCATTACAGATAAAACATGAGACAACTAGGTAAAGAAGAAATCACCGTACTTCAGAACAATGGCTGTTCGGCAGAAGACTGGTCAGCCATTAAGGTAGCCGATGAGGGGTTCTGTGCAGAACGTATTCAGAACACTGACTTTTATGGTACAGTGTTTCTTGGTACAAATAATGGCAGCCTCAAGATTACTGAAGGATTCAGTAAAAAATGTGGCATAAAGAATGCAACTCTCCGTAACGTCACAATCGGCGATAACTGCCTGATTGAGAATGTGTATGGCTACATCAATTCGTACTACGTAGGTGATGAATGTTATATCAGCAACGTTCACAGCATTGAAACGACAGATAATGCATCCTTTGGAGAAGGACATATCATACCGGTTCTTAACGAGGTGGGCGATGGTAACGTAATGATCTTTGACGGACTTTCATCACAGATGGCAAGTCTGATGGTTAAGTACGAGAGTGATAAAGTGTTCACAGAGGCCATTCGCTCTGTTATCCGTTCATATATCACCGAGCGCCGAAAGAAGGCAAGTTCTGGTACTATACATCATCGTGTACGCATCACCAACACAGGCTCTATTAAGAACTGTCACATTGGTAACGACTGCGTCATTGAAGGTGCGCAGATGCTTCAAGAATGTACTCTCAAGAGTATGCCTGAGGCTCCTGTATATATAGGTGCAGGTGTGATTTGCGACAATACTGTTATCTATAACGGTTCAAACATCACCAACAATGCCAAACTTGAAGGTTGTTTCGTAGGAGAGGCATGTAAGATTGTCGATGGCTTCACAGCAGAGAACTCTCTCTTCTTTGCCAATAACTTCATGGCTAACGGTGAGGCATGTGCTGCTTTCTGTGGGCCATTCTCAGCAAGTCACCATAAGTGTTCATTGCTGATTGGTACTGAGCTATCATTCTATAATGCTGGTTCAAATACTAACTTCAGTAATCACGCGTACAAGATGGGACCTATGCACTATGGAACTCTGGAGCGTGGAACAAAGACAGCCAGTGGCAGTTACATCCTGTTGCCTGCTAAAATCGGTACATTCTCTGTCTGTATGGGTAAACTAATGCACCATCCAGACACACGTAAGCTGCCATTCTCTTACCTCATTGCATATGGTGATGATATGTATATCGTCCCTGGTCGCAATCTTACAACAGTAGGTCTCTATCGTGATATCCGTAAGTGGCCAAAGCGTGACAAGCGTCCTGAGGGATGTAAGAACTCTGTCATCAACTTCGACTGGCTCTCTCCTTTCTCTGTAGGCCGTATTGCTGCTGCCAAGCGCACTCTCGAGTCTATGCTCGAAGTGGGAGGCAGACAGCAGAGCTACCTCTTCCACGATTATATCATCAAATCCTCTTCATTGCTCAATGGCATCAAGTTCTATGATATTGCTTTGCGTATCTACATGGGTGCCGTCATGAAACGTCATATCCTTGAGGTTCCGAAATACACAGTCGGCAAGGGTAATTGGAATGACCTCTCCGGACTCCTCATCCCTGAGAGCGAAGAGAAGCGAATCGTTGAAGCCATCAAGTCTGGCAGTTTGTCCACTGTTCCTGATATCCGCCACGAACTGGTTATGGTCAACGAAAACTATAATGAATACCGCTGGACTTGGAGCTACGACCTCATCCGCGACTACTACCATATTGAAGGCGAAATCACTCGTGCCGATGCCGAACGTATTGAAGCCGACTACATCAACGCTCGTCGCACTTGGATTGCAGAGATCCGCAAGGATGCCCAGAAAGAGTTCGAACTTGGCGATGTCGATCCAGCAGTCTTCCAGGAGATGCTCAACTCCCTCGATTCCGAAATTCAGTTCGAAAAACTCAAGCATTATATGTGAAACAAAATCTATAGTAATTATGAACATACTCTTAACCGGAGGTGCAGGTTACATCGGTAGCCACACTCTCATTGAATTAGACAAAGCAGGCCACTCAGTGGTCGTAGTTGATAATTTCAACAACTCTCAACCTGAGGCCATCCATCGCGTTGAGAAGATTATAGGCAAGTCCGTCGTCTTCTATGAAGCAGATATCCGTGACCGTCAGGCTCTCGACAAGATCTTCACCGACAACAAGATTGACGCTGTCATCAACTTCGCAGGACTCAAGGCTGTCGGCGAATCAGTTGCCAAACCGCTTGAGTATTACGAAAACAATATGAATGGAGTCTTCGTCCTCGTCGATGTCATGCGTCAGCACGGGTGCAAGAACATTATCTTCTCGTCTTCTGCCACCGTATATGGCGATCCAGCCATCATACCTATCACCGAAGACTGTCCAAAGGGCCAGTGCACCAACCCTTACGGCTGGACGAAGTCAATGCTTGAACAGGTCCTCTCCGACGTCCAGAAGGCTGACCCGGAATGGAATGTAGTCCTTCTCCGTTATTTCAACCCTATCGGAGCACATGAGTCAGGCACCATCGGTGAGAACCCTAACGGCATCCCTAACAACCTCATGCCTTACATCACCCAGACTGCTGTCGGCATCCGTAAAGAACTTGGAGTCTTCGGCAACGACTACGACACTCCTGACGGTACTGGTGTGCGCGACTATATCCATGTCGTCGACCTTGCTCGTGGTCATGTTGCTGCTCTCAAGGCCATCGTCGAGAATAAAGGTCTCTGTATCTATAACCTCGGTACAGGTCATGGTTATTCCGTTCTCGATGTTGTCAATGCGTTCGAGAAAGTCAACGGCCTCAAGGTTCCGTATTCCATCAAACCTCGTCGTCCGGGCGACATCGCTACCTGCTATTGCAACCCTTCCAAGGCCAAGGCTGAACTCGGCTGGGAGGCTCAGTTCGGTATCGATGAGATGTGCCGCGATTCCTGGAACTGGCAGAAGAACAACCCAAAAGGCTACGAATAACATAAACACCACACCCTCTCCAATCCTCCCCCTTAGGGGGGGCAAGAGGGGGTCTTAACACCGTAACCCTTCCGGTCTTCCCCTTCTAAGGGGGATAAGAGGGGGTCTTATATGAGACAATTTAGTGAATTAAAGATTGCAGTAGCCGGCACGGGCTACGTAGGTTTATCCATTGCCACCCTTCTCTCGCAGAAGCATCAAGTGACAGCCGTCGATGTAATCGAAGACAAGGTCAACAAGATCAACAAACGTATTTCTCCAATCCAGGATGAATATATTGAGAAGTACTTTGCAGAAAAAGAACTGAATTTGAAAGCCACTCTCGATGGCGCATCAGCCTACCGTGATGCTGATTTTGTCGTCATTGCTGCACCTACCAATTACGATCCTGTCAAGAACTTCTTCGACACTCACCATATCGAGGACGTAATCGATTTGGTGCTTAGCGTCAACCCTGATGCAGTGATGATCATCAAGTCCACTATCCCTGTAGGATATACCGATCGTCTCGTCAAGAGATATCCCAATGCAAGGATACTCTTCAGCCCTGAGTTCCTGCGCGAGTCAAAGGCGCTCTACGACAATCTCTACCCCAGCCGCATCATTGTTGGCCGAGATGATGAACTTCAGACAGAGGCACAGGTCTTTGCCGATCTCCTCGTCGAGGGCGCACTCAAGTCTGATATACCTGTCTTGATGATGCATCGGACAGAGGCTGAAGCTGTCAAACTCTTCGCTAACACTTATCTTGCCCTTCGCGTCTCTTACTTCAACGAACTCGACATATACGCAGAGGTCAAGGGTCTCGATTCTGCTGCCATCATCAATGGCATCGGTCTCGATCCT
>DCGE01000099.1:196-2585 GCA_002314525.1 Prevotellaceae bacterium UBA1786 | reverse complement strand
ATAATCACTTATTAGTCGCCTTCTTGTTTTATAAGATTTGTGAAAACTATTTGTTGGCTTTCAGGTAATCGTTGTAGGTGTTGTATTTCTGCATGTAGTCGTCGCCCTTTGTGCGGAAACGGAAGAAGATGTTCTTGAGATATTCTGCAACTGCAGCCTTGATCTCCTTATCCTCAGTCATCTCGAAAGACTTTTCGAATGGAGCGATTGCGCCTTCGAGAGTCTCCTCGAACTGTTTGTTGAGTTCCTGCCACTTTGCGTCATTGAGCTCTTCACTTGCCTTTGTCTGGATATCCACAGCCTTGTCATAATACATGATGCCTACGCTGAGAACACCAAATACGTATGTAGGGTCGATTTCCGTAGCCTTGTAGAAAAGTTTCTCGGCATTCTCAAAATCCTTAAGATTCTTATAGATGTCACCTTCAACATAATAAAGGCTGGCATTTGTTGGTTCGTTTGCCTGAGCGGAATGAAGAAGGTCAAAGAGTTTCTGAGGATCTTCATTGGTGGTTCTGTAGAGGTTGATGAGGCTTACGAGAACGCCCTGGCTCTGTGGATACTTGGTGAAGCCCTCCTCAAGCACTTTCTTGCCGGTAATGGTATCTCCGACAGCCATATAAATGTTTGAAAGGTTTGAGAAGACGTTGCCTTCCTGGTAGTTCTTCATATCGATACACTTGCCATAATATTTGATGGCATTCTCATTGTCACCCGCAAAACCGGAAACGAGAGCTGCATGATAGGTGTTCAATGTGTCAAGGTGAGCGAGGGCAGGTGATTCTGCGCAACCGACAGCTGCGATAAACGATTTTGCTGATGGCACATAGTCGCCTGTGAAATAGTTGGCGAGAGCTTCATTTACCATAAGGTCGTGAACCTTTGTCATCTTGGCATTGATGTCCTTGAGTTTGGAAGCCTTTACGTCAAGTTCGAAAGCCTTCTCGTAAGCCTTCTGAGCCTCGCCGAGAATATCACAATCCATAGCAGGTTTTGTGATCTTGTAGAACTCAAGCACACCGTTTTCATTGTAGAACAAGTCCTTGTCTGCATATGAATCAACAACGTAGGTGCTATTGTTGAATTTCTTCACCTCACTGTTGAGAATCTGCTGCTCCCTGATAAGGAGTTTTACCTCCTGCTGAGGCGTTCCAATCAGAATGTTCTTTGTAGGCTGTTCATATGCTGCGACATAAGCATCACCGAGAGCGATCCAGGTTGCTGGCTTTGCTGCCTTTTTCTCATCTGCAGCGGCTGCAACTGCCTTCTCTACATTTTTTTGTGCTTCAGCAGCTGATTTTGGCTGTGCAAAAGCAGTTGTTACAGCCATCATCAATGAAAGTGTGAAAATTACTCTTTTCATAGAATTAATTTTATAGATGTTAATTGTTTTCGTTTGGGGTATCGTTTACATTTTCGGTTTCCTCTTCAGCCTTCGCCACTGTGCAGACAGCAGCAATTGAATCACCTTCGCGGAGATTGATCAGCTTGACGCCCTGAGTTGCACGGCCTGCTACGCGAATCTCTTCAGAATCCATACGGATGGCGATGCCTGACTTGTTGATGATCATCAGGTCATTGTCCGGTGTAACGGACTTGATGGCAATCAGGTCACCTGTCTTAGGCGTGATATTGATGGTCTTGACGCCCTTTCCGCCACGATTCGTGAGGCGATATTCTTCGAGGTCAGACTGCTTGCCGTAACCGTTTTCACTGACTATGAGTATACGTTCGTTCAACTGTGCCGCGGTCTCAGGCTTGATGCATACCATACCGACCACTTCGTCATCCTCATCAATATTGATGCCACGCACGCCGATAGAGGTTCTACCTACCGCTCTGGCCGTATCCTCCGGGAAACGACAGCAGCGACCCTTGCGTCCCGCAAGGAGAATGTCGCACTTGCCGTCAGTCAAGTCAGCACCGAGAAGTTCATCGTTGTCACGGATTACTATTGCATTGATACCGCGGACATTGACGTTCTTATAGGCTTCCACCAGAGTCTTCTTGATGATACCGCGCTTGGTAGCCATCACGATATAGTTGTTGGTATTGAATTCAGTATCGTCAAAGTTCTTGATATTGAGATATGCCTTAACCTTGTCGTCAGCCTCAATGCTGATGACGTTCTGTATTGCACGGCCCTTGGAAGCCTTCACGCCCTCAGGAATTTCGTAAACCTTGAGTTTGAAGCAGCGGCCCTTCTGTGTAAAGAAGAGCATCGTGCTGTGCATATTGGCCACATAGATGTGCTCGATAAAGTCCTCGTCCCTTGTGGTACTGCCCTTGGAGCCTACGCCGCCACGGCTTTGCTGCCTGTATTCGGAAAGTGACGTGCGCTTGATGTAACCCATATGGGAGATGGTGATGACGACATCTTCATCGGCAT
>DCGE01000099.1:0-172 GCA_002314525.1 Prevotellaceae bacterium UBA1786 | reverse complement strand
AGTCTTCATCTGCAGCCACAATCTGGGTGCGGCGCTCGTCACCATATTTTTCCTTAAGTTCAGCCATCTCATCCTTTATCACAGCCATCTGAAGATCCACGTTGGCGAGGATATCGCGGAGGTGGTGAATCAGAACTTCAAGTTCATCATATTCAGCCTGAAGCTTCTGGCG
>DCGE01000004.1:2314-3489 GCA_002314525.1 Prevotellaceae bacterium UBA1786 | reverse complement strand
CGAACTTGTTCGGGAGTGGATTGGAATGATGGCAGAAGATGTGAGCCGATGTGCTGAGCTTGTCGAAGTATCGCTTGAACTTTGCCGAGTCGCGTCTGAAGAAAAGGCACGAAGTGACTTAACTCCTAACTCCTAACTCCTAACTCCTAACTCCTAACTGCAGGCTCCGCCTGCCACCCTATGCCTCTCACAGCCACATTCACCCAGCTCGTTAAGGAACATCAGGCTCCCATTCGCCGGTTGTTCCTTAACCTCACGCTGGGTGATTCCATGCTCAGTGACGACCTCGCACAGGAGACCTTCATCAAGGCCTACACCAGTTGGGACCGCTTTCTTCACCTCTCGTCCACTCGCACCTGGCTCTATCGCATAGCCTACAACGTCTTCTACGACTGGAAGCGCAGCCAGCATCCCACTGACCGACTCAGCCCCGAAGACAATGATCAACCCTGCTTTGATCGCGATCCCAATCTCCGCGACGACCTCTATCGAGCCATGAGTCTGCTTACCGAAACCGAACGTCTATGTATCACACTCGCCCTCGTCGAGGACAGACCGACTAAGGAAGTGGCAAAAATCACTGGACTCAAAGAAAGCACTATCAGGTCACATATTCATCGTGGCCGCGAAAAAATGACTGAATTCCTTAAAGAGAACAACTATGACTGATATTGAACAATACCTCCACCAAACCCGTCAGGACATTCCTGACGATGGGTTCACACAGAGAGTGATGCAGAATCTGCCATCCCGTCGGATCAACTGGGACAAGATCGCTCAGACAGTCTGCTATGTCATCATCGCCGTGATTCTCATCTTCGGCGGTGGCATCAACTTGCTCAAGGAGATCCTCGTAGCCGGCTCGTCGCTTTCGGAACTGTTCACCACCCTCCTCCGCAACAGCGTACACATCCTCACCTTCATCCTCCTCGCCATCGCCGCCCTCATCTACAACTGCAAGGACAAACTCAACTTCTGAGCCTGGATATATACAAAAAAATTCCGGCAAGTCTTTGTGGTTTGCCGGAATTTCTGCTAATTGAGTCTAAAGAGGATAGGGATGGTGTATTTTACTGCGACTGGCTCACCTTTCTGCTTGCCTGAGGTCCAGTTGCCTGTAGTGGATTTCACACAGCGGATGGCTTCCTCGCTCAGTTGCTGGTTGGCTTCTGGGT
>DCGE01000004.1:596-2266 GCA_002314525.1 Prevotellaceae bacterium UBA1786 | reverse complement strand
ACTTCTCACCTTGCGGACCTTCAACCCTTTTGCCATCCTTGTCCCTCCACTCGTATTTCGACGGATCGTCAGGCGCTGCTGACTTAATAACCTTGACGTCATAGACTTCGCCTTCCTTGCCGATGGTGAACTGTACTATCACTCGGCCTTGCAATCCGATTTCCTGAGCGAGGGCAGGGTATTTGATGTTCTGGCATAAGTGTGACATCAGACCGGCTTGTCCGCCTTTGAATTCAGGCATTTCCTCAACATTGACGAATACATCATCTCCTTCGTGCTTTCCCTCAACAGGCTGCATTGTTTCCTCTTTCAGCTGAGGAGCCTTGCCGTCTTCAGTCTTGATTTCTACTACTCCGTTCTTACCCTTGTCACCATATACTTCTGTTGCTGATTTATCCTTCAGTACATTGACTGAAACGATATTGTCGCGGCTTATTCCGTATTTTTCGAGGAGATCACCTACGAAGACATTGTTATCGGGAATGGTCTCAGGGAGAATCGTTCCATTGATTACAATGAGCGGCCGCCCTTTAGTTCCATTTCCATTGTCGCCTATGAATGTATGTGAATCTACCGTCGGCTTGATGGAGTCCTCAGGAGCAACCGGGACGATTTCTTCCTGCTCTTCCATTTCTGTCTGCTGCACATGCTGAACCGGTTCTGCCGGCATCTGCTTCACTGCGGTTACCTGTGGTTCTGCCGCTTCTTCGTACTGGTAGTCCACTATGGTCTTAGCCGATACTGCGAGACTGATTCCTACTATCGGTAGGATGTAGAGTGCCTTGAGGGCACTGCTGCGGTTTGATTTCTTGCTTGTCATCATGTTGATTCGTTGTTTTAGGTTACTGTGATTGAATTGGTTGGTGATACTGAATCCGCTGTCTGCCATAGCCTTGCTTACCAGCAGGTACTGGTAGTGCCAGACATCCACGCCCTTGAGGAGTACTGCCTCGTCGGCCTCATACTCGTGTATGGCACGTAGGTCAGAGCGAAGCATCCATATCGCAGGATTGAACCACTGGATGGCTGATATCAAGTCAACCAGCAGTATGTCCCACGAATGCCGAAGGCCGATATGTGCCTTCTCGTGGTCGAGGATTTCCTCAATGCCTTGTTCGTAGTCGTTTCGGCCGATGATGATGTAGTTCATCCAACTGAACGAGGCACGGTTCTCATCACTAATTATCAGACGACTTCCCTTGTACTCGCGAACATCCTGTGCACTGTGGATGAGACGCATGATACTTATAAGGGAAATCAGGATCTTGCCTATTATTATTGCCACACCTATGAGGTAGGCTGTCACTATTGCTGTCTGCCACCAAGGAATTGATGGCACTGTCTGCTCTATATCAATTGCAGCCTGTCCTGTGAAGACGTCGATCGTCGGACGTAGGCCTGCTATGATCTCCGTCCGATGTGTCGTGATGATACAGAGTGGCAGCACGAGCGATAGCACTGCTGTCGAGAGAAGTACGATGCGGTTCATTCGGTGCAGGGTTTCCTTCGAGAGCAGTAACCGGTAGAAGATGTAGAACACTGCTATCAGCACCGCCGCCTTGAGGTCGTATGTGAGGAATGAAATCATTGTTTGCCTTCTTCTATCTGCTGAATCAGTTGCTTCAGTTCGTCGATGGAGATCTTCTCCTCGCTTACGAACGACGATACAC
>DCGE01000004.1:0-585 GCA_002314525.1 Prevotellaceae bacterium UBA1786 | reverse complement strand
ACAACGTTCATATATGAATTGCTGAAATACTTGCCTATGAAACCTGAGAGTGACATACCTTTGTATTCTTCGCGCGAGAATGCAGGGTAGTAACGGAAATTGGCGCCTACGGCCTCGTGTTTTATGTAGCCGTCTGACTCAAGCATGCGCACCTGTGTGGAGAGGGTGTTGAAGTGAGGCTTCGGATCCTGGTACAGTTCACGAAGTTCACGCACATACATCTTTCCATGTTCCCAGAAGAGGTTCATGATCTCTTCCTTCTTCTTTGACAGTCTTCTCATAATTCTTCAGTTTTTTAGTTTCGTGCCGCAAAGATATGGAAAGTTTTTCATCCCGCAATGCGTAACTATAAAAAATCGTTACTATTTAACTAATTTTGTTAGTTACTATACTTCATTCGGAGCAAATGGCACGGTGTTGGGGAAGGGAAGAAAATGAACCCACGGAATATTAATTCCACAATCCACGGAACAACATCGCTACATTTCACGGAAAAAATTATCCACATTTCACGGAATTTACACCTGATAGTATTAAATTATTCTGCAAACTTAGAGTGATTTTTCGTGACCTTTTCGTAATAGC
>DCGE01000041.1:2361-5736 GCA_002314525.1 Prevotellaceae bacterium UBA1786 | reverse complement strand
TGACCGAAATAGCCTTTCTTGCTGTTGTCGAACAAATCGCCGAGACCGTAGTAATAACGAGCTCCGAGGATGAAATGGCCGATTCGGCTTGAGTGTTCAAGTCCGAGTCCGGCAGCAATGCCGTAGTCGAACTTGTTCTCCACGGGCATTGTCTCCTGAGCCACGACTTTCGAAATACGTCCCTCGTNNGTTGTCGATAGCCATGCCGTACTGTCCGTTGATATTGTTTGGTCGCGGACTTCCTGCAAACGGGTCGCTCTTATGTTCGGTGTCGCCAAGTACATAGCCGAACTGCGGACCAGCCTCGAAGACGAACTTGCATCCTTTACGTTCGCGTCCCCATCCCAGTTGCATGAGAAGCGGTACCTGAACATAATTGATGGTCCTGTAATATGTATCGTTACAGTCCTCGATATTCTCATCCCATCCGAGCTGGGTGTAGTTGATTTCGGCGACGAGTCCGCAGATACAGGTGAAGTATTTCTCGGAGATGTAGCGAGCAGCCAGACCGAAGGTGGGACCGAAGAGCATGTTCTGTTTGATAGACGGCTGGAAGGTCATCTTGTTGAGAACCCCACCGCCGGTGATGCCGACAGCGAAATCGGTACGTCGGTCGCCTACCTGTGCCTGAAGCGTCAGGAACGAGAGAGAAAGGATGAGTGATAATATGGCTTTTCTCATTCTCAAAGTTTAGTAACGGAAACCTTTCCGTCGGATTTATACTCTACGAACATCAGGGAGTTGTTGATGAATCCTGATCCCATCTCCTTGCGGACGAATGAAAGAGGGTTCTGGATGGCCTTTGACGAAAGACGTGCGGCCTTCTCGGTGAATTTGTTTCCCTGTTCGAACATGTGGCGGATGAAGAAACAACCTATATCGTAGCCAAGAGTTCCGAACCGAGGATATGTGGCGTACTGCTCGCGGCTGAAGCGGTTCTTGAAGAGAGCAGAGAACGCAACGGACTCATAATCCGTAGGATTGCAGAAGAACGAACTGAAGAACGAGCAGTGATACATGGAGAACTGAACAGGGAACTGCTGTGCGAATGCCTGCCATTCATTCCATCCGACTACGGTGATGAGATCGGACGATATGCTGACCTTGTTGAGTTGTCGGACAAGCGTCTCGAAACTCTGCTGAGTGCTTGAGAGAGGTATGATGACATTCTTCCGTCCGGTGACGAACAGAGTGGAGTCTTCTGTAAGTTCGGATTGGTCAACATGTTTATAGCTTATACCCTTCCTGGAAAGGTAGTTCTTCAGAGCCGTAACATTCTGTCCCTGATTCGACTGGTTATCAACGGTAGTGAAGATGATGTTCGACGTAGAGAACCGGCGCATAAACTCCTCGAACATCCTGTCATTGCGTGTGGTGATCTTGCTGTTGACCTGGAATACATTCGGAGCCTCGTCAACGATATTGTCGGCAGAAGAAAGCGGAATGACCAATGTGATGTTGTTGCGCTTGCAGAAGTTCGTCACACGTGCTATGTTGCCTGCGTCCTTCGGGCCGATGAAGAGATTCATTTTCTGTAATTCAGGTTTTGCAAGAACACGGTCGATATCAGCCTCGTCGTAGGATGATATGTTGACATTGATGCCCTTACTCTTCATTTCCTGGACAGCCAGGAGTATTCCTTCGTAGAAGTCGATCATGGTACATGCCTCCTTCGACTTCACAGAACTGCCGAGTCCGTATGGCAGCATGACGGCGACCCGTAGTTCCTTCGGCATGATGACTTCAGGCTTTGGTTTGGCAGCCTCCTTGATTCCTGCTACTTCAGCTTGGGAATAAGGAATGCACAGTTCGGTGTTCTTCTTGATCTTGTCGCCCTCGATGAATGGATTTGCCTGCTTCAGCTCATCAACCGTCAGACCGAACTGACGTGATATGCTGTAAAGCGTCTCCTTCTTCTTGACGAGGTATGTATCCTTGCATTGAGGAATAGTCACCACGACGGTAGGCAGTTTGATTGTCTGTCCAGCCTTGTAGATGTCGCCTAAGTCGGGATTGGCATTTCGGATCTCGTCGACAGTCACACCATTGGCACGTGCAAGACTATAGAGAGTCTCACCTGCCTGGATGACATGATCCGTATATGTCTTTCTTGTCTGGGCGCTGGCCATGATGAAAATCATAAAAAAACAGGCCCAAAACACAATTTGTCGTTTCATTTTCCGTTATTCATTTAGAATGTTACACTTTCGGCGGACAAAGTTAGTGAAAATTCAAGACAAATTCGTAAATTTGCAGGAAAATTGTTTGAATAAAGATATGAAGGTTGAAAAAATCGCTTCAAGGACCTCGATACTTGCGGTAATCGGTGTGGTTTCGTGCATGTTTTCCTTGTGTATGCATGCCGATGACGATCTGGATATCTACCCGATTGTCATCTGCGAGTATCAGGACTCTTCGCTGAATGTCATCACTGACACTGCGGCATTCGGCAGCAAGGTGTATTGTGAGGCTCCGGTAAAAGTTATCTGTACTGGAAACGTGAACTATGATGAGGAGAAATACACGAGCTGTATATGCGAGTGGAAGATATTTGATGAAAAGAAAGGTTCGTCGAGTCCTATCATTGACCGTTTCGAGGAGGATATCGACTATACGATAACCTCTACCGGCACTTATTGTGTGACATTTGCATACACACTCATCGACAAGGCCGGTATGACCTATTCCGTGCTGACCGATTCAGCCGTCATCACCATCAAGGAATCGGAACTGGAATGCCCTGACGGATTCTCACCTAACGGCGATGAGTACAACGAGAAGTTCAAGATGACGAAATTCCAGTCGATCGTGAAACTTGAAGGTGAGATATACAACCGTTGGGGACAGGTTCTCCATACTTTCACACTCGATAACATCCGCGACGGATGGGATGGCCGGTATAAGGGCAAGGTAGTGAAGGACGGCGGCTATATCCTGAGAATTCATGCAATAGGAAGCGAAGGCCGTGAGTATAACATCAAAAAAGTCATCAATGTCCTCAAAGGATTCAGGGAAGAGTCAGAGTCAGAATAGCATCCAGGTTGTCGGTGCACGAGTCAACAACCTGAAGAACATTGATGTAACCATTCCGCGGAACAGTCTGACCGTCATCACGGGACTAAGCGGAAGTGGCAAGTCAAGTCTGGCCTTCGATACGATATATGCCGAAGGGCAGCGTAGGTATATCGAGACCTTCTCGGCATATGTGCGTAACTTCCTCGGTGGGATGCAGAGACCTGAGGTCGATAAGATCTTGGGACTGAGTCCGGTTATCAGTATTGAACAGAAGACCACCAACAAGAACCCTCGCAGTACCGTCGGCACCACAACCGAGGTCTACGACTACCTGCGTCTGCTCTTTGCCCGTATAGGCAA
>DCGE01000041.1:0-2263 GCA_002314525.1 Prevotellaceae bacterium UBA1786 | reverse complement strand
TTCTCAGCCAATTCTCGGGAAAGAAGATATTCATTCTCGCCCCATTGGTCAAGAGCCGAAAGGGCCATTACCGTGAGCTCTTCGACAGTGTGTTCAAGAAAGGCTACCTCCATGCCCGTATCGACGGAGAAGTCAAGGAGATCGTGCCTGGAATGAAGCTCGACCGTTATCGTAACCATGACATAGAAGTGGTGGTGGATCGTCTCACAGCCAATCTGAAAGACTCTGAACGCCTGACGAAGAGTGTGGCTACTGCCATGCAGCTCGGAAACGGAGTCATGATGATACTGGATAAGGACTCGGATGTGATACGGCATTATTCACGTCGTCTGATGTGTCCTACCACCGGCATCAGCTACCATGATCCGGCACCTAACAACTTTTCATTTAACTCGCCTCAGGGCGCATGTCCATGCTGTAACGGACTGGGATATGTCAGTCTGATCGATGAGGACAAACTTATTCCTGACCGTTCACTTTCGGTATATGACGGCGGACTTGCCCCACTTGGCAAGTTCAGGAAAGCAATGATCTTCTGGCAGATATCAGCCCTTCTTGAGGACTTCGACTGTACACTGAAAACTCCTATATCGGAACTGCCGCAGGAGGCCATACATAAGATTATATTCGGCAGTCAGAAACGGCTTCGCATTCCGGCTGCCGTAATCGGACAGAACAACGACTTCTATACCAACTATGAAGGTATGGCACGCTATATCCGCCAACTCATGGAGTCGGAACAGACAGCCTCTGCACAGAAGTGGGCCGAGTCGTTTGATTCAGTGACTGAATGTCCGGAGTGTCACGGACAGCGACTCAACACGGAGGCCCTGCATTTCAGGATAGGCGACAAGAATATTGCACAACTGTCGTCACTGGATATTCAAGAACTCTATGACTGGCTGGGAAACATCAATGAACGTCTGGGCAGCATGCAGCAGAAGATTGCAGAGGAAATCGTGAAGGAAATACGAACGCGACTGTCCTTCCTGCTCGATGTAGGGTTGGACTATCTTTCGCTCAACCGTGCTACGATGACGTTGTCGGGTGGTGAAAGTCAGCGAATACGACTTGCCACTCAGATAGGAGCCAAACTAGTTAATGTGCTGTATATACTTGACGAACCGAGCATCGGACTCCACCAGCGTGATAACGACCGACTGATCAAGGCTCTCAAGGCATTGCGCGATGCTGGCAATACCGTAATTGTCGTAGAACACGATCGCGATATGATGCTCAATGCCGACTATATCGTGGATATGGGTCCTCTTGCAGGCAGGAAAGGCGGTGAGGTTATCTTCCAGGGAACACCTGAAGAACTGATGAAGACTGATACGCTTACAGCCAGAAGTCTTCGTGTGGCACTGCCTTCACATGATGAACTCGAAGAAGAACATGCAGGCGAGGAGGATGTCCCTCTTCTCACAATACGCGGATGTCGTGGAAATAACCTCAAAAACGTCGATGTGTCATTTCCGCTCGGCAAACTCATCTGTGTCACAGGCGTCAGCGGGTCGGGAAAATCTACGCTCATCAACGATACACTCCAACCGATTCTGTCGCAGAAATTCTATCGTTCACTCCAGCCTCCTCTGGAGTATGATTCGGTTGAAGGATTGGAGAACCTGAACAAAGTGGTGACAGTTGATCAGTCGCCTATCGGACGTACACCACGTAGCAATCCGGCTACGTTTACCGGTGTCTTTTCTGATATTCGCAACATATTCTCTGTACTGCCCGAAGCACAGATCAGAGGATACAAGCCTGGCCGTTTCTCGTTCAATGTGGCAGGCGGAAGGTGTGAGACGTGTGGCGGGAACGGCTACAAGAGTATTGAGATGAACTTCCTTCCTGACGTGCTTGTACCGTGCGAGACATGCAGAGGCAAACGTTACAACCGTGAGACTCTTGAAGTGCGCTTCAAGGGAAAATCAATTGCCGATGTCCTGGATATGACCATAAATCAGGCTGTTGAATTCTTTGAGAACCAGCCGATAATACTTAATAAGATAAAGGTGCTGCAGAAAGTGGGGCTGGGATATATCAAACTGGGACAGTCATCCACTACTCTGTCGGGTGGTGAAAGCCAACGAGTGAAACTTGCCACCGAACTCAGCAAACGTGATACCGGCAAGACCATGTATATCCTTGATGAGCCGACTACAGGTCTTCACTATGAGGATATCAAGGCTTTGATGCAAGTACTCCACTCGCTGGTTGAGAAAGGCAATACGGTCATTGTCATCGAACATAATCTGGATGT
>DCGE01000030.1:4729-5164 GCA_002314525.1 Prevotellaceae bacterium UBA1786 | reverse complement strand
TACTGTATCTACGCATACGCAAAAATTAGACAAACCTGTCCTGTCCTTACGCATACGCAGAAAAAACACATACCCACCCACACCGTAACACGAACAAAAAAACATACTGTACTGCATGCACTCAACTCATGAAAAAACACAGGTATACATAAACATATTTTTTATGTAATTATAGTTACTTATTATATATAATATATATATATTATTTTATATATATTATATATAATAAGTAAAATTGATTCTAGGGTGTGAAAATGAGCAAAACAGTATGTCTCATTTTTTTGTTATGTTACGGTGTGGGTGGGTTGAAAATGTTTATATTGGTGTCTCTTGTTTTTGTCGGTGTTAGGATATAGTATAGTATTTTTTTTGCGTATGCGTAAGGACAGGACAGGTTTGTCTAATTTTTGCGTATGCGTAGATACAGTATGGTAT
>DCGE01000030.1:4569-4703 GCA_002314525.1 Prevotellaceae bacterium UBA1786 | reverse complement strand
TGAGTTGAGTAGATACAGTGACAGTTTAGTGTTATACTTTCATTGGCTAACTGCTACAAACACAGAAACAGCCGACTGTCAATCATGGTAGCCGGCTGTTGTATGTGTGTGGTAGGGTAGGGACTATTTGGTGC
>DCGE01000030.1:0-4540 GCA_002314525.1 Prevotellaceae bacterium UBA1786 | reverse complement strand
ACGGTTGGTGAAGAGGAGTGGGTTGGCGTCAATCTGCCGGAGGACGTTTGCCCAGCCTGTAGCCTTGGAGAAGGTGGAGGCGCTGTAGAGGTTGAATGCTTCGGTGCCAGTTTTAGGGTCGCTATCACTCATGACTTTCCATATACCATCCTTGAAACTTGCCGCTGTGATGGTGGTGGATGCAACTATGTATGGGTCTTTGCCGTTGGACTGTGTCATACGGATATAGACCATATCCTTGAGGGCCTTCTGATATTCGTTGTTGACCTGCTTGAGTTCGGCATCGTCGGTACGCTCTGCAATCTCGGTCAGCAGGCTGGAGAGGCATACTGTGCGTGCTGGATTGTCTATCAGTATTTTTGTGACTTCCTTAATAGCCTCGTCATCAGTGAGGTTGACATGGAATTCATGGAGATACTTGGCTGCTACATCATATTGTTTATTCCTGTTGGGTTTGATATCGGGTTTGAAACCATATTTCTTTATGGTTGTGTATTCTTCTTTAGTGAGAGTTATTTCGTTATTCGTAGGAGTATAACAGGAACTGAAGGCGCTGCAGATCTTGTGCTTCAGGGAGTCGGACTGGTATTTCTGCTCGATGAGTTTGGATGCTTTGGCTAGTATCGGTGTCATGCTGCTCAACTTCGACAGGTCGTAGAATCCCATATCGTTATAGTATATTCTTGAATCTTTGTCAATATAGGTTATGGTCTTGTCGATGTAGCTCTTTATGGCTACATTGAGGTTCGACGGATTGGCTTTTGTCTCGGGGAGCAGGTATACGTTATAACTTCCGTTTGTCAATTCGACGGAAGCTATGCAGTAATCAACCGCTCTAGCATATTCAGATAGGTTCTCCCACTGGGCCATCAGGCAGCAGTCCATGAGAAGGTAGTCGAGGCGGTGGTTCGGGAGGTTAGAATCACTGATAGCTTTTGTTAACTTGGCAGAGGTGAGGCATGCACCGTCAATATTGTCGTCATACAATACACCTCGTGTCTTCTCAGCCTTTCCGTCTTCTGTAATAGACCAGCCTCCACCGTGGTCGCCGATGATGAGCATGTATTTCTCAGCCGGATGCTGTGCAATGCACCAGTTGATGAATGATGTAATGGAACTAGCAGCAGTCATATCATAGGCAGGATCGGTTGAGAGCACCTGCATATCGTTGACACTGCCCAGAACCGTGCTGATATCGTAGTAATAATTGGTAATTGGAAACTTGCCGATGCTAGCCTTTTGATTGTCGAGGTCGAAACGTATTACACCCTTGTATTTGCTGTATTTGTCGTTGTCATGAAAGCTCTTGGATAGCTTGTACTGGAAGAGCATCTTGACCTCGTCATTGCTTCCATAGTTCATGTCGGTTGCAATGTCGTTGATCTGCGTCGTATCAAGATCTCCTCCGCCGACGGAGTAATACATAATGCAGAACTTTGCCTTTGTCGGTGACGGTGGAGTTGGTGTGTTGTTGTCATCGTCGCTGCATGACAGGAAACTGATGGCAAGGAACAGTGCCATCGCTGTAAGAATGTATTTTTTCATGATTTGTTTGTTGTTATTTATTTTAGTTACAAAAGTTCAACCAGTCACTCCTCCTCAGCAGGGGAAGCCGTAGGGGATCTTCACTTTCGCAAGATCTTTCTTTCTGTGCCGTCGGAGTACTTCTCGATGCACAGACCTCGAGGTTCGGTGATGCGCCGTCCTTGCAGGTCGTAATATGCAACGACTTTCCTCTCTGTGGCATCAGTCAGTCTGTCGACGCTTGTCTCGCCGCGGTCAATCATGAAGACGAAAGTGGCGATACTGCGTGCAGGAGTCTTTACCGTCAGGTTCTCCACCGGTTCAGGAATATCCACTTCTGACGTCTGACAGAGATTCGTAGCCTCATTACCGGTAGAGAGGATGAGTTTACCGCTCTTCACCTTGTACGGCAATCGGAGTCGGATGGTCGATTCAGTCTTGGTGGTGTCGATAGTCATGACGATCAACGAGTCACCTTTGATATAGGCAGTAGCCTCGAATTCGGCCTCAGTCTTCTGAGGATAGTTTGACACTGTGGCATCAATGCGTGTGGAACCAGTGACATTCTTTGCGAAGTGTGAAAAGACGTAGGCACGAGGCAAAAGCTGGTTCTTCTTGTTCTCTGCACCATACTGACTCTCACCTGTTCCTACGAATGCCCAGTGGGCACGCAGGTACCAATATATGTAACCCGTACAACCTGCCTGCATACACTCGTTCACTTCTTCGGCAAAGAGTAGCTGTTCATGCCATGAAGGCAGACGTCCCTTGATGTTGTCGCTTACGGAGTGCTCCGTCATCCATACCTCCTTGCCCAGTTTGGCAGCAAGTATGGCGGCACTCTTCATGTTCTTCAAAGGTGGGTGCCCATAGATATGTCCGGCGATGATATCAACCTGCTTGCATGCGGTCGTATCCTGGAGAAGTGTATTGGAATAGTTGGGATCGAATCCAAGCGGTTCGGCACTGATGAGCCTCACGTACGGATACTTCTCCCTGTCAAGCAGATGTGCATAGTTCTTCACAAGTTTCAGTTGCTGCTGCGGTGTGTAGAGGCAGCCTGAGTAGTTCACCCACCAGTCGGGCTCGTTCTGTACGGATACGGCATCAACCTTCACACCGTTGTTCTTCATGTATTCCAGGAAGGTGTTGAGCCACGGGAAGAACTTCTCGTAGCAGTCCTCACGCAGTGTTGCACGCTGGTTGCCCTGATCATCGGCATTTCCGCCCTGAGCCGAACCGTTGGTCTTGTAGGCACCTGGTGGTGACCAAGGGGTACCGAATACTATTCCGCCTTTCTGCTTCACGATCCTTGCTGAAGGCAGACTGCCTTTCCAGTCGTATGGAGTGTCCCAGCCCACATCGGCAGCTGTGATGTCGCCCTTGAAGTTAGGCGAGATCTCCATTCTCAGGATGTTGAGTCCGATTTTCGATGTAGGTCCGTAGAGCAGCACTACCGGCTTTGTGTCAGTGCCGAAAGGGCACATGGCACCGTCGCAGCATGCACCGCCGAACCCTGTGACCGTCTGATGACGGTTGTCCTTCACCGTAATTATGACAGACTTCGCTTGCACCGCCAAAGCTGCCACCAGTGAAAATAAGATAATAACTGATTTCTTCATTTGGTATTCACATTAGTTACTTGCGGCAAAGTTACAAATAATTTTTTAATATATCACTTTCTTCCTTTGATTTTTCAATTTTTGAGTTGATGTTGGGTTGTGGGTGAAAGCTTAAAGATTAAAGGTGAGAGTTGAGAGTTTAGAGGTGAGAGTTTAGGGTGGTGGGTGGATTAGGGGAATAATTCAACTTAAATTTGTTTTTTAATATAGAAATGATTACCTTTGCACTGAATTAATTATTATGCCTGTTTCTTATGGACAAAACATTAGCCGATATTAAGTCGGGACCTCATCGCATCAGTGTTGTTGACAGTATTCGTGGATTTGCTGTGATTGGTATCATCCTGATTCACTTCATTGAGCATATGAACTTCTATGCATTTCCCGAACTTACGCCATTTGACGTTGGCGTATGGGATACGGTGTTCTATCTTGGTGGCAGTAAGATGTATGCCATCTTCGCCCTGCTCTTCGGATTGAGCTGCTATATACAGCATCATAACCGCGAACAGCGCGGGGAGGATTTCCGTCTCCGTTTCGCCTGGCGAATGCTACTGCTGTTCGGGTGGGGAATGCTTGATCTCGTGTTCTTCAACGGCGACATACTCTGCACCTATGCCGTGTTGGGGCTGTTGCTCATACCTCTTGTTAGGGCCAGAGATGCTGTACTCTATATCGTTGCCATCATCCTTTTCTTCCAGCCGATAGAGTTGATATATATCGTTGCAGGATTGCTCGACAGCAGCACCCAACCTATGAATCTCGGTTCGGGTCATTATTTCGGTGCAGTCTTCGCTCCATGCATCGAAGGCGGTTTTCTTGATGTAGCGAAAGCCAACCTACATAACGGCCTTCAGATCAACTTCCTCTGGTCAATAGAACATGGGCGACTCACTCAGACATTGTTGCTCTTTGTGGTCGGTATGCTGCTCGGTCGGAAACGTCTCTTCATCGATGAGGGTAGAAATATGCTGTTCTGGAAGAAGGCTATCCTCTTGTGGGCTATTCCGTTGTTCGCTGTCTCACAGGTAATGCTCTGTCTGCTGAATTTCGACAACATGCAGCCATGTGTTGGATTCAGCCTCGAACTCCTCTTTACCTCATGGCGCAATTTTGCCATGATGAGTTTCTATGTGGCAGGTATAACCCTGCTGTACTACAAGACATCTCTGCGAAGAGGTATCGACCATTTGTCGTTCATAGGCAAGATGAGCCTTACCGACTATCTCCTCCAGTCAGCCATTGGTGCATTCTTGTTCTATCATTGGGGATTAGGACTTTACACCGTGTGCGGTCATACCTACAGCCTTATTCTCGGAATCGTGTTCTGTCTCTGTCTCTACACATTCTGCCGTCTCTGGTGCAAGCATTTCCGCAGAGGACCACTCGAAGAG
>DCGE01000191.1:7946-8754 GCA_002314525.1 Prevotellaceae bacterium UBA1786 | reverse complement strand
GTCATTGTCATCGAACATAATACCGATGTCATCTCACAGGCTGACTATATCGTAGATATGGGTCCTGAGGGAGGTCGCCGAGGAGGTAATGTAGTTGCCTGTGGAACCCTCAGACAGATCAAGGATGCCAAGCAGGGCTATACATATAAGTGGCTCTGATAGTTTCCGGTAATCAGAATTATTTCTTTTTTCTGTATGACAGGACCTTGAGGTTTCTGTCCGACGAACTTGTACCGTAGAATATGGTATATGAACCTGGAAGTGAGCGCATAGTGTTAGTTTCCGTGTCAAAGAACTCGAATGCTTTGTCATCAAGTGCAATCTCGACTTTCCCAGTCTCTCCCGGTGCGAGTGCTACTCGCTGGTAGGCCTTCAGTGTCTTGATAGGCCCATTGGTGTCGGAATCCTTCTTGATATAAATCTGAATGGTCTCCACTCCTGCCATTTTACCAGTGTTCTTCACCTTGAGCACGACCTTGTTGTCCTTTATCTTTGCCTTGCCGATATTGAACTGGGTATAACTCAGTCCATATCCGAATTCCCAAAGTGGATCTCCGTTGAAATAGCGGTATGTACGTCCTTTCATGTCGTAGTCGAGGAAGTCAGGCAGTTGGTCGGTCGAGCGGTAGAAGGTGACAGGAAGTTTGCCACATGGGTTCATGTTGCCGAAAATCACATCAGCCAAAGCCGTTCCGCCTGCCTCGCCGCCATACCATGCCTGAATGATGGCATCTGCGTTCTTGGTTTCGGGAACCATAGCCATTGCACTTCCTGAACAATTGACAAATACCACTTTCCTTCCTGCTTT
>DCGE01000191.1:7723-7920 GCA_002314525.1 Prevotellaceae bacterium UBA1786 | reverse complement strand
GTTGTACTTTCGGAAGGTCGATATCGGTTCGGTCTCCACCCTTGAATCCAGGATAGCTGACTAACATCTCCTCACCTTCGAGTGATGGTGATATACCACCCATGAATATCACTGCATAGACATCGGCAGTCGCATCAAGTATCTGCTGGTCTGAATAAGACTCTTGTTTTGCTACGTCAAATGCAAGTACGGCATGT
>DCGE01000191.1:0-7680 GCA_002314525.1 Prevotellaceae bacterium UBA1786 | reverse complement strand
ATATCATATCGATGACCTTTCTCCACATGGAGCGGGATGGCTTTCTCGCGCACGTCATCCGTAGAGGTCTGCCAGTCGTTGAGCAGTGTATCGCCACCTACTATGATTCGCACCCTGTCTGTATATTTAATAATAAGGTGTATGTTGTCAGTCTTGTCGGCCTGTAATGTACCTGTATATCGGGCTGAGAAATCGTATATATTCACACTCTGTGAGAACGATGTTGCTCCGCTGTTGTCAAAAGATAGTTTGGTGCGGTAATTGCCGAGTTTGATTGGTTCACCCTGAAAATCCGGGTTGTTCCAGTATTGTGCGTTCATGCCTACCCGGCGCCTTCCGTCGCGTATCTTGTTGTACCAGTCTTCTGACAAGTCACGGGTGACATGTCCGCATGCCGGCAGATATACGACATTCCCGGCACCTATCTTCTGGCGGATCCCGTCAAGGAGGGTGACGGTATGTGCTGGATAACCGTTGTAGTTACCCCATAGCATCACGGAGTCATTTGCATTAGGACCAAGTACTGCAACCTTCATGTCCTTGCGAAGTGGGAGGGCAGGGGAGGCTGCGCTGCCGTTCTTGAGCAGGACGATCGACTCGCGTGCGATATCGAGCGCCAGTTGTCTGTGTTCCTCGGAAGAAATGACCTCAGGACCTATCTTCCTCCACTCAACCAACTCGTCCGAATCGAAGTCTCCCAGTTCGAACCGACCTTCAAGCAGACGTATGAGACTCTTGTCAATTTCCTGTTCGGTAATCTTACCTTGTGCAACAGCCTCCGGGATAGTCAGACCATAGGTGTTTCCGCATTCCACGTCAGTACCTGAGAGTATTGCCTTCGAAACGGCAGTTTCCTTGTCCTTGACTATTCCGTGACCTCTTGGTGGTACGTTCCAGAAGTCGTTGACAGCCCAGCAGTCGCTGGTGACGAGTCCCTTGAATCCCCATTCCTCACGAAGTATCTGCTGGAGGAGTTTGTCGCTGCCGCAGCATGGCTCGTCTTCCAGTCGTTGATAGGCACACATCACCTCTCTGACTTTGCCGTCCTGAACGAGTGACTTGAAAGCCGGCAGGTATGTCTCCCAGAGATCGCGTGGTGAGACGTTCTCGACATTGAAATAGTGACGGTTCCATTCAGGGCCGCTATGAACGGCAAAGTGCTTGGCACATGCAAACAACTTCCTGTAGCGTGTGTCTTCCGGACCCTGAAGCCCCCTGACTACTGCCAGTCCCATCCTGGTGGTGAGATAAGGGTCTTCACCATAAGTCTCCTGACCGCGTCCCCATCGTGGATCACGGAAAATGTTTATGTTCGGCGTCCAGAATGATAGTCCTTCATACTGACGGTTTCGGTTGTTCTTGCGTGCAATGTTGTTCTTGGCGCGTGCCTCGTCGCTGACAGCCGTGAACACCTTCTCCACGAGGGCGTCATCAAATGACGCAGCCATGCCGACAGTGATCGGAAAGACTGTGGCAGTACCGTTACGGCCCACTCCGTGAAGTGCTTCGCTCCACCAGTTGAACTCAGGAATGCCCAGCCGTGGGATGGCCGGCGATGTGTGCATCATCAACTTTGCCTTCTCTTCGAGGGTCAGTAACTTGATAAGGTCGGCAGCACGCTGCTGAGGAGTCAGGTCTGGGTTCTTCCAGTCTTGTGCATTGATGCAAACACTGCTCACCAACACAAGTGTGGCAGTGAGCAGTGATCTTCGTGATGGGAATATCATAATTATAGGAATAGTATTGGTTATTTGGCTACTTCTTCTTCGGAGATGACTTCTTCGGCTTCTTCTCCGAACTGACAGTCTGGATCATTTCGAGTTCCTGCTGTAGCTTTTCAATCTTACGGTCCTTAGCAGCAATCTCGTCACCCTGATTCTTGATAGTTGTGAGAAGGGCATTCAGTTCTTCGTTGTCAATATCAGAAGGATACATAGCCTCGATACGTCCGATGAAATCTCCGAGTATGTTCATGTAGTTCGTAAAGGCGTCATAAGGACCGTCGTAGATACTCCGGTTCATTCCTACACTGTTGTGCTTTGTAGTTATGAAACGGAAGTTGTCTGATGCTTGCAGGTAGTCCCAGTCCTGTTTGAGACGTGGGTCGTTGCATATCCTGACACGGTCGGCAACACTGTACAGTTTCTCGAAAGCTTCACGCTGCATGATGTTTCCGAGCCAGCAACTCGTATCGCGCTCCTCGTCCACCCATGACACGCTGTAAGGGATGTCGATGCTTCCGGCACTCTTCATCTTGCATAGGTCTGAAGGCCATGAGAAGGTGATGCCTCTTTGTTTTGCAACTTTCGGAAGAGCCTTGAAGAACTCCAGGATATTGCTTGACAGAGGTTGATAGATGCCGAGAGCAGAGAGTTCCATGAAGATGTTCACCACGTCCTCGTTTTCAGGCAATGCGGCAATCCAGTCTGCGTATGTGTCGGCGAAGAGTGGATAGTGCTCCCATGAAGGATTGCTGAAACGGAGTGAGATATCATCTGAGAGCTTGTAGTCACGGAGCAGCACCTTGAAGTTCGGATTCAGAGCACAGTCATATACGTAATGAGGTGATTTCCAACCGAGGATATGCTTTGCGCCTTCAGTCAGAATACCTTTGAATCCCATTGCTGCGACCTGAGCTCCGATTTCGTCGTTGTAGATGAGTGATGAATTGCGGAACACCTTTGGACTCTGGCCGAATATCTCTTTGATTTTCTTCTTCATGCGGAGACTTTCCTCGCGGAAACTCTCCTCGTTGGCGAGGGATGCCAGTCCGTGGCTGTAGGGTTCGCATAGGAACTCCACACATCCGGTCCTGTTGAGTTCCTGGAGCAGGTCGACCACCAGTGGGACGTGGAGTTCAAGCATCTCAAGTCCCACACCTGATAGGGATAGGGCAACCTTGAAATGTTTCTTGTTCTCGTTTGCCATTTGGATGAGTGCCTTGAGGGCGGGGATATATGATTTCTCCGCAATATCATTGATGCTGCGCTCATTCTCGTAGTCATCATAGTAGTAGTGGTCTCGTCCGATGTCGAAGAAACGATAGCGTTTGAGATGGATAATCTGGTGCATCTCAAAATATAAACATATTGTCTTTGCCATAGTTATGTTGTTTTGTTCTTATTATTACAATAGATTGTCATATAGTTTCCTGATTCTCTGCCCTACCTTCTCCCAAGTGATTTCATCGACCTCTTTGATTCCCTCTTCTTGGAGATACTTGAAGAATGATGGATTGGTACATATTGAGTATATTGCATCAGCCATGGCATTGATATCCCAATAGTCGACCTTGATGACCTTTGAGAGTATCTCACCACAGCCCGACTGCTTTGATATGATGGACGGTGTTCCGCACTGCATAGCCTCGAGAGGTGCAATGCCGAATGGTTCGCTGACAGAAGGCATTACGAATACGTCGGAATCCTTGTAGCATTCGTAGACCTGTTTCCCACGCATGAATCCTGGAAAATGGAACCTGTCGGCAATGCCACGCTGGGCAACGAGGTCGATCATGGCTTCCATCATGTCACCTGAACCTGCCATACAGAATCTGATATTCTTGGTTCGTTTCAGTACCAGTGCGGCTGCCTCTACGAAATACTCAGGTCCCTTCTGCATAGTGATTCTGCCGAGGAACGTCACCACCTTGTCCTTCTTGTGCTCAGGACGTGGTATATCCTGGTATTCCTTCGGAAGTGGATATACGGCGTTATGCATCGCAAAGACCTTGTCGGGGTTCTGGTGGTATTCGTTGATTACGGTACGACGAGTGAGTTCACTGACACACATTATACAGTCTGCATGATCCATGCCGTTCTTCTCGATGGAATAGACGGTAGGGTTCACCTGACCTCTGGAACGGTCGAAGTCGGTGGCATGCACATGTATGCACAATGGTTTTCCACTTACCATCTTGGCATGGACTCCTGCTGGGAATGTCAGCCAGTCGTGGGCATGTATTATGTCAAACCGCTCACTTCGTGCCACAACACCTGCTATAATCGAGAAGTTGTTGATTTCCTCATGCAGATTGCTTGGGTATCCACCGGCAAACTCCATGCAGCCCAGATCGTTGACATGCATGTAACGGAAGTCAGCGTAGATATTGTCCCTCAGACGATAGTAGTCTTCTGCACTCATACATGCCGGCATACGACTTTTCACGTATTCGTAGTCAGGATTGCGCCACACGATAGGTACACTGTTCATGCCTATAATCTTTAGGAAGTTCTCCTCCTTCCCGCAAGGTTTCGGCAGACAGAATACGGTCTCCATGTCGGATTGCATACTAAGACCCTTGGTTATTCCATAGGAAGCAACTGCAAGTCCTCCGTAGATCTTTGGAGGAAATTCCCAACCAAACATCAATACTCTCATATCTTGTCCTCCATTGTTATTAATAGTTATAGAATTTTGTCAACATCTTATTGACTCTTAATATTGCGGCTACGTTCAGCGCATACGACAACGCACCTCTTCCGTGGAACGGTGGGTTACCATCGAACATCTCAGGCAGCGTTCCGATACAGTGGTAGAACATCTCTTCCTCAAGTCCTATGAGGCAACGGTCGATGAACGACAGTCCGCTCTTCCCGAACAATATGCTGCATGTCTCAAGATAGATGCCGAGCAGCCAAGGCCATACCGTACCCTGATGATAGGCTGCATCGCGGTTCGCTCCTTCGTATATCGGATTGTAACCACCGCTTTTCGGCGATAGCGAACGGATGCCTTTCGGTGTACGCAACTCCCTTGTACATATGTCAAAGATGTTCTTCTTCTCTTCCTTCGTGAGAGGCGAATGCCGCAGGGCTGTTGCAATGAGCATGTTTGGACGGACTGACCATGAAGTGTGGTTGGTGTCGACGTAGTCGAGCAGATAACCGTGATGGTTGAGATGGGTCTGCTTGAATGAAACACCTGTCTTCTCTGCCAGCTGGTGATATACCTTAGCCTTGTCGTCCATACCCAGGTACTCATGCATGTTTGCACAGCACTCCAGTGCATTGTACCAGAGTGCATTGATCTCCACTACAAAACCTGAACGCGGGTTGGCAGGTCTGCCGTCAACAACTGAATTCATCCATGTTGCAGGCTTTTCTCTTCCATATACGAAGAGGAGTCCGTTCTCCCTGAGGTCCATGCGTGGATGGTTGTCCTTGCGTATGAAATCCACGATTTTCTTCACCGTAGGGAAGTACAGCTTGAGCGCTTCTTCGCGTGATACCAATACCGAGTATTGCTGAATGCACCATACTGCCCATAACAGTACATCCGGAGCATCCATTTCGTTTATGTCAACTTCTATCGGCTGGTTGTCAATAAAACTATTGATTGCCTTTACGGCTGTCTTCATGACATCCTTGTAACGTTTTTCCTCGTCGATTGCAAGCGTCAGACCTGGCAGTGAGAGGAATAGGTCGCGGGCACGTACCTTGAACCACGGATAGCCGGCTACTATGTAGTGTTCGCCGTCACGTTCATAGTGGAACTGATGGGCAGCACTTTTCAGACAGGCTGTGAAACTGTTGCGCGGCTGGTGGACTTCTACTTCCTCATCGAATATCTTCTTCAGACTGCGTGTCTTCACTTCTTCCAGTCCGGCTGAGAATATGACGCTTTCGCCTTTTCTGATGTTGAACTCGAAATCACCCGGTACATACAGGTCTTCCTGGTATTCATAGCCCAATATCTGTTCCTGTGGATATTCAATGCCTTTGTACCAGTTCGGTGAGAAGATATATTCCGTCTTCTTGCTTGTCTGCATGTATAGGTCGGGAAGTCCTGCGTACATACATGTCTTGATGCCGTTGTCAACATCGGAATAGTCCATGTTCACGGCTGAGTTCTCGTGTGTCAGCTGGTTGACGGCACGGTAGGCCAGATATGGCTTCAGCCTGAGTGTGGTGACCGAATGGGCATCGACGAGCGTGTAGCGTATCAGTATTCTGTCATGAAAATGCTGGAATATGAGTTCCTTCTTCAGGATGACACCACCTACACGATAGACTGTCGTAGGTATTTTCTCCCACGTATAGCCTCTGATATACTTATGTCCGTTGGGACTGAAGGTGTTGCCTGAATACTTGTGGATGCCGAGGTTGAATTCGGCTCCGTGCTGTATGACTGTCTCGTCAAGACTTGAGAGGATGACATGGTTCTCATTGCCCTTCTCCTGAATCGGTGCAACCAGCAGTCCATGGTATTTCCTCGTGTTACAGTCAATGATGGTTGAAGAGGAATACGCGCCCCGACGGTTCGTGCGTAATATCTCCCGTTTAAGGGACTCTTCAAGATTAGTCATCTGATTCTTTTCAAACTGTAGGTATGACATATATGTTTTCTGGCGGTTAATGATATTCTGATTTGTGGGTTTTATTTAGATTATCTGTCTGATTTCAATCTTGCCTTGAAGTGTTTTCCGCTTGTCGGGCTGTGATTATCTATGTATTCAACGTACAAAAGTAATAAATAATTTCCATAAATGCAATTTTATGAGAAAAAAAGTGTAAATTTGCACCGAACATGGCAAAAAAGACGCAGTTTACAGAAGAATCAGCCCTGCAACACATGGGTAGATTTGCAGAATTGCTGACTCCGGAACAACAGACCGAGTTGTTGCAGAAGGTACGGCTGGTACATCTCCGTGCTGGTGAAGAACTGTATAGGGAAGGTGACCTTCCTCAGTATCTTTGCTGTGCGGTCGATGGCCATATCAAGATTTCCAGAATCGGGGTAGGGGGACGTATCATGATATTGCGACTTATCCACAACGGTAACATCTTCGGGTATCGTTCGTACTTCGCCCACTCCAAACATATCACTTCGGCAACGGCTGCGACGAAATCGTCGGTATATCTGCTTCCCCTTACGTCGGTTGACGACTGGATGAAGGAAAACGTGGTTCTTGCACGGTTTTTCGTCGATGAACTCGCTGAGGATCTCGGACATTCCGACGTACGTCTGCTGAATCTCACCCAGAAGCATCTTCGTGGCAGGTTGGCTGAGGCTCTGCTGATTCTCATCGAACATTTCGGTTTTGAGTCCGATGGGAAGACTCTCGCCACCGAACCGTCGCGTGGTGAACTCGCTGATATGGCTAACATGACTCGTCCTAATGCCATTCGTACTCTGTCGTCTTTTGTCGACGACGGTGTCGTGTCGGTCGATGGAAGACGAATCACCATCCTCGACTTCAACCAACTTCAAATGAACTCTGATTTCGGATGACTATGACTCGTTTCGCTTTGTTTTCTCTGGTCTTCGTATTGACCCTATGCTCGTGTTCTTCTGCTGATGAGAATATCGCAGCTGAAAAACTCACTATTCTCATGGAGGACGTTGAGGATAATTCCGATGTCAGCTTCGAGGATGTCTCAACAGCCTACAAGGCCGATTCCATCTGCATTGTTCATGCTGTGCGTATCGAGAACGAAAACAGGGAACTCACGGAGTACGTCATGTATGTCACTCCGTATGGAGATGATGTGTTCTTCACTATTGACTTGGGAAACCAGCAGTCCATCCTCACTCCGTTGCAGACGATGAAGAAACAGTTCCGCATGAGCGATTCGGAGTTCGACAGAAGTCTGAAAAAAGCCTGTGTTGCCTACCAGAAAGCCAACTTGCTTGAGCGGTAAACGGGGCTCGAACCCGCGACCTTCGGCTTGGGAAGCC
>DCGE01000098.1:8288-8488 GCA_002314525.1 Prevotellaceae bacterium UBA1786 | reverse complement strand
GGGATATTGACTGGAATGTCACTGCAAGACTGAGCAAACCTTATGTGAAAGTATATGAAGAAGAGAGGGAGATGACGGTTATGCTGCTGGTCGATGTATCGGGCAGTCAGGATTTCGGCACGGTTTCCCAGACAAAACGGCAGATGGCTACTGAAATTGCAGCCACTCTGGCATTTTCTGCTATCCAGAACAATGATAAG
>DCGE01000098.1:7942-8250 GCA_002314525.1 Prevotellaceae bacterium UBA1786 | reverse complement strand
CCGACAAGATTGAAAAGTTCATTCCTCCGAAAAAGGGTAGGAAGCACACTCTTTTGATTATACGTGAATTGCTCGATTTCCAACCGGAAAGTCGAATGACAGATATCGGCCAGGCAGTGGAATTCATGACAAATGCCATAAAACGTCACAGTACCGTATTTCTTCTCAGCGACTTCGATGACAAGAAGGATTTCCGTCAGCAGATGACGATTGCCAACAGGCGTCATGATGTAGTGGCTCTTCAGTTGTACGATCCGAGAATCACTGAACTGCCTAACGTAGGCATCATCAAGATGAGGGATGCGGAG
>DCGE01000098.1:3198-7914 GCA_002314525.1 Prevotellaceae bacterium UBA1786 | reverse complement strand
GGATGCGGAGACAGGTCAGGAAGTTTTTGTGGATACTTCATCAAAGGCCGTTAGGGTTGCTCATAGAGATCATTGGGTGAAACGTCAGTCGGTTCTGCGTGACGTCATGGCCCGGTCGGGAGTGGATTTTGTTTCGGTACGAACCGATGAGGATTATGTGAAAGCCTTGATGGGACTGTTCAAGAGGAGATAGATATGATAAAGAAAATATTGACATTTGCCGCTTTGGCATTCATCGCAGTTATTGTCCGTGCACAGGTAACAGTAGATGCAACACTGGATTCTGCACAGATATTCATCGGCCAAAGGGTGGGAGTTACACTGGAAGTCAGTGCTGACAGAGACAAGGACGTGCATCTTCCTGAATTCGACTCACTTCAGCAGATTGTTCCTGGATTGGAGTTCGTAAGTGCTTCAGAAGTCGATACAAGTTTCCTGAATGAGGGAAAGCGTATTGTTCTTTCAAGAAAGTACTATCTTACTTCTTTTGATACAGCATTGTACTATATTCCTCCTATGCAAGTGATGGTTGACACCACACTGTATAATTCGAAGAACCTTGCCTTGAAAGTATACACATTTGATGTTGATACGGCTCGTGTTGACAGTATATTTCCAGTTCATGGCATAATGGAACCTGAATTTGCTTTTGAGGACTGGAAACCTATCCTATACGCGTCAGTGGGAATATCCTTGTTTGTGTTGTTGTTGGTATATGTCATAATACGGCTTAAGGACAACAAACCAATCATTCGCAGGATAAAACTCCGTCAGCGCATTGCACCTCATAAGGTTGCTATGCAGAAGATTGAACAGATTAAGCAGGACGAATTGACCAAGACCGATGAACCAAAGGTATATTATACAGAACTGACAGATACGCTCCGCCAATATATCACTGAGCGATTCGGTTTCAATGCGATGGAACTCACAACAGCCGAGATTGTTGAACGGCTCTATGCGGAGGAAGACAAGCAGGCTATAGAGGAACTTCACGATCTCTTCCTTACTGCCGATCTGGTGAAGTTTGCAAAGTATAAGACTGAAATCAATGAGAATGACAGAAATCTCCTTACTGCAATCGACTATATCAATCAGACCAAGAAGGAAGAGGAAATGAAACCTCAGCCGGAGGAAATTGTTGTAGAAGAGAAGAGTTCAAAGCAAACAAAGATCATAATCGTTTCGGCAATAGGTGCTGCTTCCGTGATTATTCTCGGTCTTATTGCTTACCTGACGTATAAACTGATATTGATGTACATATAATGGCTTTCAAGAATCCATATTTCTTCATATTACTCCTTGCACTGATACCATATATCCTATGGTACATGCTTAGGTTCAAGAAGTCAGTTCCTTCGCTCACAGTACCAGGAACGGCAAAATACAGGTATGCAAGGAAATCTTTCCGGATTTATTTGATGCATGTTCCATTTTTGCTGAGGCTGATTCTGTTTACTTTGATTATCGTAATCTTAGCACGTCCACAGGCGAAACATTCATGGACAGATCAGGATGTCGAGGGAATTGACATCATGCTTGCTGTCGATGTCTCAACGAGTATGTTAGCTCAGGATTTCAAACCGAACCGAGTCGAAGCACTGAAGGAAATTGCAGAGACATTTATCGAGAAGAGACCGAATGACAATATCGGTCTTACATTCTTTGCCGGTGAGGCATATACCCAGTGCCCACTTACAACAGACCATTCAGTGCTCATCAATCTTTATTCGAGTGCTGATGACGAGATGGCGGCAAAAGGTGTTATTGATGATGGTACAGCATTGGGTGACGGTATTATGAACTCTCTTCTGAGACTTAGGGACAGCAAGGCAAAATCAAAGGTCGTCATCCTTCTGACCGATGGTGTTAACAATGCCGGTAATATCTCACCGATCACAGCTGCTGAAATTGCGAAGAAACAGCATGTCAGGATATACACTATCGGTATCGGCCGAAACGGTATGGCTCCATATCCATTGCAGGCTCCTTATAGCGGTACGGTTATGGTTCCTGTTGAGATAGATGAACAGACCATGACGAAGATTTCTAACGAGACTGGTGGACAGTACTTCCGTGCAACTCAGAATGCGGAACTTGCTCAGATTTATGATGAGATTGACCAGATGGAGAAGACAAAGCTGAAAGTCCAGCAGTTCAGCAAGCGCTCGGAGATGTATTTCCCATTCGCTGTTGCTGCGTTCCTTGTTTTTTTGCTTGAGTTGATTATCCGATTGTTTGTAATTAAACGACTTCCGTAATGTTCAGATTTGCAAATCCTACATATATATATATCTTGGTGCTGATACCGGTATTTGTGCTTGCATATATACTGATGTATCGTGATAAGATGAAAAAACTGAGAGAGTTCGGTAATCCGGAGCTTATGTCTTTCATGATGCCAGAGGTCTCCAATATCAGAAGGCATGTGAAGTTCTCGTTGCTCATGGCTGCTTTGGCTTTACTTATCTTTATGTTGGCAAGACCGCAATATGGTATCAGAAGTGAGGAGCAGAAACGTTCTGGCATTGAAGCAATTATTGCTGTGGACGTATCGAATAGCATGCTTTGCGAGGATGTTGCTCCAAGCCGCTTGCAGAAAGCCAAAATGATAGTCAGCAAGTTGATTGAGCAACTTGATGAAGATAGGGTCGGACTTATTGCTTTTGCCGGTAATGCTGTGACATTGCTTCCGCTTACTCAGGACGGAGTGTCAGCAAAGATGTTTCTTGAGCAACTCAACACTCAGACAGGATCACTTCAGGGAACGAACATGAGAGAGGCAATCCAACGTGCTATTGCTGGTTTCTCCTCATCTGAATCAAAGAATGTGGGAAGAGCTCTGATATTCATCACCGATGCAGAGGATAACGAACAAGGTGCGGAGGATATTGCCCAAGAAGCGGGAAAGATGGGGATCAAGATATTTGTTCTCAGTGTCGGAACTGCTCAGGGTGGACCTATCCCTATGGGTGGTGGACGATTCAAACTCGATCTAAGTGGAAACACTGTCATTACCCATCTCAACGAAGAAGCCGGAAAAGCACTTGCAAAGGCTGGCAACGGAGTCTATCTTCATGTTGACCAGACAGATAACGCACAGGCTATGCTGGAATCCGAAATCTCGAAGATGCAGAAAGACGATTTCGTTTCCTCGGTCTATTCAGAATATGACGAACAATTCATAGCCGTGGCGATATTGTTGCTTATTGTGCTGATTATCGAGGTATGTATCATGGAAAAGAAGAACAACTGGTTGAAACGGTTCCGTTCGATGATAAACAGGATTTCTGCCTGTGTGATGTTGCTGCTATTCTGTTCAGTTTCTCTTCATGCTCAGAACATGAAGGAGAACATCCGATTGGGAAACTATCACTATAAGGATGGCCAGTTTGATAAGGCTGAGGTCTATTATAAGAAGTCTCTTGACAGAGATTCAACGATGGAAGCATATTACAATCTGGCAAATGCCCAACTTATGCAAGGTCGGGACTCTGATGCATACGTTACTTACCAGAAGGCATTGGAATTCCCGTCAAAGAACAAGAAAAAGAAGTCTTATGTCTATCATAATATGGGCAATATAATGTATGCATCGGGTTTGATGCATATGAAGATGCAAGACGGAAAAGCCAACGAGGCATTTCGCAATGCAGTCGAATTGTTCAAGGGCTCTCTAAGGAACAATCCTGACAGCAATGAAACTCGGTATAATCTTGCGATGGCTCAATATATGTTCAAGAAAACCCAGAATGATCCGAATCAAAACGATCAAAACCAAAATCAAAACAAGGACAAGAACCAGGAACAGAATAAAGATAATAAGGATAAGCAGGACCAAAACAAAGATAATCAAAAACAAGACAAGGATAAGCAGGATAAAGACAAACAGAATAAGGATAAGCAAAACGATAAGAAAGAACAGCAGTCCAAACCTGAACAGTCTCAGCCTGCTCAACAGAAGAAGGATGAGATGGATGAGCAGACTGCAGCCCAACTTCTGAATTCTGCTCAGCAGGATGAGAAGAAGGTCCAGAAAAAACTTATCAAACAGCAACAGCAACGTCATTCTCTCGAAAAAGATTGGTAAGATGAGATTATTTAGATATATATTGCTTTTTGTTTTCTTTGCATTGATGCATGGATTGACGGGACAGGTTTCTTTCCGAGCTCAGGGACCGGATATGGTTGAGGCTGGACAGAAATTCCAGGTTCGTTTCACACTTAATAATGCTGACGGCGAACCAGAGTGGCCTTCATTCAAGGGACTTGATGTCTTGTATGGTCCGAGTACTTCACAACAGAGCAGTTTCAGGATTGTAAATGGAAAAACTACATCCTGCAGTTCCATATCATATACATTTGTGTTGGTTGGTACAAAAGAAGGTACATATACAATCCAACCAGCCAGCGTATCAGTCAATGGTGAGACATATCATACTCAGCCATTGAAAGTACAAATTGTGGGCAATGCACCTTCTTCTCAGTCTCAGAACGGGCAGCAACCTTCTCCGAACACCGCTGTACAAGCTCCGAAAGGCAAGAGTAATGATATTTTTATTACATCTTCGGCATCAAGGACAAATGTATTTGAACAGGAAGCAATACTTGTTACGTACAAGATTTTTACACGTGTTGATATTTCCCGAATTGAGGGAGATCTGCCGACTCTGAACGGTTTCCAGATTCAAAAACTTGATGTTGAAAGTTCAAACA
>DCGE01000098.1:754-3178 GCA_002314525.1 Prevotellaceae bacterium UBA1786 | reverse complement strand
TCAACGGTCAGATTTATCTAAGTGCTGTCCTTAATCAGTATGTCCTGTTCCCTCAGAAACCTGGTGTGCTGGAGATACCCGCAATTACCTATCAAGCAACAGAAGTCAGACAGAATCGTGCTGTGGATCCGATTGAGGCATTTTTTAATGGTGTCAGCACTACGGAAGTGAAACGTAATGTTGTGGCTCCGAAACTGATAATACATTCAAAGGCTCTTCCGCCGAAGCCACAGGGCTTTTCGGGTGCTGTTGGAAAGTTTGAGATCAGTTCTTCTCTTTCTCCTCAGACGCTAAAAGCAAATGATGCTGTCACTTTGAGAGTGAAGATAAAAGGAGCTGGCAATATGAAGTTGATTGACACTCCGGAGGTGAAGTTCCCTAAGGACTTTGAAACATACGATGCAAAGGTTACGGATAATTTCGGAATTACAACAAATGGGTATTCCGGTAGTAAGGACTTTGAATATCTTGCAGTTCCTCGTCATAAGGGTAAATATACCATACCATCAGTGGATTTTACTTATTTCGATACTGGCTCGCAAGAGTACCGTACGATATCAACAGAACCATATACAATCAATGTTGAGAAAGGACTTGAATCCAATTCGTCAAGTGTGAATTTCTCGGGTCAGCAGGATGTTAAACAGTTGGCTAAGGATATACTTTATATTAAGACGGGAGATTTGTCAGACACTTTGTCTGGATGGTCTATGATGGAGTCATGGTATTATTGGATGTGGTATCTCATTGCTGTTTTGGTTGCAATTAGTGTTGCTGTTGTAGGGCGTCGTCAGATTCGTGAAAATGCAAATGTGGCAAAGGCAAGGGGAAAGAAGGCTAACAAGGTTGCAAGCAAGAGATTGAAAAATGCTGCCAAGTTGTTACAAAAACATGACGCAGACAATTTCTACGATGAGGTAATGAGGGCTCTGTTGGGATACACGGCTGACAAACTGAATATTCCTCTATCTACTTTAAACAAAGACAATATCCAATCCGAACTTCAGAAACGCAATGTCAGTCAGGAACTTATTGCTTTGTTTATCAAGTGTCTCAATGACTGTGAATTTGCTCGTTATGCTCCTGGCGATCCTAATGAAACGATGGAGAATGTTTATGATGGTGCTGTGAATGCTATTACGAATATGGAATCTTCAATAAGGAAAAATCAAAAACAAAGTTCAGAAAGCAAGATCAAGACATTTGTTCTTCTTTTGATGCTGATGCCATCCGTCTCTATTATGGCACAAACAAAAGTTGAGGCAGATACACTCTATGCACAAGAGGAATATGAGAAAGCCTCGCAGGTTTATCTGACTTTGCTCAATGAACATAATGATTCCCCAGTTCTGTTATACAATTTGGGTAATTGCTATTTTAAGATGGACAGTCTTGCCAGATCCATATTGTGCTTTGAAAGAGCACGTCTGCTTTCACCTGGTGATGATGCCATAAAGCAGAACCTTGAATTTGTACGAAGCAGGCTGATTGATAAAGTCGCACCGCAATCAGAACTGTTTTTTGTTACATGGTGGAGGAGTCTGAGTAATTTGATGAGTATTGATTCCTGGCTTTCCATTTCGTTGATTCTGTTTATAGTCGTTCTGGGCTCATTATTGGCCTATGCATTTCTTACAGAAAGATGGATAAGAAAGACTGCCGTTTGCGTTTGTGCTGTCAGTTTGTTCGGGACGATAATCATAAACCTTCTTGCTTTATCTCAGTATAGGATGATGGTTGATAGGGATTACGCCATCATTACTGTCCCTGTCGTATCCATAAAGAGCACTCCTGCTGACAATAGTACTGATTTGTTCATCATACATGAAGGCGCTAAAGTTCGTATCTTGGATAATTCAATGAAGGAGTGGTCAGAAGTGGTATATGAAGATGGTAAACAGGGCTGGATTGAAAACTCGGATTATGAAATCATTTGATAATAGATAGTTACGTTATGAATATGAGAACTAAGATAATAGAATCATTTGGCGTTACTATACAGGAATCTGAATTCATTACAAGAAAGGAAGATGTAATCATTCATGCAATCTTTCATGTCAATTCCTGCGACGATTTGTTTGTTGGCCAGTTGCAACGTCTTTCAGACAGCTTTTCGGCCTATCTTAAGGACAAACCTGCTTTTGAGGTGAAATTCGGAAGATGTTTTGTGAGTGATTCAACGAACCAGGAACAGTTGTATTGTGGTGGTCTTTTATCAAAATATAATTTCTCGTTTATCCAGCAACCACCGCTTGATGGCAGCAAGATTGCCTTGTGGGTCTATCTTAAGAAACAAGTGTCTGAATCTCCATACGAGGAAATATGGACAGCGGGACTGATCTCCAGTCATGGTTCAAGTTATGACCAGACAAAGACGATTCTCACGGATTATGAACAAAGTCTAAAGAATATTGGATGTTCAAT
>DCGE01000098.1:0-724 GCA_002314525.1 Prevotellaceae bacterium UBA1786 | reverse complement strand
TGGTTCTTTGTTCGTGATGTTGATACTCAGTACAAAGGTATGGTTGATGCACGCAGGGAGAATTTTGAACTTGAAGGTATGACACAGGAAACGCATTATATCTCTTCTACAGGAATCGGTGGCCTGCCTGCATCTGTACCTGCACTGATCCAGATGGATGCGTTTGCTGTGAAGGGACTGAATCCAGAACAGCAGAGGTACCTCTATGCAAAAACACACCTCAATTCAACATACGAATATGGAGTGACATTTGAACGTGGAACTGCTGTTGATTATGATGACCATACTGAACTATACATATCCGGAACAGCCAGTATTGATAATAACGGCAATGTCCTATTCTTAGGCGATATTGTACGTCAAACCGAAAGAATGCTTGAAAATGTCAGTGAACTTCTAAAAGAGGGAGGGGCACAATTATCTGATATCATGCAGATTATTGTATATCTCCGTGATATTGCAGATTTCAAAACTGTCCAATCGATATTTGCTGAGCGATTTAAGGGGAAAACTCCGGTCGTGTTTACGTATGCTCCTGTATGTAGGCCGACATGGCTCATTGAGATGGAGTGCATCGCGATGGTTGATCGCAGTTAGAGATACATGTTATTTTTGATCTCGTATCCTATTGTTGTTGCTGCTCCATGACCTGGATACACTTGTGTGTCTTGTGGCAAGACGAGCAGTTTACCGCGAATGCATTCAATGAGTTGATTGAAATTGC
>DCGE01000129.1:2010-5058 GCA_002314525.1 Prevotellaceae bacterium UBA1786 | reverse complement strand
AGGCATTGAGGTGACCTTCGTAGAATCCGAACTTTGGAAGAAGAACTGGATTGCCTGTAAGCTGGTAGAAGTCGTTGAGTAGTGGAACCATACCATTATCAAACATCATGAACATGTCGAGATAGTCGGTGTTGTGGGTGAGGATGGTCTTGCCCTTGTGGCTTGCCCCAAAGTCATAGCGGCCTGGAGTGAAGGTGTATGGCATTACGGCATAACCACCAGTGCTCCAGAAGAAAGGACAAGGACTTGCCACACCGCCGTCAACCCAGTTGTTAGTGTTGACTATCTGGATGATGTTGCCTGTATGAATGAACCTTCCGTTCTGTACACCACCACCAAAGAAGTTTTCACCGGCTTTCTGACTGAGAGTCACCGATGTGTTGCCTCTGCCGAACTCTGCCGGTGATATGGTAAGGTCGCCTACCTTCAGTGTTCCGTCCGTCAGGCTGACGTTGACCTTGATTTTCGGTGTTGAGACCGTGTTGCCTTCAAGGCTGATGATGACATCCTTCCTTGGTTGGTCAACTAAAATCCGTGCTGGTGGCATGGCTTCAGGATCACGGATGATTCCTCCCTTCGGATCTTGGAAGATACGGAATATGTTCTCTCCGTAGAAATCCAGATAAAGACTCTGACCATTATCAAGAACTACCTCTGCAGTGGTTGAATTGATCTTCCTGATAGTACCCTGTGCCCATACAAGAGTGATGGAGCAAACAAATATGATAACTGAAAATGTTCGTCTCATTGTTAGTCGTATATAAAAATCTGTACAAAGGTAATTAATTTTTGCTTAATATACAAATATAGTTTATTTTTTTGAATGACAATATCAAAAGAAGCGAACCAATTCAAGCTCGCTTCCTATTATCTTTTACTTCAGTATCTCTGATTACAGTCGCTTCAAAAGTGTCTCAAGTGCATCGAGGTTGCGTGGATCGGCATTGACGTTGAGAATCTTGCCATTGCGATCCACAAGCTTGTATGTAGGGAAGGCTGTTACCTTGAGGTGACGCTCGATTGCCGACTGCTGTTCTGCTGGGAGGTTGTAGTGAACTACATTATCGCTAGTCACCTCGTATTGCTTGATGACAGTCTCCCATGAATCCTTCGGACTTCTGTTGGCAAGGTAGAGATATACGATGTCGTAGTCCTTCAACCGAGCGTATTCCTCCTTGGAGTGTGAGAGTGCCTCTTTGCAAGGACTGCACCAAGTGCCCCAGATATCCATCAGCACAATCTTGCCTTTGAACGGCTCAAGTATCTTATTGAGCAAAGCCTCACCTTCGCTGATGTCCTTCAGCGAGTCGTTTGACTTCAGTGAACTACTGTCGAAATCGCGGTTCTCAATCTCGCGATATGAGTTGTTGAGCTCTGTGATTCTGTCAAGTACATTCTGGTTAGTTATCATCGGCCTGATTGAGTCTAAGACATCGAGCGACAGTGACTTGCGCTCGTTGTCTATGCGGTTATAGACCAACTGGCTTAGGTAGGCATCAGCAACAATGTTGTCGGCTCCGAGTGAGTCGAGCAGGTGCTTGGTGCTCCTGCAGCTGTGGATGAGCAACTTCCCGCGCAACACTCTGTTGGCCTTGGTGCCTTGCAGTATGGCATCCACCTTGCTTATCAGTTTTGCGTTCTTCTCGTTGATTTCATCAGCCAATTTCTGCTTCTTCTCTATTTCCGGCTCCGCATCGATTATCTTATGGGCATCGATGAGCATCTTGTCCCAAAGAATCAAGGTCTGGCGCTCTTCTTCGTTGTCTGCTATTTCGTCGATATGATTCCGTACATTATAGGAGAATGATGAAGAATTGTTCCTTGACACCTCATCAACATAGTCCCTGATGAATCCTCTGATGTCGCGATGGAGGGTGTATGGCTTAATCATATTTGTCCAGAACGTGTCGTAGGCATATTTCGATGCCTCTTCCGTGAATGCCCTTGTTTCACTGTAGAACTTCGACTGACCGAACTCTCTGGCCTGCTGGCTGAATGTGTTGCCCTTGCGGTAGAGGTTGAAGCGGGTGGAGAGGTTTGGATGCTCGGTACAGAGATCGTCAATATACTTATACTGAGCCTTCATCAGACTGTCAACCTTTGGGATGTATTGCTCGTAGGTTTTCTCTCGGAGTTCATCTATGCGGGCCATGTTCCAGTCGAGTGGAAACTTGAAGAGTTCGTTCTGGAGTCGTGCGTCATCACCCATGAACAATCTGCGTCCTTCCTTGAAGTCATAGATCATGAAGTAGGTCTTTCCTGATTCAAACGGCATTCGTACGAAACAACGTGACCAATCGCAGAAGAACTCGGTGGAGTTGCTGACTGGAATCCTGATTGTGAACCTTCCCATGGAGTCAAGATTGGCATAGTTTTCCACCTGCTTGTCGGAGAAGAAGTCTTCATAACCGAAACTGAAGGTCTTCTCCCCCTTGTAGTGCTCTGGCATGTCCTTTATCCATCCCGTAATGGTGACTGTGCCGTCCTTGTATCCAGTATCGACAAAGTCTGTGCGGGTGTCTTTATGAGGGTAGTCGGGCATGAAGCGAGTAGTAATCATGGAATATTCATGTGTCTCGTTGCCTATTTTGATAGTGTGCAAACCCTTTTTGCTCTTGCTGATGCTGATCTGCAGTTCCTCGGTTCCGTTAGTGATGGTGAAGGAGGCGTTGCCTACGTTCTGAGTCGTTGCTGGTTTTGTCTTGTAATCCCAAAACTTGCAGTCATAAACCACAAAGTCCTCGAAGAAGGCTATGTCCCAGTTGCCGGTCTCTTCGTTCCTCCAGTATGAAGGGAAGAAATAGTTCTGACGTTCTTCGGCCGACATGATGCCCTTCAGCTGGAATGCTCCAGGACCGTCACCCTCAATGAAGTCAAACGACTTGGTCTTAAGTGGCAGGGGTTTGAAATGGAAGACTGCGGTACACTGGTTGGTCGTTTTGTCGGTATAGAGCTGTTCGTCGAGTGTTATACCTTCGGCACTTACCAACGGGTACTTCACTCCCCCGGCCTGCAGGTAGGTCTCCTTGCAGAACCTGAACCAATATA
>DCGE01000129.1:1645-2002 GCA_002314525.1 Prevotellaceae bacterium UBA1786 | reverse complement strand
CAATATTCACCTCTCTGTGAGATGAGCATGTGTATTCTGGTTTCCTCCTTTGTCATCTCAACCTTAGTTATGTCGAGCGCGAGATTGAAGAATCCATCACCACATCTGTTATTATTGAGTACTGATGGTTCACTCCATGTCACGACTTTCTGAGCATAACAACTAACTCCCAATAATGTTACACAAAGTGCAAAAATCAGTTTCTTCATATGTAAATATTTATCTAATCTGTTGCAAAGTTACGATAAAATCCTTATATAATCAAATAAAAAAACAGGACTATAATAAGCCCTGCTTGATTTTACTGTGGAGCTAGTGGGAATCGAACCCACGACCTCTTGCATGCCATGCAAGCGC
>DCGE01000129.1:0-1638 GCA_002314525.1 Prevotellaceae bacterium UBA1786 | reverse complement strand
CGCTCTAGCCAACTGAGCTATAACCCCAATTTCACTCCATTCTTCCAATCCCTCTGCAAAGTTAGCAAAAAATCTGATAACTACCAAATCAAAGGATGTATTTCTATGTCTGCATTTGTTATTTTTTGGCGGTATCAGAAAATAATCTTATATTTGCAGCCGTTTTGTAAAATCGTTGAGAATCATGGCTTATATCGGTCAGTTATGTAAAGAAATAAATACCAAGATAGCTCTATTGAGGAAAAACGATATGATGTCAAGTATCGTGATAATCATGTTGCTGCTTGTGTTTGTGGGGTGTGCTGAAGGTCAGTCAGGTGAGGGCGGGTACAAGGATGGCACATACGAAGTTGTAGGACTAAACTATAATGGTCCTCTCAATCTTAAGGTTGAAATCAAGAATGGAAGGATTGAGTCCATCAATCCATCAGAGGGAGCATTCAGCAAAATCAGATACTATCTCAGTCAGTTCTGTTCAATACGCCGTTCTATAATTGACAGTCAATCCACAGAAGTTGATGCCGTCAGTGGTGCTACCTATATCTCCGAAGCAGTGAAGGATGCTGTCGACGAGGCACTTGAACAAGCCAGTGGCAAACGTGAGATCCTCAGTCTTGAGGATTCCGTGCATTTCACTCCGGGCATCTATACTGCTGAAGGCAAGGGTTATCATGGTAAGATAAAGGTAGAAGTGAAGTTCTCTAAGAATGCCATCACAGGTATCAAGATCCTGGATCAGCATGAGACGGAACACATCGGCGATGTTGCCTACCAATATATCATTCCTCATATTATCAAGGCGAACGGTACGGGTGTTGATGGTGTCACAGGTGCAACGGCTACGAGCTTTGGTGTAAAGGATGCCGTAAACAAGGCTGCTATGAAGGCAGGCCTAGATAACCGAAGACGATTCTTCAACAGTACATGCGAAGCTGAAAAACATTCGCCGATAAAAGATACATGGGATATCGTCATCATTGGTGGTGGTGGAGCTGGCATGTCGGCTGCAGCACAGGCTGCCTCAGACGGGAATTCAGTGCTTGTTATTGAGAAGAATGCAGAGGTTGGCGGCAATACAGTGGTTTCCGGTGGTTATTACCAGAGTGTCGATCATCACCTTGTATGGGATGTCACTGCCCCTAATGCCAAATCAGCCATCGGCTTTGATGGCAAGATGCACGAGAAAGTCAAGGCCACTACCGGTTGTGTGAATGACCTGAAAGTGATTCTCGGATGGAACGAGAAACCATTTGATACATCGTGGTACGAATCCCATCCATTTGTCATTGGCGATATTCAGGAACTGTCTAAGCATGGTGTGCATCAGGAATACTTGCCTGTCTTGCTGAAACTGAAGCAGCAGATCAGGTCCTATCTGGCATACGCTGAACCACAGTTGGCTCGTGGAATCCCTGAGACATCACTGACCTTATTCTCCACCACCGAACTGCATATCTTCCAGACTTACTACGGAGGCCTGCGACAGAGTGCTGACGGCAGAGAATGGACTTATGGAGACCTCGATCTGGTAAGCCAGTTCATCGCCGAAGGCGAACAACTGAAACCTTGGCTGATGAACATGGGTGTTCAGTTTGTTGAAAACCAAGTTACTCTTGGGGTCACTCGCAAAACCCTGTG
>DCGE01000146.1:2916-3214 GCA_002314525.1 Prevotellaceae bacterium UBA1786 | reverse complement strand
TGAGGGGATCGCGCTTCAGGGCATCGGGGGTATCAGCCTCCTTGTTGCGTATCTTCGCAAGTTGTTCGGGTGTCAGAGGCATAAGATAATCAGAATAAATTTCAAAATCCGATTAACTATTCATTTCCCCACATGTCACGCTCCTTGCCGAGGTTGTTTCCATTGCCAAGTTCAGCACCGGTGTTACTTACCGTTGGTGCCTCAGGACTTCCATCGAGCATATTTGTTCTGATACGAACGTTGTGAATTCTCTGGGTCGGCTTTATATAATGCTTTTTCATTGTCTGTTTCCTCCTTT
>DCGE01000146.1:0-2872 GCA_002314525.1 Prevotellaceae bacterium UBA1786 | reverse complement strand
TCTTGCCGTTCTTGATTACGATGCCTTTATAGTTAGCATCAACCCTCATACCCTTGAGATTGTAGTAGATGCGATCGTCATCGTTATCGTTAATCAATTGAATGCCGGTTGCGTCATCATCGAATGAGAAGTTCACCTTCACACCAGCACTTGCCGGCAATACAAGATAAGCAGAATTGGCTGCATAGCTACCAGAAGAAACCTTTCTGAATTCAACCTCACTATCACCCTTAGCCATCAGAGCGTAGTAGTTGTAGTTTGTTGCATCATAATCGTCAACTTTGTTGTAAGCCGTCTTCACAGCAACGCCCTTGAGACAGTTGGCACTGAAGTCTTGTGTACCAGTGTAAGCCACCTCTGCGAAATCGAAGTTTGTGGCAGCATCCACGTCAGCATAAACGATAACACCAGTATTTGCAGGAATCTGTCCCTCGGCAATCTTTTTGAGAGTGATTGCACTCACACCATCAGTTTCAGCAACATAAGCCTTTGCACCCGATGGGATACTTACAGCATAAGGCAGGTACATAGTAGCCATCTTGCGGGCAGAGATGCTCTTGGTGAACCCTCTATTGATTTTGATATTACCGAGAGCCACATTACCTTCGCTCTTTGTTGTATATACAAACTTAACAAATCTTGAATCAGCGGATAGAGAATTTGTAAATGATGTAGAAGTATTTTTCAAACTTGTATGTGATGCAACAGATGTGTAATTAACACCATCTGAAGATTCCAACACTTCAAATGTACCCGACCAGCCAACATTCGATGGATTGCCCTTCACATCATAGGAAAGAGTACCTGCCTGACCGTTGAAGAACACAACAACTTCATCACCGCTGGAATCGAACCTCAGTTTTGGTGAGGCGGAGTAATCGCCACCCAATCCAGTTTGACTCATACCTGCAGTAGAAGCGATATCATCCTTTCCGCCATCAAAACTGAATGGTAATGCAGTTACGGTCCTGACAGTAAGGATATATTCACGCTTTGCAGCAATATATTCTGTAGTTACTCCTGCCGAGACAGTGATTTTAGTCGAACCTTGTGCCTTAGGGGTGATATTTACGGCAGTTCCGCTGATACCTACCGTTGCAACATTCACATCTGATGACGTTGCAGTCAGGTCACCATTACCGTCGTACGAAACAGTAAGTCCCTCGTTCTGATCTGTCCCCAATATCGACAAGTAAGTTGCCGTGATGGTCGGAACTGTCTTTGTAGGTACATCATCATCTACATCCTTGTAATCCGCAATCTCTGTAACCCTCTTCCAGGTGGCAGACGCATTGCCGGCGAAGAGAAGCATCAGAGACGATAAGGCCACGAACCTCAACTGTCCTGAAAATGTCTTGTTGGTCATGATGTATATATTTATTTAAGTTTCAATTTTATGTTTTTTTGGTAACACTCTGCAAAGTTAACAAAATAATTCATTGCAATTATATCAAAATGATAATTTTTACAAAACATTTTTTATAAAAACATCATTAGGAAATCACTGCCAGTCTTTCATCTTCCAATTCCGTTCAATTAGGAGTTCCACGTCATCGGGAAGGTTGTGAAAGAAGTCGTGTCCGGTGATCTTCTCCACATCATCAACACTCATAGCATAGTCAAACATGCTTCCCTTACATTTCTCATTGGGGAACACGAACCCCACGGCCTGCCAGTTGCCTTTGCGTTTCATGCACATGACCTTGAAGAACTTAGTCGGTACCACCACACCGTTATCGCCTATTCGCTGTTTGGTACTTTTGACTATCGGACCGCAACAGATATATACAGTTTCCTCCTCTGCCAGAGCCCTGCACCTCTCCTCAAGCCGTTTCCATACCCCACAGTTCAGTTCTGTGGCCTGAGGACAGACATTGCTCAGATAGAAACTCTCAGCCATTGCCTGTTCGCTCCATTTCATGTCTGCCGCAGGAGCCATGTGTCCTCTGTCGTAGCCAGAGCGGGTGTAGTCTCTATGTTCAGCCGACTTGCCCTTAACCATCGGATCGGGTTCGAATTCCCTGCTCGGCCTCTCTCCCCTACCGTTAGCTTCGTTTTTCGTAAGGTCATAGGCAACCCAGTTAGGTTCAAGCCATCCTCCGTTCCAGGAAGTGACATACCCGACATGTGCAATCAGCTGTTCCTTTACGCCTTCCTTCGTTTCCGTCATCTCCGTCCTCCCCATGCATTCCGCAATGCCTACACAGACATTTTCTGTCACCGACACCTCGTCTGCCTCCTCATCACCAGTTTGTTTGTGATTGTTATTATATACAACCCAAATTGCCAATACCACAATGAAAATCACCGGTGGCAGCTTTTTAATATTCTTCTTTCTGTTCATTTCAAAACTCTCTAAAAAGTTCCAGATCCATCAATCAACAGTTTTGACTGCAATAATAATGGAATTAATCGACACGAGCAAAATAATTCATCAATAAAAATCAAAAACATACTCCCCCCCCCACCGCGTCAGCCCTTTTTTAGTTCCAGATTCTCCTTCAGATTTTAGTTTAGATTTCGAGACACGGATAGTTTATACTGAGCCTGTCGAAGTAATCCCCAAAAAGCCCTCATATAAGCGAGGAACTCGAGCGTATTTCCTGTAGTGAGCTCGTCGAACTATGGTAAGGATGTTAGTTTTAAGATTTTAAATCCACATACAATAATCCATAATCAAAATCCTCGCTGAAAATGCGCTCCAATCCGTCGCTTCTGTGAGCGCATTTCTTGTGGATCGGGCTTTCAGCCCTCGAAATCTTACTTAAAATCCTAATGAAAATCCATTTCCACCCCCGAACACCCACGTAATCCGTTAATTTTTAATGTTTTTTCTTTTTGGAGATTCAGGAACAATCAGCATGATTGTAGT
>DCGE01000177.1 GCA_002314525.1 Prevotellaceae bacterium UBA1786 | reverse complement strand
CGCAGGCACTGCCTATCTCGCCCTGACAGCCGACTTCGGCTCCCGAGATGGATGCGTTGGTCTTGATGATATTGCCAAACAGACCTGCGGTGGCGAGTGCCTTGAGTATGTCGTTCTCGGAGAACTCCTGATGGTTTTTGTACAGGTGGTAGAGTACGGCCGGAACCACTCCGCATGATCCGCAGGTAGGTGCCGTGACAACTTTCTCGCCACGGGCATTCTGTTCGGATACTGCAAGGGCATAGGCTGTCACCAACGCCCGGCTTTGTAGTGATGGCTTGTAGCTGGTGGCTCTGATATGGTACTGCTTGGCCTTGCTCCTTACGTGGAGTCCGCCAGGCAGAATGCCGTCATTCTCAAGTCCTGCAGTTATCGACTCCTTCATTTGGTTCCATACCTGACGGAGGAAATCCCATATTTCCGGTCCTTCGTGGTACTCGACATATTCCCAGAAACTCAGACCTTTCTGTTCTATGAACTCCTGGATGTCATTGAGATTCTCGCGTCGGTAAACGGGTGGTTTCGGAGTGAGTAGGGTGCTATCGTCGGTTCCTTCGGAGAGTGATCCGCCACCGATGCTGAACACGGTCCATGAGTCGGTGACGCGTTCTTCGTGGTCGAGGGCCTCAAAGAGCATGCCGTTGGTATGAAAGTCGAGAACTACGTCGGGCTTCCAGACGATCTCAACCTCCGATGGATTCAGGCCTATGGTTATAGCCTTGTCGGTCATGTGGCCTCTGCCTGTTGCGGCAAGACTGCCATATAGTGTGACACGGAACCGGCTGCAGTCGGGATGTCTGTCCTTGAATAACTCTGCAGCCTTGTTAGGGCCCATCGTGTGACTGCTTGACGGACCGTATCCAATCTTGTATATTTCTCGGATGGAATCCATTACAGTTTCAGGTTGTCAAGCCAAGCGCTTATGTTATCCAGTACTGCCTGATGATACTTGAACGAACTGTTGTAACCCCAACCATGACCTCCTGAAGGGAAGTTCACCATTCTTGAAGGCACCCCTGCCTGAAGCAAGGCCTTATGGTATTCGAATCCGTTGGTGGTAGGCGGTACTGTCTTGTCGTCGTCGGAAAGGATTGTGATGGCAGGACTCGTGTTCTTGTTTACTACGTTCTGGTTGCTGAAGTAATCGATTTCCTCGCGTGTAGGTTGTTTGTCGAGGAAGTTCTGACATGAGCCTTTGTGAGTCTTCGTCTCGTCCATGGAGATGACAGGGTAGAAGAGGATCTGGAAGGCCGGTGCCACTTTCTTCTTGCTATGGGTGGCGTAGGTAGATGCCAGGTGTCCACCGGCACTGCTGCCCATGATACCCACCTTCTTCTTGTCGATTCCCCACTGCTTGGCATTGACACGGGTCACGCGGAATGCCTCGGCAATGTCGCTCATAGGTACATCCTTATTGTTGTGAGGCATGCGGTACTTCAGTACGATGAGTGCGATGCCCTGTTTGTTGAAGAACTCAGCCCAGTCGTAGCCTTCATGTCCCATGGCAACGTTGGAGTATCCACCGCCCGGACATGCGATGACTGCTCTGCCGTCGGGTTGCTCGGGCAGGAATACACGGATGGACGGCTTGTAGTTGCGTTTGGAGTCGTCGAACGGCTCTGTGTCGATGCCATTGGAATTAGGCAGTCCGTTCTTCTGCCAAAGGTCAACGTCCTGAACAGACTTCGTCTGAGCCGAAGCACTGATGACTGACAACATAAGTGTCAGGAAGAGTGTAGAAAATAATCTTGGTTTCATTGGCTTTTATTGTTTATTTTTTAATGTGTTTCTTTCCGTCCTGAATGACAATCCCGCGAAAGCCGGAACCAACGGTTTGTCCGACAAGATTGTACATCTTATCTCTCGTCTCTCGTCTCGGTTCCTGAGCCCTGTCGAAGGACTCATCCCTCAACTCTTCAATATCCGTGAGGGTGGCCGGCTGATAGACACGTACCCAGTCGAACTCTGTCTCGTAGGTGAAGTCGGTATCAGCATTGGCTGCCCATGAGCCATTGCCCACACTCTGGTTGAGGATGAGGTAGAACGGCTGGTCGAAAGGCCATTGGCCCTGATTGAGCTGCGACTTGTCGGTGCTTTTGCTGTAGGTCCATACCTTCTTGCCATCGGCGTACCATGTGATGCTGTTCTCGTCCCAATCCATGCGATAGACATGCCAGAGGTCGTAGTCCATGCCGCTTTGCGACTTGCTGTTGCCTCCCTTGCCCAGGACGTATGTCCACTCCGTATGTACGGTGTGCCAGGAGTTTGTGGAGTTGTCGATAGTCTCCCAGATATCAATCTCTCCGCTGTAGGGCCAGCCACCGTACTTGCTGTCGTTAGGCATCATCCAGAATGCAGGGAAGTTGCCTGTGTGCTGAGTGGTCCTGAGACGTGCCTCGGCCCGTCCGTAGCGGAACTTGAACTTGTCCTGACTCTTGATGCCTCCGGTGAGCATTGCTACGTTGTCCTTCGACTTGTCGGGATTAGGTATGGCAAGACAGTGGAGTGAGCCGTCCTCCTCATATACCACGAGTTTGGAGTCCGAGCACCAGCGGTTCCATGTGGCGCCCTGACGAACGGTGCGCGACCATTTCTTGGATGTAGGTTCGCCAGTGCCGTTGAACTCGTCGCTGAAGACCAGAACATCGGCATCGGCATCGGTACGCTGCCAGTGAGCCTCGATATGGAGGTTGCCCAGAGTGCGGTCGGACGGAACGGTGATGGTGG
>DCGE01000110.1 GCA_002314525.1 Prevotellaceae bacterium UBA1786 | reverse complement strand
GTCCAAGACTCCGCTCTCGCAGGCCCAAACCTCAGCTATCGCAGAAGTACCCCTCAGCCATCGGGGGTCCGCGCGACAATCATCGATTATCTTGTCGACAAAGATATAGTCGGTCTATGACCGCAGTTAGTAGTTAGGAGTGCCTGGTCTGTGGCCGTTGGCTGACGGCTCATGCGGTCACACACACAGAAACAGCCGACTATCAATCAAGGTAGCCGGCTGTTGTGTGTGTTAGATAAGTCGTTTTCAGTCGATGAGTCCACGACCGCGCAGGAAGGCGGTGTTGTCGGGTTCACGGCCGGTGAACGACTTGAAGAGTGTCATAGGTTCTTCGCTGCCGCCCTTCTCGAGGAAGGTTTCCTTGAACTTACGGGAGAGTTCTGGATTCCATACATCGCCTGATGCTTCGAATATGGAGAAGAGATCCTTGTCGAGCACTTCTGCCCAGAGGTATCCGTAGTAGCCTGCACTGTAGCCTCCGTTGAAGATGTGGTTGAAGTATGTTGAGCGATAACGGAAACCGATTTCAGGGATGAGTCCGATTTCGTCGGCTACCTGTTTCTCGAATGCATCGATGTCGATGCCGTCGAGTGACTCCAGTTCATGCCATTTCATGTCGAGCATGGATGCTGCACAGAGTTCTGTTGTCATGAAGCCCTGATTGAACTTAAGTGAACTGATGACCTTGTCAACGAGTTCCTGTGGGATGACTTCACCCTTTTCGTTCTTGGCATACTGTGCGAGGAGTTCCGGCTGGAAGGCCCAGTTCTCGTTAATCTGTGAGAACACCTCTACGAAGTCGCGTTTCACGCTTGTTCCGCTTACGGATGCATAGTGGCACTGGGTGAGGAGTCCGTGGAGGGCATGACCGAACTCATGGAACACTGTCAGCACTTCGTCGATGGTGAGGTTCTCCTCAAGGTTGGCAACATTGACGATGATAGGGCGCACGTTGTTGCCGGCAGCATCGAAGTACTGGTCGCGGATGCCGTTCATCCATGCACCGCCGCGTTTGCTGTCGCGTGGCAGGTAGTCGGTGGTGAACACTCCGATGAGCGAACCGTCGTCGGCACTGACCTTGTAAGTCGTCACACAGTCAGGATTGTATGAAGGAACACCTTCAAGTTTCTCCATATTGACACCATAGAGCTTCTTGGCAGCGATGAAGATTCCGTTGACTACGTTCTCGAGCTTGAAATATGGTTTTGTAAGACTTTCATCAAGGTCGTACTTCAGCTTGCGGACTTTCTCAGCATAGTACCACCAGTCCCACGGCTGGATCCTGGCACCTGCCTCAACCTTACCGGCAGCGATGTCTTTATCCATAAGAACCTGCATGTCGGCGAGTTCCTCCTTGGCTTTTGCTACGGATGAATTCATGATATCTGTAAGGAACTGGTCAACGGTCTGAGGGTCGTGAGCCATCTTCTGAACAAGATAATATTCAGCAGGAGATTTGTATCCCATGATCTGTGCCTGTTCGATGCGGAGCTTCATGATGTCGAGAAGCAGCTGGCGGTTGTCGTTGTCGTTGCCGTTATGGCCTCTCATGGTGTAAGCCTTGAGCATCTTCTCACGCTGAGCACGATCCTCGGTGGTAGTCATGGAATTAGGATAGTCCGAAACACTGATTCCGAACTCAGCTTTGAAGGCATTGCTCTCAGCGAGGATGTTGTTGCCGAGTTTCTGTGACATAGTAGAGAGACTTGAGTTGATTTCACGGAGTCGGTCCTGCTTCTCTTTCGGCAGACCGATACCACTGTGCTCAAAGTTCTCGAAGTACTTCTTCACAACCATCTGCTGCTCGCGTGAAAGACCACTCTGGTCACCATTGTAGATAGCCGCGATGCGTTCGTACAGGTCCTTGTTGAAGGAAATGTCACTGTTATGGGCAGAGAGGAGAGGCAGTGCAATCTCCACGATGGAGTCGAGTTCGTCGGTGCGATCGGTCTCTGCGATGTTGAAGAGCACACCCTGAACCTTGCTCAGAAGACGGCCTGAGAGTTCAAGAGGTAACACGGTATTCTCAAACGTAGGGGCTTCCTGGTTCGATGTGATGGTGAGCAACTCAGTCTGTTGTTCCTTGATGCCCTGTTCGAGAGCAGGGATGTAGTCGTCAATCTGGATTTCCTGGAAAGGAGGAATGCCGTAAGGGGTGTCCCACTCAGTGAGAAACGGGTTCTCACGCGTCTGTGTGCATGCTGTCATGATGAGTAATGCGCTTGCTGCTGAAATGATTTTTTTCATTGGGTATTGTTTTTTTGTTATAGTTGTTCTAGCTATTCTAGTTGTTCTAGCTAATCTGGATATTCTGGATATTTCGGTTATTTTTTCCGGCGGATGGTGATAGGTATGGCTTCGGGGTGTTGCTGTGTGAACTTATCCTTGTCGTCAACAACCAGGATGAGGTAGCCTCCGCCGCCGGCTCCCGGCATCTTCCAGGCTTTGACTCCTTCCATGACCGAATAGCTGTCGATAAACTCCTGAACACGATCCTGAACCATGGCTGGAAACATAGCAACCTGAGCATTGAAGGAATCCTGATAGGCGGCTGCAAAAGCATTGAGGTCCTTGTTCATTATTGCTTTCCAGCACCTGTCGGCTGCAGCGGTGAGTGCCTTCACCTTGTCAGTAGAGATGTCCTTGCCTGTAAGTACCGAACAATCAGGACGGCGAGGAAACATATAGATCAAGCAGAGATGCTGTTCGAGCCATGAGAGTATGCTTTCGTCGTTGCAGGTCTCAATCTGTTCGGGCCAGAAGTGGTTGTCGTAGTAGTGGCGGCAGAGTCCCGGAACACAGATGCCGATTGCATCCTGAGCCCCGCTGATATGATCCGAGCCTTTCTCCGGGTGGTTCTCGAAACAGAATACCAGACGTGCCAGCATCTCAGGATCCATAGTGGGGAGTTGGATAGGCCATATCTTCTTTATCATGTTGCGGGTGGAAGTGGATAGGCCGCAGCGTTCCCTGACCTCGAAAGTAGGTTCGATGCTGATGGTCAGAGCCCAACCGGGATGGTACTGGCTGACGTAAGGTTGGTCGATCCATGTGCCCGCAAGGTCGAGACGTGTAGGCAACTGGCATGTAGCAGACTTGATGTCGGTACTGCTGCGAGCCGTGAGTCCTTCGGCAGGAGTGCGTTCGAGAACGATGTATTCAATTCCGCGCTGCTCACAGAAACGACGCTTCTCGGACTTGTCGCCGTCGGAGTTCACTACGATGATATCGGGTTTGATGAGGTCAACGGTTGGAATGAAATCCATGATTCCGTCGCCCTGATTGATGAATGCCTCCTTGACATAACGAATGCTCTGAACCATGAAGAGACGTTCCTTTTCGTTGTAGAGCGTACGGTGGCCTTTATAGCTCATGATGGTCTTGTCGGAACCTATGCCGACATAGAGGTCGCCGTATTGTGAAGCCTGACGGAAGAACTCTACATGTCCGCTGTGAAGCAGGTCGTAGCAACCTGATACAAATACTTTTTTCATGATGTGTCAGTCTTTGAGGGAATAAGTGATGGTGGTAACTACTCTCACTTTCATTTTGTATGGTGTTACAGGATCGGGAGTATCGATTGAGAACTGTCCCTGATCGGCAGTGACTATCTTGTTGAGACTGCTCTGACTGTTCTCAGCAAACTGTTCGGCAGTGTTCTGTGCATTTGCAATAGCCTCCTTCATCATCTCCGGCTTTATGTTGTTGAAGCCTTCGTATTCATATTTGATAGGATTGTCATAGTCGTTGTTCTGACCTAAGGATATACCTTCCTTCAGAAGTTCGCCCTGACGGTTGATGATGTCACGTACCTTCTTGACCTCCTTGGAAGAGACACTCATGTGAAGTTCGACAAGATAGCGGGACGGTTCGTTGCCATCGCTGTAACGTTCTGCCTTGTGGTCAACGACACTTGGGGCGGAAGAGTGGATATCTTCAGTCTTGATGCCGTTGGAAGTCAGGAAGACTTTGATCTTCTCCTCAATCTGCTGTACCTTCTGATAAACGGCAGGCAGATCATCACCAGCTTCGGCGGCAGAGATGTTCCATGTTACTTTGTCGGCCTCCACTTCTTTTTCGGCAAGGCCCTTTACAGTGACCTGACGGTCCTTGTTGACGAAGTTGTCGATACCACCTTTGAGGCACAGTCCGAGAATGACAATGCCGACGGCAATGATTGATGATGAAATAATGCGTTCTTTCATGTTTCTGTTGTTTATAATTAGATATTTCGTGCAAATATAAAAAAAAAACTTCATACATTGCTTATTAAACATAACTTTTTTATAAATTTGCAGAATATGAATATACTGAAGTTTAATCCGATTGAAAAAGAAAAGGTATGGGGCAGTGAGACCTGGGTGGTTTCAGCCGTTCCTGGTTCTGAGTCCGTATTGTCGGACGGAAAGACTACGATACCTTATTTGATGAAACAATATGGCAGCCGTTTTATAGGCATGAAGAATTGGTCACGTTTCGGCATGGAGTTTCCGTTGCTGATAAAGTTCATTCAGGCCAATCAAGATTTGAGCATTCAGGTTCATCCGAATGATGAACTTGCCAGAGCACGTCATGGCTGTATGGGTAAGACGGAAATGTGGTTTGTGATGGACTCGGAACCAGGTGCAAAACTTTACTCCGGCTTCAAGTCACCGATCTCGAAATACGAATACGAGAAACGCATTGCCGACGGCACCATCACAGAGGTTCTCCAGGAACACAAGGTAAAGCCTGGTGATGTGTTCTTCATCCCTGCAGGTCGCGTTCATGCAATATGCGGTGGAATCCGACTTGCCGAAATCCAGCAGACGAGTGACATCACCTACCGTATATATGACTATAACCGTCCGGGACTTGACGGCAAGCCTCGTGAACTCCACACCGAACTCGCGAAGGACGCAATAGACTATACGGTTTATTCTAATTACAAGACCGAATACCAGCCGAAGGTGAACGACACGGTGACAATAGTAAACTGTCCTTACTTCACGGTGAAGACATTGGATATCACCCGTCCATATCATAGGAATCTGGTGAAATATGATTCTTTTGTGATTTACATCTGTCTAAAGGGTACTTGTACAATACGTCCTCATCAGACTCTCCTCTCCAAGGCAAATGACGGCCATGTGACAATATGTAAGGGCGAGAGTTGTATCGTGCCGATGGAGTGTGCAGACATTGACCTTGTTCCTGAAAGCGAATCAGGCAGGACAGAAGTGCTGGAGGTATATATCGATAACAAGAATTTCTGAAATTAATAATAGTATAACCAATTAAGTATTAGCCAACAATGAGAAGATTAAGATTATTGACGTTGACGATGACGTTGACGATGACGATGAGTGGATTCGCCCAGCACAATTACTGGAACGATCCATCGATCAATGAGGACAACCGCATGGAAGACCATGCTGATTTCTTTGCCTATGAAACCAAGGCTCTTGCATCAAAGGATGACAAGACTAAGTCTGAAAGGTACCTGTCACTCGAATGTGACTGGAAGTTCCGTTGGGTTGAGAATGCCGATGAACGGCCTGTTGACTTCTATCAGGTAGGATATAATGACTCGTCATGGGACAAGATGCCTGTACCGGGAATGTGGGAACTCAATGGTTTCGGAAATGCTGTATATGTCAACACCAGTTGGGCATGGCGCCATGACTGGGATACCAATCCCCCTCACATAGGTACGAAGGGCAATCATGTAGGTTCATACCGTCAGACCTTCCGTATTCCTGCTGATTGGAAGGGTAGCAATGTGTTCATGCATATCGGTTCGGCAACAAGCAACGTGACTGTATATGTCAACGGCAAATATGTGGGCTATAGTGAGGATGCAAAGGTCGCTGCTGAGTTTGACGTGACAAAGTATCTTGTTCCAGGCAAGGATAACCTCATAGCTATGCAGGTGTTCCGTTGGTGTGACGGCAGCTATCTTGAGGATCAGGACTTCTGGCGCCTTTGTGGTATTGCACGCGAATGCTACCTCTATGCCACACCGAAGGCTCGTATTCAGGACCTTTTCATTACTCCTGACCTTGAGAACGGCTATAAGGATGGTTTGCTGAATGTCAGTCTTACACAGACAGGCGTGAAATCGGTGGAGTTTTCACTTACTGATGCAGAGGGCAAGGAGGTATATAATGAGAATGTCCAGGCAAAGGGAAAAACCGTTACTTGTTCATTCAAGTTGGCAGGCGTCAATAGGTGGAGTGCTGAATCTCCTTATCTATATACTCTCTATGCAGTGGCAAAGGACGGAAAGGGCAACGTGCTTCAGGCAGTGCCTCAGAAGGTCGGTTTCCGTAAGGTGGAGATAAAGAATGCACAGCTTCTCGTCAACGGTCAGCCTATATTGATTAAAGGTGTTGACCGCCATGAATTAGATCCGGATCATGGATATGTAGTCAGTGAGGAACAGATGATAAAGGATATCGAGGTCATGAAACTGCTCAATGTCAATGCAGTGCGTACCTGTCATTATCCTGACGATCCTCGTTGGTATCGTCTGTGCGACAAGATGGGAATCTACATGACTTCTGAATCCAATATCGAAAGTCACGGAATGGGTTATGATAACGGAACGCTCGCTAAGAGGGAGGACTTCCACCTCATGCACCTGCAACGTCAGTATCACCATCTGAAGACATACAAGAACCACTCTGCCATCATCGTATGGTCACTCGGTAACGAGGCCGGATACGGCAAGAACTTCTCAGACTCTTACGACTGGGTGAAGCAGTATGATCCGAGCCGTCCATGTCAGTATGAACGTGCCCTCTGGGAACGCGACAACAGCGGTAAGAGTGATATCATGTGCCCGATGTACTATGGCTACGAGGATTGTGAGCGTTATGGCCAGAACAAGGAAAATACACGTCCTCTCATCCAGTGTGAGTATGCTCACGCAATGGGTAACAGTATGGGTGGATTCAAGGAATACTGGGATCTTGTTCGCAAATATCCTAACTATCAGGGTGGATACATCTGGGACTTCATCGATCAGGGACTTCGTTCCACAAGCAAGGTTACCGGTAAGCAGATTTGGGCATACGGTGGCGATTTCGGTCGTTTCCGTCCGAGCGACAATAACTTCAACTGCAACGGTGTAATAGCTCCGGACCGCAGTCTGAACCCTCATGCCTACGAGGTTCAGTATTATTATCAGAATGTATGGAGTACTCTTGAAGGCAACAAACTCTCTGTCTTCAACGAGAACTTCTTCGTACCTCTCGCATGCGACCTGGAATGGCAGTTCAAGATTGAAGGCAAGGTGATTGCAAGTGGTGCATGGAACGTTTCCGACATGAAGGTGGCTCCTCAGACTTCAGCTGTCATACCTATTGAGAATGTAATTTCACACATGCGCAAATATGTAGCAGATTACTGTAAAGACAAGGAAGTGGTTCTCAACCTATCTTACGTAGAAGACGGTCGTCAGGTTGCACATCAGCAGTTCGTGATTCAGGAATATAAGTTCCCTGAAGTCTCTTCAATAGTTTCAGCCAAGTCTTCACTTGCTCCTGCCAAGTTGGATTCTCGTCCGGCATTCACTAAGGTAACAGCAGGTAAGGTAGAAGTGACCTTCAATCGTGGCAACGGATTCATATCATATCTTGATGTCAACGGAAAACCGATGCTTCAGGACGACACCCAGTTGACTCCGGACTTCTGGCGTGCTCCGACTGACAACGATCACGGAGCCGGAATGCAGCGCAGCCTCCGCGCATGGAGGAATCCGAGTTTCCGTCTTACAGACTTCAATGCTGAGGAGAAGGACGGCAACGTCGTTGTGAAGACTGAATACACCTTCAATATCAGTGCACAGATGGGTCAGCGCAGAGGTGGTCAGAACAACCAGAACCCTCCTGCTCCTGCACAGCCGAAGCTCACTTTGACATATACCATCACACCTGCCGGTACTATCGTAGTCAACCAAAAACTCATTGCAGGTGAGAATACACGCAACATTCCTCAGATGTTACGTTACGGCATGAAACTCGATATGCCTCAGCGCTACGACCGCATTGAGTTCTACGGCAAGGGACCTCAGGAGAACTACATCGACCGACAAGGTTTTGCCAATATCGATGTCTATAGCCAGAAGGTTGCCGATCAGTATTATGGATATATACGTCCACAGGAGTCGGGTAACAAGACCAATGTACGTTGGTGGAAGGTTGTAGACAGTGCAGGTCGTGGACTCAAGTTCTACAGCAATGCTCCTATGGAGTGTCAGACCATCCCATATACATACGATGACCTTGACCCATCGACAGAGAAGGCTCAGCGTCATTCAGGCGACCTTACTCCTCGTCCGTTCAGCTGTGTTCACATAGCACAGAAGGAGATGGGTATTGGATGTGTGAACTCTTGGGGTGCATGGCCTCGGAGGGAATATCAGATGCCTTATCAGGATTATGATTTCACGTTCGTCATAGAGCCTGTTAAATGAAAAGAAACATAATAACTCTATTATTTATCCTATTCGCAGGGGTTGCCAATTCAATTGGCAACCCTCTGCGTAGGATAAGCCTTGACTCAGGTTGGCTGTTTGCTTTGACTGAGCGCAATCCGATGCTGGGTGGTGTAGAGTTCCGTGATGTACAGATTCCACACGATTGGTCGGTGGAACAGAAGGGTGATATCGGTCCATTCTTCAAGGATGGGGATTATCAGATGGGATTCCTCAAGGGTGGCGTCGGTTGGTACCGAAGGACCATCACTATCGGCAATCAGGATATCCAGAAGCTTAAGAACTCTGAGACATCTGCCGTGCTATATTTTGAAGGTGTTTACAATCAGGCTGTCGTGTTCATCAATGGTCACGAGGTTGCAAAGAACCATTATGGCTATCACGGATTCCGAGTGCAACTGGATACTCTGCTACTGGAAAACCAACAATTGGACATTCTCGTCAAAGTCATCAATGAGGAACCAAACACACGTTGGTATTCAGGTTCGGGAATGTATCGGCATGTATGGTTGGAATATCACGACAAAGGATTCATCGATTCGCGTGACGTATTCATCAAGACCGAATATGTGAGTGAGGCAAAAGCCATTGTGTCTTTCTGGATAAAAGGAGAAAGACAGTTCTCAAGAGTCATCCGTAATCCGAAACTCTGGTCGCCCGAGACTCCATATCTCTATACGATGAAAGTCGGCGGCAATGAGTTTCAGTATGGAATACGAACCATAGAATTGTCACCAGTCCATGGTCTTTTGCTCAATGGCTCACCGGTACTTCTCCGTGGAGGCTGTCTGCATCATGACTTTGGACTTCTTGGTTCGGCAGCACTTGATAAAGCCGAAGACCGCAGGCTTCAGATTTTGAAGGATCAAGGCTACAACGCAGTACGTTGTTCACACAACCTGCAGTCGGAACACTTCATGCATGCTTGTGACAGTATCGGTTTGATGGTGATTGACGAATGCTTCGACCAGTGGTACGATGCAAAGAACCCGAATGATTATCACAATTATTTTCCAGACAGATACCGTCAGGACATGACAGATATGGTGCTGCGCGACCGTAATCATCCAAGTGTCATTATGTGGAGTCTTGGCAATGAAATACCCGGACGCCATTCAGAGCGTGCTCAACGTGCTGCCGATCAAATGCGTCGGATTATTACGTCTCTTGACGGAACACGTCCGATAACTGCTGCACTTTGTGGCTGGGACAACCGAAAGATGGACTGGAAGGCCGATGCACCAAAGGCTTGGCGCTCATTGGATGTGGTGGGATACAATTACCTGTGGCAAAACTATGAATCGGACCATGATTCTTTTCCGGAACTCTACATGCTTGCAACTGAGACCTATCCGAAGGAGGCTGCCGTGAATTGGAAAATGGCTGAGAGTCATCCTTATGTGTTGGGAGAGTTCGTATGGACGGCATACGATTATCTTGGTGAGGCTGGTATCGGACATTCGCTCATGCTTCGTGAAGGTGAGGATAATCCGTTCTTCATGAAGTGGCCGTATTTCAATGGCTGGTGTGGAGATATTGATTTGATCGGTCAGAAGAAACCACAGTCGTACTATCGGGATGTTGTATGGAATCGTACTCCCATTGCTATTGCTGTCGAAGAAATTGTACCCGAAGGGAAGAGGAATGTCGTCAGCGGCTGGGGATGGCCTCTGGAACATAACTGGTGGGGGAATGAACAATCCGATTCTGCAGGAGCCAAGCGAACAGTCAATGTGTATTCAAAGTCGCAGAAAGTACGTTTGTATCTCAATAAAAAACTTATTGGTACACAGAATGTTGACAGTAACTATACGGCAAAGTTCCTGGTTGCGTATGAACCGGGGGAACTGAAAGCCGTTGTTATGGACGGAAAAAAGGAAGGTGAGTCAGTTTCACTCTTTTCATTCGGTTCACCATCTGCACTCCGAGTCACCTGCGACAAGACACATCTCAAAGCTGATGGACAGGATCTGGCTTTTATCACCGTAGAGGTCGTTGACAAAGATGGTAACATTGTACCGCTCTCTGACCAGAAAGTCAGCATTGTTCCATCTACTTCTACTTATAGCCAAATCATCTCAGGCAATGCTTCGCCGTCAGATATGCAGAGTTTCCGCAGTTCTTCACCAAGATTCTTCGAGGGTAGAATTCAGACCATAGTCCGCACATCTTCAATTCCAGAGCAGTTCACCCTGACTTTTACAACTGCTAATCTCCCTCCTCATGTTCTGACCTTTGTAGTGAAATAAACTAACTTCAAAATAATACATATGGGACAATATTGGACAAGAAAGAATGACCAAGAGGATCAGGATCGTAATACTTTCTCTCCTTGGACAGAAAAAGCAATGAAAGAAGATCGTAACGTTTTTCGTACTAAGACCGATTCATCCGAACCTCAAGAGTCACGTAATATGAAAGATTCCATAACTCAGTAGTTTTTTTGAGTTAACCGAACTAAAAAACCGAGGTGCGAGCCTCGGTTTTATTTGTTGAATCAGTAGTATTTCTCTTCGGGAATGATGAAGAGGAGGATGATGTAGGCTATGATGCCGCAAAAGGCTGTGAAGAGTGTGAGGAGTACATATAGCACTCTGACTACTGTCGGATCCATGTTGAGATACTTGCCAAGTCCGCCACAAATGCCTCCGAGCATGCGATTTGAACGGCTTCTTTCTAATACTCTGTCGTTAAGGTCCATAATATTTCTGGTTTAATGGCAACCATAATAGGCTGCTGAGTTAATGTTTCTGTATATATGACGTTATGACTTGGCGTTTTGTTGCAGGAGAAGGCAATCTTCCTGAATTTGGATGAGGTTTTTCTTGTAGAGGTCACCGACTGCTTTCTTGAAGACTTTCTTGCTGACGCCGAACTGAGAGTATATATCTTCGGCTGGACTTTTGTCGTGAAAGTTACATCGACCTCCATTCTCCTTGATATATTCAAGTAATTGGCTTGAGAAGTCGGTAACGTGTTTCTGACCTTGTTCCTGGAGAATGAGGTCGATTTTTCCGTCTTCTCGTACATTCTTGACAAAAGCCTGGAGGCTGTCTCCTGTGTGAAGATCGCGAAAGAGTTCATTCTGGTAAATCTGTCCGCTGAATTTTCCTTCGACAATAGCCTTGAAACCGAGTTCCGTCTTCTGTTGGATGAGTATCTCGACTGCATCGCCGTGATGATATGGAGGGAGTTCCTTGGACAGGAACTTTTCAATCTTGGCCGTCGCAACAATTCTATATGTCAGACTGTCAACATAGCAATAGACAATATATTTGCGTCCTTGCTGCATGCGCATCTTCTGTTCGCGGAATGGACAGAAAAGGTCTTTCATGAGTCCCCAATCAAGGAACGCACCGAACTGGTTAATCCATTTTACTTCAAGATATGCAATCTGTCCTACCTCAATGAGAGGGTGTTCGGTTGTGGCTATCAGACGTTCTTCTTGATCAAGATAAAGGAATACGTCAAGTTCATCGCCTACACGGCATCCACGTGGAACGTATCGTTTTGGTAATAGTATATCACCTTTGTCACCGCCATCGAGATATACACCAAAATCTACGATGCGCAGTACTTTCATCTGGTTTCTTTTTCCTAAATTCATTGGTCTTGTATTCTTCCGTTTGTTTCATCTGTAAGTATGCAGCCATCTTTAAGATGGATGGTTCTGTCTGTGAGTCGAGCCAGACTTTCGTCATGGGTTACTATGACAAATGTCTGTCCGAGTCGGTCGCGAAGTTCAAAGAAGAGTTGGTGCAGTTCCGCCTTGTTCTTTGTGTCAAGACTTCCCGATGGCTCATCGGCAAGTATGACCGATGGATGGTTGATGAGCGCTCTTGCTACTGCCACTCGTTGCTTTTCCCCACCTGAAAGTTGTGTGGGCTTATGCAGTGCACGTTCCTTGAGTCCCATCATCTCAAGCAGTTCCATAGCTCTGTCTTTAGTTGACTTGCGAGACTCTCCTGCAATGAGGGCTGGTATCATGACATTTTCAAGAGCTGTGAACTCTGGAAGCAACTGGTGGAACTGAAACACAAAACCGATATGTTTGTTGCGGAAAGAAGCCATCTCGTTCTGACGAAGGTGGCATACATCGACTCCGTCAATAATGACGGAACCGGAGTCGGGCGTATCCAATGTGCCGATAATCTGAAGCAGTGTCGTCTTTCCTGCACCACTCGGCCCAACGATACTTACTACTTCGCCTTTGGAGATATGCAGATCTATGCCTTTCAGGACCTGAAGGTCTCCAAAGTTCTTGGTTATATTTGTTGTTGTAATCATAATGTATTACTTATCTCCGAACAACTATGCTATGAACGCTGATTGATCGGATTGAATAATGAGAATGAGTCAGTGTTGTTGCCGAGCTGATCAGGGAAGATAACCATAAGGTTGCAGCTTGAGAACCATTCCTGGAGGTTCTTCGAGAGTTTTGCCATTGGCTTTTGGTAACTCACACTATCAGGGCGTGCTGATACAACAACCAGTAAATGGTCATCGTTAACTGATTCGCGTAGAGGTGAAATGTCTTTCCAGCTGTCTTTAGACATGTAATTACCTCGAAGGCTTTTGTGATATTTCTGATTGTAGGATCTGATTGCTTCAAGTGTTTTACCGGAAGCCCAGTAATCAACCTTGCAACCTATCTGTTCTGCCATCCTGGCAAGTCGTTCAACCCAACGATGGAACCCTTCTTCATACTCTGCATCATTCGGAACGGCAATATGAATCTTTCGAATCGTATTGACAGGCATGTTGTATCGGACTATGATGACCTGTCGGGCCATGCCCTGAAGTAGTCCCTGGGCAAAACTGCCAAGCAGCGACTTGTCGTTGTTGAGTTGGCGATGCATACCAATAATGATCTCGGATGCATTGTTCTCACGAAGACTGTGTACGACACCGTTCACAAGGTTGACGGCAAGACGGCTTTGCACTTGAACTGGTACATCGGCCGAAGTACATATTTCATGGGCCTTTGCAAGGCATTCATTGCTCATCTTCTGATACTCATCTGTTTTGTGGCGATCGTTATCATTGACAACATTCAGACAGATAAGTCCGCGATTCATACGAGTATTGCGCATCATGATGGCTGTATGAATTATATTTTCAATGCTGTGAGGGTCTTTTAGAGTTACGATAATCTTCTCATCATCTCCGTGATAGATATCGGTGTCTTCTGTCTTGTCTTTTGACTCGGAAAGTGTAAGACGACGTGCTCCTGCATCTGTAGCTATTGAACTTATGACACACGAAATCAGAATCATAACCACGACTCCGTCAAGGACTGCATTGCTCATCAACGGAACACCTGGAGCGATTTCCAGATTAGTACCCACCATAACCATCGCTATTGCACCTGCAGCATGTGCCTCAGTAAGTCCGAACATCATTAGCCTGCGAGGTGCTGAGAACTTAAACAGAAGACCTGCAAGATGTGATGCAATGAGTTTTGAGCATGTACTGAACAGTACTATTACCAGTGCGACAAGCATGGCGGTAGTATCGGTGAAGAGTGGCTTCAGATTGACCAGCATTCCCACTCCGACGAGAAAATAAGGTATGAACAAAGCATTGCCGACAAATTCAATGCGGTTCATCAGCGGAATGGTACGAGGTATGAAGCGGTTGAAGATCAATCCAGCCATAAATGCTCCGACAAGACCTTCGATTCCACATAACTCAGCCATGACAGCTGCGAAGAATACCATTGTTATGACGAAAGTGAACTGAACGACCCTGTCACGGAAATGCTGGAAGAACCATCTGATAATTCTTGGAAAGATGAAAAATAATCCTGCAAAATAGGCAACGAACTTTATGATGAAGAATGTCCAGAACCACATATCATTGGTACCTCTGTATCGTCCTGACAGTACAGCAAGCGCAAGGAGTGCCGTGAGCAGTGCAATCATAGTGGCTGCGATGGAGATGCTTACGGCTGGATTCCTCTGAAGACCGTAACGTGAGATGATGGGATATGATACTAAGGTGTGTGAGCCGAAGATGCATGCCAGAAGAAGCGATGTGGCAATCGGGTACCCTAATAACCAGAATCCTGATACAAATCCGAAAGCAAAGGGAATGACGGTGGTGAGGATTCCAAACTTGATTCCGCGTGAAAGGTTCTGCTTGAATCCTTCCATGTCGATTTCAAGTCCTGCAAGAAACATGATGTAGTACATTCCAACCTTGCCGAAGATCTCAAAACTGGCGTCACGTTCAAGAAGGTTCAATCCATGTTCTCCGATGAGGACACCAGCAAGTATCATACCGATGATGTGTGGTATTCTGAGACGATTGAATACCAGTGGAGCCATCAGTATGACAAGAAGGACAAGGAAAAAGATCCATGTCGGATTCTGGATTGGCAGGTTAAGGTCAAGTAATTGGGTCATTTAGTCCTATTATTGGGTATAGGCAGTCATGCAACTGCCGAGAAGTAACAGTGACAGCCCATAACATAGGCTGTCACTTGGTCTTGCTATTTCTTTGAAATCAGGTACTCAGCAATTTGAACTGCATTGAGTGCGGCGCCCTTTCGGATCTGGTCTGCAGAAAGCCATAGTGTGATTCCGTTGTCGTTTGCATAATCCTTACGGACGCGGCCAACAAATACTTCATCCTTGTCTGCAGTAAAGAGAGGCATCGGATACTGCTTGTTGGCAGGATCGTCCTGAAGGATAACACCCGGCGCATTGCGGAGGGCATCCTGAACTTCTTCAACTGAAAGTGGGCGCTCCGTCTCAATCCATACAGCCTCGGAGTGAGAACGCAAGGATGGTACTCTCACACACATAGCAGAACATCGCACGTCGGAGTGGAGAATCTTTCGAGTCTCGTCGAACATTTTCTGCTCTTCTTTTGTGTAACCGCTGTCAAGGAATTCGTCAATCTGTGGAATCACGTTATATGCAAGCTGATAGGCAAACTTGTTTATCGTTACAGGCTTGTTGTCAAGGACTTCACGGTATTGCTGTTCGAGTTCTGCCATTGCAACGGCACCTGCGCCTGAAGCAGACTGATAGCTCGCAATATGAATGCGATTGATGTGAGACAGCTTTTCAATAGGCTTGAGGGCGACAACCATCATGATTGTAGTACAATTAGGGTTGGCAATGATTCCTCTTGGATGATTCAGTGCATCTTCGGCATTGCACTCAGGCACTACCAATG
>DCGE01000145.1:29698-29875 GCA_002314525.1 Prevotellaceae bacterium UBA1786 | reverse complement strand
GAATTTATAGAACCCACCTAAACAACTATGCAGACAACACATTATGCAATCTCCCTCGGCCGTGAACTCGGAAGCGGCGGCAAGGCAATCGGTGAGAAACTCGCTCAGGCATTGTCAATTCCTATATATGACAACCGCCTCCTGTCGATAGCGGCAAAGGAAAGCGGCTTCAATACC
>DCGE01000145.1:21904-29663 GCA_002314525.1 Prevotellaceae bacterium UBA1786 | reverse complement strand
CATCAACATCTGGCAGCGGGTGGTTGAGTGGCTTTATCCATAATATCACATCGCCTTTCACAAGTCTCGGCAATATGTATTCATCAAGTGTCAGCCGTGAGTCTCTTTTCCATATGCAGTCAAAGATGATTTACTATAAGGCGAAGGAAGAGGATTGTATCATTGTAGGACGTTGTGCTGACTATACACTTCGTACTCATCCGCGACTTCTGAAAGTATTTATCCGTGCCGATATGGAAGACCGTATTCGCTTCGTTGCCGAGCGTTTCAACGTATCTGATGACGAAGCCCGTCAGATGATTATCAAGACCGACCGCCAGCGTGCTGAGTATCATGACTTCTATTGTGAGACCAATTGGGGTGATAGTAGGACATACGATATCTGTATCAACTCTTCGGTTCTTGGAATTGACGGCTCTGCAGACTTTCTCCTTGATTATGCAAAAAAAGCATTGAAGATAGAAATATAATCAATTGGTACGAGTCAATAGTCATATTATATTTTGCCATATCAATCAAAATTGCTAATTTTGCACTCTGAATTTTTAGGATAGATTTAGTGAATTCTTCAAGATGAATTGGTTATCAGAACTTTTCACCAATGGCAGTTCCGTGGCACATATCGTGCTGCTTTATTCCGTTGTGATTGCTTTGGGTGTGCTGCTTGGCAAAATCAAGATATTCGGCATTTCATTGGGAGTGACATTCGTCCTTTTCGTCGGAATCGTGGCAGGACATATTCTCCATCAGAACGGAATCATTGAATCAGAGATTGTCTTCAATTGCCTTCAGGACTTCGGACTTATATTGTTTGTCTTTTCTATAGGTCTTCAGGTAGGTCCGTCTTTCTTTACATCATTCAAAGAAGGTGGAATCCGTATGAACACTATTGCTCTTGGAATAATACTTCTCAATATAGCAGTGATGTTCGGAATCTACTTTGCTTTCTGTGATACGGATGATCCGCAGTCGTTGCCTATGATGGTCGGAGTGCTTTGTGGAGCTGTTACCAACACACCTGGACTTGGTGCTGCCAATGCTGCCCTCGAACAGGTCGGTGCCGACGGTGCATTGACCGAACTTCCGAATATTGCCAATGGCTACGCCTGTGCGTATCCGTTGGGTGTCATTGGCATAATACTATCCATCATTGCCGTTAAGTATTTCTTCAAGATAGATATGAAGAAAGAGGAGGAGGAACATGATAAGGAACTCAGCCAGAACAACCTTCAGCCTCATTTGCTCAATATTGAAATAACCAATCCTTCTATCGACAACAAGACTATACTTGAACTCCGTCGTCTGCTCAACCGCAATTTCGTTTGTTCGCGTTGCCTTCATGACGGTCATGTCCAGTTGCCTAACAAGGACACCAGGATATATCTCGGAGACCGTATGTTTATTGTATGTGCCGAGGAAGATGCCGAAGCAATCATCACCCTCATCGGTCGTCAGGCAGAAACTGACTGGGAACATCAGGATGTTCCTATGGTGATAAAGAACGTGCTTGTCACTCGTGACAAGATTAACGGGCAGACACTCCTGTCACTTCATCCGAGTCGTTTGTATGGTGTGAACGTAACCCGTATCTTCCGTTCTGGTATTGAAATGTTTGCACATCAGAATGTCATCCTTCAGGTAGGTGATCGCTTGACTGTAGTCGGACCGGAGGATGCCGTCGATCGCTTTTCACAGAAAGTAGGCAATTCAAAGAAAAGCCTTGATAAACCGAATCTTGTAACTCTTTTCTTCGGAATCCTCATCGGAATCATCTTCGGAAGCATTCCGTTTGCCATTCCGGGAATGTCTGCTCCTGTAAAGCTGGGTCTTGCAGGCGGCCCCCTCGTCATAGCCATCCTTGTCGGCCGGTTCGGCTTCAAGTTCAAACTTGTGGCTTATTCCACAACCAGCGCCTCTCTGATGATGCGTGATTTCGGCCTTGTGCTTTTCCTTGCAAGTGTGGGTATTAAGGCTGGCGGTACATTCATAGACACTGTCACGAATGGCGGATACATGTATGTCCTCTACGGATTCCTCATCACCGTTATTCCGCTTCTTATTGTGGGGTGCTTTGCACGAATCCGTTATAAGACCAACTACTTACTTCTTATGGGTATTATGGGTGGTGCCACAACCGACCCACCTGCATTGGCCTATTCTGTAGGAGTCGCCAATAACGACGTTCCTTCAGTAGGTTATTCCACAGTCTATCCTTTGGCAATGTTCTTACGTATTGTCACAGCACAGATTATAATACTGGCAATGTTATGAAACCACGTTTTCCACATCCTCTGATAGCCGTCATCCCTGTTATACTGCTTGTTATCATGATAACGCTCAGTGTGAGCTTCTTTGGGGCGAATGCCATGAACGGAGCTAATCAGATCAGTATGCTTCTCTCAGCTGCTGTCTGTGTCACCTTGTCGATGACAATCTACAGGACTCCGTGGAAAACTGTCGAGGATGGTATCAGGAAAACTATCGGTGACACCATAGTGCCGATTCTTATACTCTTGCTGATAGGAATGATTTCAGGTACTTGGATGATCAGCGGTGTCGTGCCGACTTTGATTTACTATGGAATTCAGATTATCTCTCCTCAGTTCTATCTTGTATGCAGCTGTTTGATATGTGCTGTCATTTCGGTCATGACCGGTAGTTCATGGACCACTATTGCTACAATAGGAATTGCACTTCTCGGTATCGGAAATGCTTTGGGTATTCCTGATACTTGGTCAGCCGGTGCAATTATCTCCGGTGCCTATTTCGGAGACAAGGTGTCTCCACTCAGTGATACGACAGTACTTGCATCTTCTTCTTCAGGCGTCAATCTGTTTGATCATATCAGGTACATGTTTCTGACGACAATTCCGTCGATGACTGTCGCATTGATAGTTTTTCTTGTTGCAGGAATCTCCATGTGTAAAGGAAACGAGATTCATATTGATGAATACATCGTCAGTTTGGACCATACTTTCACCATCACTCCTTGGACACTCCTCGTACCTGTCATCACTGGTGTTCTCATTGCCCGTAGGACTCCTGTCCTGATTACTCTTTTTATCGCTTCTTTGGCGGCATGTGTATGTGCTCTGGTATTCCAATCTCAGGTTCTGTCAGCTATTGATGATAATGGCAATATGTTCCGTGGCCTTATGACGACATGCTTCGGCTCCACTGCACTTGATTCTGGCAACCTTGCCCTCAACGACCTCATCTCGACAAGCGGAATGGCTGGTATGCTGAATACTGTATGGCTTATATTGTGTGCCTTGACGTTCGGTGGTGTCATGATGGCAACGAATATGATTCAGAGCATCACATCAGCTCTCATCAAATATATAAAGGGGCGTGTGTCGCTTGTCTTCTCTACAGTTATCACTGGTATTTTCTCCAATCTTGCGACGAGCGATCAGTATATGTCCATAATCCTGACATCAAGCATGTTCAAGGGTGCGTACCACAGACTGGGATATGAGAACCGCCTCCTTTCGCGTTCGGCCGAAGACTCAGCCACTGTTACGTCAGTGTTGATTCCGTGGAACACATGCGGACTCACTCAGGCAACCGTCTTGGGAGTCTCTACATTGGCTTATCTGCCATATTGCATATTCAATCTTGTCAGTCCGCTGATGAGTATCATTGTAGCAACCATCGGCTGGAGGATAAAACGTGTTGAAGTAAACCAGGATATCGAGCCATGACAAGAATAGGACTTCTCTCTGATACTCACGGTTTCTGGGACAGCCGTTTTGAGAAATACTTCTCGGAATGTGATGAGATATGGCACGCTGGCGACATTGGTTCAATGGAAGTTGCCGACCGTCTCGCCGAACTGAAGCCTCTCCGTGCAGTATTCGGCAATATCGATACTTATGATTTGCGCCTTCGTTTCTCTGAGAAATACCGTTTCCGGTGCGAGGATGTGGAAGTGCTGATAAAACATATCGGTGGCTATCCAGGTCACTATGATCCATCTGTACGCCAGACTATATTTACCAATCCACCACAACTGTTCATTTCCGGACACAGCCATATACTCAAGGTGATGAATGACCAGACTCTGGGTATTCTCCACATAAATCCCGGTGCAGCCGGTATATCCGGTTTCCATACAAAACGCACGTTGGTCCGCTTCACAATCGATGGCAGTGAAATCAAGGATCTTGAGGTCATAGAACTGGCATGAGAAATAAATAGTGAATTAAATTTGTTTTTCTCAAAACTATTATCTACCTTTGTACCTTGAAATTGACAGGTGGGAAAAATGGCTTCTCTCAATAACGACAAGACGGATTTTATACAGCATGCGAAGAAATACTCAAGAGTAGTTCTCCGTTATCTTATTGCGTTTATTATCTGGACTGTACGTGAATCCTTAATAGCACTTTCCTATCTTCGTCAAGGTCTTGGAGTGATGTGGAAGTATATCGTCAGGTATTCCATCTTTGCTTGGCGGTGGATTAAATGGGCTTCGCCTATCGTATGGGATTGGACGAAATATGCATCGGCTGTGGCATGGCGTTGGATCTGTAAGTCATCAGTCTATTGCTGGTGCTGGATAAAGGTGATGTCTTCCAGACTTGTCCGACTTATGCTCGTATCCTTCTGGCATTTTGACCGGTGGACCAAGGCAAAACATGAACAGTATATTGAGTTCAAACGCACCAAGGGCTTCAAGGGTCTGGCAAAGGATGTCAGGGCTGGAGTGAAGACATCTTACAATCATTATATGGAAGAAGATCAGGTGCCATCCACAGAACATGTCATGAGCGATGACGAACTCCTCGAAGAAGAACTCGGTAATGAGAACACGATCAGGATTGGAAAGCGAATCGACAAGTTCGTGAAAAATATCGTAAACGAGAAATAAATTGTTGCTTTTTGACCTTTTTGTCCTGAGATAAGGTTCCAATCGATGCCTTTTTCCTCGTTTTTCAGCAAAAAAAACGGATATTAGTAGGTCAATTGAAAAAAAAGTATTACTTTTGCGACACGTAGCGAATTAAAACAACAAAATATACCATATGGAAATCAAAAAATCAAAGAAAGCAGACCTCGAAGGCCAGAAGGGCACGAGCCTTTTGCTCGGTTATGTTGCCGCTCTCTGTGGACTCTTCGTATGCTTTGAATTCACAACTCGTGAATATGCAGAAGCTGGTCCGGTGATGTATGTACCGTACGCAGCAATGGAGGAAGAAATCGTTCCTGTAACACAGCCAATCTTCACCGTCGCTCCTCCTCCACCAGCAGAAGTACCTCAGGTACCTGAAGTACTCGAAATCGTGGAGAACGATGAGGAAATTGAAGAAGAGGAAATCCAGTCATCTGAAGCTACTGAGAGTGCAATCTCAGGACCTACAGCTCCTATTCAGGGCGCAGTAGCAGTTCAGGGACCTCCAACGGCAGTTGTTGAAGAGACTGATGAAGAGGAAATCTTCCAGGTTGTAGAGGAGATGCCTGAATTCCCAGGTGGTCAGGAAGCACTTCTTGCATACCTTGGTAAGAACATCAAGTATCCTTCTATCGCACAGGAAAACAATATTCAGGGTCGTGTAATCATTGAATTCGTTGTCAATAAGGACGGTTCAATCGTAGAGCCTCGGGTTCTCAAGTCTCTTGACGCATCTTGTGACAAGGAAGCACTCCGAGTTATCAAGGCTATGCCAAAGTGGAAACCAGGCAAGCAGCGTGGAAAGGCTGTACGAGTTAAATACACATGTCCTGTAATGTTCCGTTTGACTTAGTACATCAAATAAATACAAACAGAACAGCCGCATAATAATCAACTATTGTGCGGCTGTTTCTATAAATGTTCATTGCGTATGCAAGACTTCTCATGTATATATAATAAGGTGAATTCCTATGTGGATTCGTTGAACTATCCGTCGCAGCCAGAAGGACTATATGAACCGATTCGCTATGTCCTCTCTCTTGGTGGAAAACGTATCCGTCCTGTATTGATGCTGATGGCATACGAACTTTTCCGCGATAATTCCGACCAGATCCTTCCCAATGCAGTGGCAATGGAGGTGTACCACAACTTCACACTTCTGCATGATGACCTGATGGATCGTGCCGACATGCGTCGTGGCCACGAGACTGTACATAAACGCTGGAACGACAATACGGCAATTCTCTCAGGTGATGCCATGCTGATAATGGCCTACAAACTGTTCACTTCCAATCTTCACTCGTTTCCTTCATCGTTCGATGTCTTGAAGACCTTCCATGAAGCAACGCTCGGCGTATGTGACGGCCAGCAGTATGACATCGACTTTGAGACATGTGGTGATGTGACCGCTGACCAATACCTTGAGATGATACGTTTGAAGACATCCCTCCTTCTCGATTGCTCATTGAAGATCGGAGCTCAGTTGGCAGGTGCTTCCGTACAGGATTCTGACCTCCTCTATGATTTCGGTGAGAAGATGGGACTTGCCTTCCAACTTCAGGACGACTTGCTCGATGTCTATGGTGATCCGGCCGTGTTCGGCAAGAATATCGGAGGCGATATTCTATGCAACAAGAAAACATTCATGCTCATCACAGCCCTTAATCTTGCTCAGGGATCACAGAAAGCCGAACTCCTCTATTGGCTCTCCATAAGCCAATCGTCTTTGACTGACTCCTCGACCCTTGCTGCCGACAAGATTCGTGCGGTCACTGCCATATTCGACTCTCTCGGCATCCGCTCCATCTGCCAGCAGAAAATCGAAGACTTCTTCGCTCAGGCTCTCGCTAGTCTAGAAAGGGTGGGAGTTAGTGATTCCCGAAAGGTTCATCTCCGCAACTTTGCCAATCGCCTCCTCCTCCGCGATAAATAAATGGTAAATCGTAAATAGAAATGACCGATACTCATTGTCATATTGACGGACCTGAGTTTGCTGATGACCTCGAAGAAGTTATCCAGCGAGCTAAAGATGCAGGCATCGACCGCATCTTTGTTCCTGCTATCAATTTACAGGATCTTCCCCACCTTCTGGATGTATGTGACGCCTATCCAGACTATCTCTATCCCATGATAGGACTCCATCCCGAGGAAGTTCGTGAAGACTACCAAACTCAGCTTGATGCCATCTACACCACTCTCATTTCTCGTCTTTCATCTCTCAACCCTCCAATCGCCATCGGTGAGATCGGCCTCGACTTCTACTGGGACGAGACATACCGCACCCAGCAACTTGATGCTTTTGAACAACAGATCCGCTGGGCTGTTGACCTCAACCTGCCGCTTATGCTCCATTGCCGCAAGGCATACAACGAGATGATTGATATCTTACGTCGTTATCGCGACTCCGGCCTGCGCGGAGTGTTCCATTGTTTCTCGGCCTCGAAGGAGATAGCGCGGCAACTCCTTGACTTTCCTGACTTCATGTTAGGCATCGGTGGAGTTCTCACTTTCAAGAACTCCAAACTACCGGAAGTCCTCTGTGAAACAGTGCCGCTCGACCGTATCGTCCTCGAGACCGATGCCCCATATATGGCCCCCGTTCCTCATCGTGGAAAAAGAAACGAAAGTGCGTTCGTTATTGAGGTCGCCAAGGCATTATCGGGCATTTATGGGGTCGATTTGCAAGAAATTTCACATAAAACAGATAAAAATTGTAAAATAATTATTCAATGACAAAAATTTTATGTATTTTTGTTGCTGATTTGGTGACTGAAGGAAAAAGGTGCGTTTGAAAACGTACATTTTAATCTTGTAAAGAACTTCGAAACACCCCATAAGGAGAGATGCTCGAGTGGCTGAAGAGGC
>DCGE01000145.1:7739-21780 GCA_002314525.1 Prevotellaceae bacterium UBA1786 | reverse complement strand
AAACAATGAAAAAAGTATTTGCAATTATTGCTTTGATGGGAGTCTTTACATTTGGTATGACTCAGTCAGTTTACGCTCAGGACGAAGCTGCAGTAGCAGAAGAGACAGAGCAGGTAGAAGAAGTTGACTCTATGGCAGCCGACTCAGCAGTTGTTGATTCAGCAGCAGCACCAGTTGAGGAAGAGGTAGCTGAAGAAGAGGCACCAGTTGAAGAAGTTATTGAAACTGGTATGTACAAGAACCTCAAGACTAAGTTCATCGAAGGTGATGCAGGCTTCATGGCTATCGTAGCAGTGGCATTCATCCTCGGTCTTGCATTCTGTATCGAACGTATCATCTACCTCGCACTTGCAGACGTTAAGACTGACAAGATGTTCGAAGACGTAGAAAAGGCACTCGATGCTAAGGACGTAGAGAAGGCTAAGACAGTTTGCCGTGAGACTCGTGGTCCTATCGCATCAATCTGCTATGAAGGACTCATGCGTCTGAAGGATGGTCCTGACGCAGTTGAGAAAGCAATCGTTGCTTATGGTGCAGTTCAGGCTTCAAACCTCGAGAAGGGCTGCTCATGGGTAACACTCTTCATCGCCCTCGCACCATCTCTCGGATTCTTGGGAACAGTTGTAGGTATGGTTCAGGCATTCGACGCTATCGAGGCAGCAGGCGACATCTCTCCAACAGTCGTAGCAGGCGGTATGAAGGTTGCCCTCTTGACAACAATCTTCGGTATCATCGTTGCTCTCGTACTCCAGGTGTTCTACAACTACATCCTCTCAAAGATTGAGTCTATCACAGCTCAGATGGAAGATTCTACAATTTCACTCCTTGACCTTGTAGCAAAGCAGAACCTCAAATAATCGAATACCCAGTGTTCTTCAGATATAAGTTTTAACCAATAAAAACAGACAACACTATGGATATTCAGAAATTCACAACCAAACTCCTGTACGGACTCTTCGCAGTCAGTGCAGTGGTCTTCATACTTTTCTTCTTCATCGGATTCAATGATCCATGGGAAGACAATCCGACGATGAACGACCCTATGTTCCTTGACGTACTCCTCTGGTGGAATATCATCCTCGCAGTAATTTGCTTCGGTACAATGGTATGGAGCTTCATCAAGTATGTAAAGGAATACGGCATCAACAAGTCATACTACTACACATGGGGTCTCCCTATCGTTACCGTAGTCATCGGTCTCGTAGTAGGTCTTATCAACAAGAATGAAGTTCTCCTTATCAATGGTGAGAACTCAGCCGTTCCATTCAACAATATCGTTTCTGATACCTGCATGGTATCAATCGGTATTCTCATCGTCATCTCAATAGCTGCCCTCATCTACAGCCTTATCCTTTCTTCAAAGAAGTAACAAGTAAAACTGAGTAATTATGGGAAAGAAAAGAAAAGTTCCAGGATTGAACGCCAGTTCAACTGCCGATATCTCCTTCATATTGCTCATCTTCTTCCTTGTGACTTCATCAATGGATACCGATCAGGGACTCGGACGTACACTTCCGAAGCCACCTGAGGACGAAGAGCAGAATTTGGAGATGAAAGTTAAGCAGCGCAACATCCTCAATATCCGAATCAACAAGAACAACGACATCATGTTCCGTGACGAATTCACAGTTTCGCCAAAGGCTGATGCTCACAACAACCTTGTCATCGATCCGGGCGAGGCACTTCTCATCAAGCAGGAGACAAAGCGTTTCATTGCTAACAAGGATAACGATCCTAACCTCCCTGAACTGACAGTCAAGGACATTCCTCTCATCGGCAAATGGGCCGTTACGAAGGATCATGTCATCTCTGTCCAGACCGACCGCAGCACGAGCTACGGAGTCTATTTCCAGGTGCAGGACATCATCGTCGCAGCCTACAACGAACTGCGTGATGAGTTGGCAAAGGAGAAGTTCAGTTACAAATACGAGTTCTTAACCAAGGAACAGCAGGATGCTATCCGCGAGGTATATCCTCAGAAGATATCAGAGGCTGAACCACGTAAATATGGAGAGGCAATATAATGAGTAGATTCAATAAAGACGGCGGAAGAGAAATGCCGGAACTCAATACATCATCACTTCCTGACCTTATTTTCTCTGTGCTCTTCTTCTTCATGATGGTGACATCAATGCGTGAAGTGACACTTATGGTCAAGATTGACAGACCTACCGGTACTCAACTCGAGAAACTTGCACGTAAGTCTTGTACTTCGTTCATATACATCGGTAAGCCAACAGATGCTCTCCGTTCACAGTACGGTTCAAGCACCCGTGTACAGCTCAACGACGATTATGCCGATCCTGCACAGGTCTATGACTTCGTAATGGAAGACCGTGACAACCTTGCTGAGTTCGACAAACCGTTCTACACGGTTTCCATCAAGGCCGACAAGGACAGCCCTATGGGTATCGTCACCGACGTAAAGCAAGCAATGCGTAAGGGCTATGCCCTCAAGATGAACTACTCGGCCAACAAGCCTAAATAGTCCATTCTCGCACCGCGATAACTCAAATAAGAGCGACCTACTCAAAGGCCGCTCTTTTGTTTTGCAATTTCCCTCTCCACTCTTCACTCTTCTCTCTTCTCTCTTCTCTCCTCCTTTATTGCACTCTCAGTCTATTGCAACCGCACTCTCAGTCAGACAATTCTATGCAAATTCAGTTTTAGTGGACAGCAAGGATTCACTTTTCACTTAAAAAACACTCCTAACTCCTAACTTTTTATTAACTTTGCATCAAAGTTTATAAAAACCCTATGCAGCAGTATCTTGACCTACTCACCCGCATCCTCAACGAAGGAGTCAGAAAGGAAGATCGTACCGGCACCGGTACACTTAGCGTCTTCGGCAACCAGATGCGCTTCAACCTCGAGGAGGGTTTCCCTCTCCTCACCACGAAGAAGTTACATCTCAAGTCCATCATCTACGAACTCCTGTGGTTCCTCCGTGGTGACACCAACGCTCGTTGGCTCCAGGAGAACGGAGTACGCATCTGGAACGAATGGGCTGATCCTGATGGAAACCTCGGCCATATCTACGGCTACCAATGGCGTTCATGGCCCGACTACAACGGTGGTCATATTGACCAGATCACACAAGTCATCAACGACATCAAGTCCAATCCCGACTCGCGCCGCCTGCTCGTCAGTGCGTGGAACGTAGCCGACCTCGGCAACATGAACCTGCCGCCATGTCACATACTCTTCCAGTTCTACGTAGCCGATGGACGCCTTTCCCTCCAACTCTATCAGCGCAGTGCCGACACCTTCCTCGGAGTACCGTTCAATATCGCTTCATATTCCCTTCTCCTCCTCATGGTTGCTCAGGTAACAGGTCTTCGTCCCGGAGACTTCGTCTATACTACAGGCGACACCCATCTCTACCTTGATCATCTTGATCAGGCACGTCTCCAACTTACTCGCATACCACGTCCACTGCCGCACATGCAACTCAATCCCGAAGTCCGCGATATCTTCTCTTTCCGTTACGAGGATTTCACACTTCTCGACTACGATCCGTATGATCATATCAAAGCAACTGTAAGCGTATGACAAAATCCATAATCGTTGCCATTGCAAAAAACTTTGCGATAGGCCTCAAGAATGAACTCCTATATCACATGCCTAACGACATGCGTCATTTCAAGGAGACAACAACAGGCCATACTGTCCTCATGGGACGCAACACCTTCTATTCCTTCCCGCGTCGACCACTTCCGAATCGACGTAACCTCGTTCTCGCCTTGCCTGATGAGATACCTTCCGACAAGGAAGGTGCAGAGTGGTTCACCAGTCTTGATGACGCATTCTCGGCTGCCAAGAACGACGGTGAGGTATTTATCATTGGTGGAGCCTACGTCTATCGTCAGTGTCTCCCACTGGCTGATCGTTTGTATCTCACTATCATAGACGACGAGCCTCAGGGTGCCGACGCTTATTTCCCGACTATTGATTTCACGGAGTGGAACGAAGTATCCCGTCAGGACTTTCCTGCCGACGACAGGCATCAACACCCATATTCCTTCGTACTCTACGAGCGCCGCCGCTGAATTAGGTGCAGCTTGTCTTGTTGCCTTGTGCTGTTGGCTATGAAAGAAGAGGAACCGAAATTTTCGGTTCCTCTTCTTATTTGCACACAGTGCTGAGTGGTCAGAAGGACCACTCAGGTTTGGTGAAGTACCAGTACTTCTGGTTGAGGAGTTTGCTGCGGAGTGCTTCGTTGCGCTGGCCGGAAGGAAGGCTTGGGTTGTACTTCCCTGCCTTGACGTCGCGGTCGGCTATCTTGTCAGCGAGCCACTCTGTACCTTTCTGTCCGGCTGCGTTCTTGTGACCTGCAATACGGACGAGGTCGGTGAAGCGGTAACCTTCGAATGCGAGTTCAAGACCCATTTCGTCGGCTATGAGGTTCTCAATGGCATTGATGGCCTGGAGCTTGTCCTTAGGGTCGAATTGCTGGCGTACGATGACAGAGTCGTAGTCAAAGACGATGGTGTCGTTGTAGCCGGAGATGTTGGTACGGCGTGTGATGTCGGATGTCTGTGCCCAGTTACCGAAACCAGATCCACGTGCGTGGAGTCCGTAGTTGCCGAGCCATGCATCGTCGGAGAAGTCGAGGAAGAAGTCGGCTACTTCGGTGCTGTCAACGTAGTACATTGCGCCTACGTCATTGAGCTTGAGATATGGAATGGTGTCAGTAACGAGCACGATCTCGCCTGAGTCGTTCCTGAGTGTGTCGCCTGTCTCTGGGTCAATAATCATGTGGGTATCGAAGGCATATGCCTGCTTTGGCATGTTCTCTTCGGTGATTCCGTCTTTGAGCATTGCGAATGCCATCTGTGGGAAACCTGCACGGTTGATTGCTTCGGCGAGGCGGAGCCAGATCTGTGTCTTGCGGTAGATAGGGATTGAATAGTAGAAATTACTGCCCTTGGCTGCCTTTGCACAGAGGAGGTATGCTTCACTCTCGTGTGTGAAGTTCTCGGTTGCACAACCATAACGAGCATCTCCACTTTCATATTCCATACGTGTTGGGTTGGTAGTAGAGTTGTCGTAGTAGATGTATGTCTGGTTGCGGTTGAGGGTATAGTAGGCTCCTGATGGTGTGGTCTGAGTCTTCCAGTTGCGGCTGACAGAGATGGAACCCGATGTGCTTGCCTCTTCCGTACCATCGTCGCTGGTAGTGGTCTCACTACGCTGCGATGAGGTAGGGGTGTAGCCGTAGATATCGGCTACGCGCATGAGCATAGTTCCGAACTGCTTGTTGGCTGAGCTTGGAATGATGGTGATCTCATCGTCGGAAGTGGAGTAGCTGTAACGGCTTGCCCACTGTCCCCAGCTGCCTGATGCTGAATAGTTGTAGAGTTCCTGATCATCCTTGCCACCACGCTGACGTGATTGAGTGGCAGTGCAGTACTGGGTGGTCATTTGAGGTGCGTTGACCTTAAGCCACTGGTAGTAGAACTTTGCTGCGTTCATGTAGTCGGACTGATCAGCACCGCGGAGGAGGTACATATCACCGAGCACAAGATAGATAGGTATCATCATCTTGCGTGATGCGATGCTGACTGCTCCGTTGTTGAAGGAACCGAATTGTGGATATTTCACTTCAATGAGGTCACCGATGCCTGTCTCAAGGATGAGGTCGATGAGGTTGTCCTTGGTTGCCTGACGACCTTTGTAGTCGAAGTCGCGTACGATACCGAGGGAGTTGATTGGTTCGGTGATGAATGGTACTGATCCGTAGTTCTGAACGAGCTGAAGGTAAGTCCATGCGCGGATGGCTGCTACCTGAGCGTATTCAGGAATCATGTACTTGATGTTGCTCTTTACAATCGATGTGTCGGCATTGTGGAGGTAGAGGTTGCAGTTATTGATGACTGCGTAGTAGTCGGAGAGCTGGAGGAGCGAGCATGAGCCGTCCTTAGGGTCATCAAAGTTGGAGATGGCATAGAGTGTATCGGTTACGTACTCTGTAGTTGTCACGAGGTCACCACGGAGTTCTCCGAGAAGCACCTGACGCTCTGCTATGTCCTGCATGGCCTTGAGAATACCGAGATAGGAATAGAGTGTGTCGTTTGCATTAACGTATGTTTTGTCACCGCTATCGACCGTGAGCATGTCGGAGCAGGAAGTGGTTGTCAGCATAAGCAATGCTGACATGATGATTGCGGGGATTCTAATGATATTCTTTTTCATATTGATTTCCTCCTTTAATTACAAGTTAATCTTTACTCCGAGGTTGAAACTGCGGTTCTGTGGGAGAAGACCGGCGTCAATGCCCTGATAGAGGACGTTGTTGCTTACGCTTGTCTCTGGGTCCTGACCGGTGTAAGGGCTTACAACGAAGAGGTTATTGGCTTCACCCCAAACTGTGATTCCCTGAATCCATGAAAGGGTGAGTGGGAGATTGTAGGAGAGGCGTACCTTCTTGAGCTTAAGGAAACTTCCGTCTTCAATCCAGCGGTCTGAGAAACGTTCGTTGTCAACCCATTCGGTGCTTGTAGTAGAGCATACACGTGGTACATCGGTAACCTGGCCTTCAGTAGTCCAGCGGTTGAGCATGGCTGTTGACTGGTTGTAGAATGTGTTGCCGCTCTCGAGCTGACGTCTCTGGTAGTTGTACAGGTCGTTGCCGAGGGAGTACTTGAAGGTAACGTCAAGGGACCAGTGCTTGTATGAGAAGTTGGTGAAGATGTTTCCGTAGATGTCAGGATTAGGGTCACCGATGACTGTCTTGTCGTTCTTGTCGATGATTCCGTCGCCTGTGAGGTCAACGAAGTGTACATCGCCTGCGTGGAAGTTGTTGTACGGACGACTCTGGATTCCGGTAGGATAGCGGAGGTAATCACCTGCGTATGCTGTGCTGGCGTCAGCTTCTGATGCGAAGACGCCATGAGTCTTGTATCCGTAGAACAGACCTACTGGATTGCCTACTGATGTGAGTACCTCACCGTTGTAGATGGATGTGGTGTAGTCGGCTTCTGGAAGTTTTGTCACTTCGTTCTTATAGTGACCGAGTGTTGCACCGAGCTGCCACTTGAAGTCCTTACCGTTGACGAGGATTGCGTTGACATTGGTCTCGACACCGATGTTGCGGAGTGCACCATCATTGCACCAGTAGCGACGGAGACCTGCCATATAGTTCACTGACATCTGAGTGAGGAGGTTGTCGGTATTGGATACATAGAAGTCGATGCCTGCCTGTAGACGGTTGGCGAGGAACGAGCCGTTGAGGGCGAAGTTCCAACGCTTGGTGGTTTCCCACTGGATCTCCGGATTCTCAATGTTCATGAGCTGGAGGCCGATGGCGTCCTTGAGGAACGGAGTTGCCTGGAAGTATGTGCGGCTTGCTGAATAGTCAACACCGTCGTTTCCTGAAACGTCGAAGCCTGCTGTAAACTTGAGGTAGTCAATACCTCTGACATTGGCGAGCCAAGGTTCGTTGGTGAGTACCCAACCTGCCTGGAGAGATGGGAAGAGACCCCATGCTACACCGAACATCTTGACACCGCCTGAAGTCTCGGAACCGAAACGTGATGATGCATCGGCTGACAGTGATACTTCAGCATAGTATGTGTTCTTGAATGAGTAGTCGGCCTGCAGGTAGTATGACATGTTACGCCATGCGTCATCGGTACCATATACCGTACGGAACTTGTCGGAGCCTTTGTTGTCAGGCATCTTATCGGAACCTCCGTTGTAACCTGTCATGTAGGAGTCTGTGAAGGAGTTGGATGTGTAGCGGAAACCTCCGAATGCTGCTACATCGTGAGCACCGTAGTTGGCATGCCAGTTGATGCGGAGGTCGTTGTAGAGTGATGTCTCCTTGTCGAAGAGGCTCTTCTTGACGCTTGTCACGTCACCGAGTCCTTCGAGGTTATAGATAGGAGTACCTGCCTCTGGGAGGTAGTACTTCTCACTTGCTCGGTTGAGCTGATAGGCGAAGCGGTTGGAGATGTAGAGGTTGGAGTTGATGTCCCAGCGTGGCATTACGTTGAGGTTGAACTGTGTAACCTCCTGATTGTTCTTGTTGACTCCGTCGCCGTTGACGAGAATCCAGTAAGGATTGGCAAGTGCTACGTTGTTGCCATAGCGTGATGCGAAACTGAATGGATAGTTGTCATCGTCGATGAACTTACCTGAATATACGCTTGATTCATGGAGTTTGGCATCGTCGCCTGTGTAGTAGTTGTACTTTGAGAGGAACGGTGACTGAATGAGACCAAGCACGTTAGGTGATGTGATGGTGCTCTCGTCATAATTCTCTGCCCATCCGTTGTCGCGTAGGTCGTAGGTTGTACGGCTGTAGGCAACGTCGAGTTGTGTACTGAGGTGGCGCATGAGTTTGATGTCGGTATTGAATCGGATGTTCAGACGGTCGAAATCATTGTTCTCTGCGGTGGCCTGTGCCTTTGCATAACCGAGTGAGAGGGAGTACATGGCTACGTCGTCACCACCCTGAACGTTGACTTTGTAGTTTTGTGTGATGGCATTGCGGTAGAGTCCGTCAGACCAGTCGGTATTGTTGTGGTACATAGGATACCAGTAGTAGTCAGGGTTGTCGTTGAGGAACGGAATGGATGCACTGGCTGTGGAGTGTTCCTGGCCGTACTCGGTTGTTCCGATGAGTTCGCTGACATAGTTGCGGTACTGGTTGCCGTTGAGAACCTTCACTGATGACGGCACTGTCTCGACGCCTGCGAAAATGGAGGCATTGATCTTTGTCGCCATAGAACGGCCTCGTTTGGTGTTGATGATCACCACGCCGTTGGCTCCGCGTGAACCATAGATGGATGTTCCGTTCTTCATGACCTGAACTGACTCGATGTCTTCTGGGTCGATGGCTGAGAGGACGTTGTTGAAGAATCCGTCGTGGATGCTTGTGCGGTCAAGCTGGAGATCCATGATGATACCATCGAGGATGACCATAGGCTGTGAGTTGGTGTTGATGGAGTTGATACCACGCAGGAACATTGCAACTCCCTGACCAGGCATACCACCACGTGAGATGGTACGGATGTCACCGGCAAGCTTGTTCTCGATTTCGGTGTCGATGGAGATGGCACTTGAATTCTCAATGTTGATATTCTTCTGAGCAATCAGACCTGTAGTTGGTGAGTAGAAGGAATTGAACTTATCGCTGTAGAGAGCGATCTGCGCAACCTTGTTACCTGTGAAACCTACCTGCTGGTCGTTGTACTCAGGACAACTAACATAGAGTGATGTTGTGAAAACAGGTACTTTAACTGTGAATGCACCTGACTCATCGGTCATTGCTGAGTAGCGTTCGTGGCCGTAGGCCTGAACACGTACACCGGCAACCGGATTCTTTGAAGCAGCGTCAATGACTTTTCCGCTTACTTCCTTCATCTCATATACTGGAGCAGGCTTTACTTTGTGAACCGGAGCCTGCACTTCTTCAGTTTCTTCCTCAGCATCCTGAGCGAAGAGTGGGGTAGAACTCAGCAAGAACATTGCTGAGAACAGAATAACGGGGATTCTTATGATATTCTTTTTCATATTTATTTCCTCCTTATCAGTTTTCTTTTGCTACAAATACTATCTTGTCAATCCACATTTCACGTGCATAGAGTGATGCTTGCTTAGATGTGATTGTAGAAGTAATCTTGAGTGTCACGTAGGCATTGTTCATCCCGTAGTATGATACAGGGAATTCGAAGTCCTTTGCAAGTGGAATGGTGTCGGTAACCTGAATTATGTTTCCGAGTGAATCGGTTACAGGAGGACGGTTAGTGAAGAGGTTCTTGCCACCATAATGGAGAGTATCGGACTGCTCAGGAGCAAGCACTTCGCTCTTTGACATTGCCTTCTTTCCGTCGTGATAGTTGAGAAGGGCTTTGAAGAGTGCCGGTTTCTCTGCGTTCTTGTTCCATGCCATGATGAGGTAGATGTCGTACTTGCATGACAGGGTGTTCATAATCTTGAATGTGATGTCAGGATTGACAGATGAAGAACTCTGAACTGTGCGTACAACGGAATACTTGATGATTGAGTCGTTGCGCTCAAAGGTGCCTGTATAGCTTGTAGGCGTACAATGGGAGTAGCTTTCAACAGCGCTTCCATATTCTGCTTCAATCTGCTTCTCCTTAGCCCATGTGTCCTGTGGACGGTAGTTGAACTGATCGACTACGTATGCATATCCGTTGCTGGCTGAGTGATAGTCGCTGACTCCTGCAAACAGAGGCTCAACGTATGGAACCTTGAACTTGTTGCCCGATGTACTCTGGAGTGAGTCACAGTCCCAAGGAAGGAACGGATTGAATTTCTTGAACTGATAGCGTGCATTGAAAACGAGGTTGTTGCAGATAGCACTCTTGCTGTAGAGGTTGAGCATGGAGTCGAGTTCCGCCTGTGTGAAGGTGGTGGTGATCTTCTCAGTGCTTTCATTACCATCGGCATCGACCGTTGTAACTGTCTGTGTGTATTCAGGCATGAAGTTGTAGTATGTGCGTGTCTTGTCGATAACGCTTCTCCATGCAGTGTTGTTAGGAACGATCATGGCATAGAGGCTGTCCTCACGGTTGAGGTAAGCTCCCATTGACCAGAAATACTCGTTGGAGAGATGTGTCACTGAGTCAACCCATGTGATGTTGCCGAGAACCGTAGGACCTTGTGTACTTGCGTTCTGGTCAAAGTTGAATTTCTCATATCCCTTGATGAATCTGTAGATTGAATCACAATCCTCAAGGGTTCCGATAAGTTCGTATAGGTTGGCACGGAACGGAACAGCTGCCTCTGTGATATGGAGCGTACCGTTCGTACATCCGATATTGGCAGTTGTGACCTTGACTCCGCCGATAGTATTGTCGGCAAATACGAAATCTGCCGTCTTGTCATTAAAGAGATTGATCTCCTTCTCGTCCCATGAGCCGTTGAGTACGAAACTGAAACGTGCCATGTTGTTACGGATGAGTTCTTTCTCTACTCTGTAAACACTTTCTCTGTTGCCTGATGCCAGCAATGCCTTGTATAAATTGAAGTCGAATGAGCCGTTGACCGGTGCCCATACAGTGAAGATCTGGTCGTGGTCAAGGAGTTCGGCATAGGTGGTATTGGTCTGTGAGTTCTCAGACTTGGAGTAACGTGTATTCTCAAGAATGTATGCAAACTCTGAGAGTTTGTCGTTCTTTTTGATCTGCTGCCAAATGGTAAGACGGGCATTGACATCTGGATTGGTGTCGAAATGGTCGTCCTGGCATGAAGCGATGGTCAGCAAAAGCATTGCCGACAGGAGAACGGGAATTCTGTTTATAATCTTTTTCATAATCTTGTTTTGTTTTTTATGCCCGATTACCATTTGTCTTCTGGGTCTTCACCATTGTAGATCGTCTTAGGGACGAACTCAAGGTAGTCAAAGAAGAACTCTGTGTTAGCACTCTCAAGTACCGACTTGAATCGGATGTAATAAGTCTTGCCTTCCTCCAGTTGTCCGCGGAAGATGATTCGGCGGAGACAGAGTGGAAACTCGCGTCCTGACTGAGTGTCGGATGGATAGAAATACTTAGGTCCCTTCATGTAATCGTTGTTACGAAGGGTCTTCTCGTTCTCCTCGATAGCATCGTCATTTCCGAGATCAGTATCAGTAACCCAACCGATGGACTTGCTATTGTCGCTTGAACCTGTACGGAGGTCGATAGGAATACCTACTGCTGGGAGGTTGTTGGCGTTGGTGCCGAGATAGATCTGAGCCATACCGCGGACGTTGTTGTTGTTCATGCCGTAGCGGATTTCGTAAGTACCGGTATAAGGTACAGGAGGCAACTTCAATGTGAAGTCGTATGTTCCGGATATATTGAACTCGTCAGCTTGATAATTGAGCCATCCACCGCCGTGAGCGTTCTGTGTGTTGGTAAGATAGCAGAAGTCTGTCTCGTTTGAGATATAAGGGATACATCCTGAACCACCATTGTCAGACGTGAAGTAGTCCTTGAGAAAATACCATGCACGGTGACTTGCATCACCTGTGCGGCGGCAGTTGTTTGTCATGATTTCAGGAATCATGGCGCAAACATCATAACGCATACGTTCGTTGAGAACCTTATTCGGAACCTGTTCTGTCCAGAGGAGGATATCATCAATGGTGTAGTAGTAACCGTTCATGGCGTTGTTGTCGTATCCACCGTTGGTCGGATTGATGTTGACGCCTGGAATATCGGCATCCTTCTCCTTGTATGTGGAGAGGTTCATGATGGAGTGGCGATTGATGCGTTTTCCGTTACGGATACCGGTTATCTTGATACTTCTGCGGTTAGGATCCAATGTCTCATAATAATCCCAAACATTTACGGAATACTGGCTGCCGTCGTTAGGATTGGTGTTGCTGAATCCCTTCTCGTTAGCGAAGATCACCATGCGGCTCCAGATCAGTCTCTCAGGAAGCAGGTGATAAGCTACGAACTGGTAGATGGCATTTTTCGGATTGCTATAGTCTGTTCCGTAGCTTGTGCTGTCATTATTGTAGTATGCATTCTCCTTGAGGAAATCGGTGAGCTTTACAAGGAATTCCTTCTCATCGCTGAAACCGCCTAGTTTCTCCTTGAATATGGAATCTGGCTCTACGAATGCGGTATAGCCGAAATAGCGGTGCTCAGGGTAGATGCCTTTCCAGTGGCCGCCGTTTGACTTTGAACGTTTTGGCTCAACGTCCTTATCTTCTCTGTCCTCGTAACTTTCGTCACGATAGGCCATGAGCTTCTTGTCAAGCTTTGTGATTGAAAGCAAGTATCCGAAGTAAGAGAGATTGGCTGTTGACTCGATCAAGTCACCCACTGTAGCAGTAGATGGTGACAACACCTTATTAATAGTATGTATATAGCCGTTTTCTACTTCAATGTCTTTCTCGATGATCTGTGAGTTGGTATTGACATAGATGAGTGTAGAACCTGTGGAGTCATTTCCGAATGATATGCTGACATATCTGTCGTTCATATTCGTGAGACTGAGAGCTCCAACTGTGAATTCTGTGGATGCATAAGCAGGTGAACTCTGGTTGTCAATGATTGAGTTGAACACAATAGGATTGGCTATGGAGTCAGGAATAAGGTTGAGATCTTTCGTCTCTATTTCTCCTTTGGCATAGAGTGAGTCAATGAAATACTCGATGGCTTCGTTGGTTGGTGCGAAACATGTATAATGTCCGCGTGCCTCAAGCAACTGGGCCATTGTTGACTCCGAACGTTTGCTGGGATGCACCCTACTGAGCAGGGTGTAGTAGCTGCTGAACTGTTCTGGGTAGTTCTTGAAATGGTCCGTCATCATCTCACCTGTGAAGGTGTAGAGATTTGAATCGTCGATATCCTCTTTACATGAGGATAGAACCAGCGTCAAGGCAAGCGCAGCAGAGAGAAGGGTCGTTGCTGGCCTGAAAATTCTAAAATTATCTAATGTTTTCATTGCTCATCAGTTTTTTTAGTTGTTTCCTTATCGTTCCATACACTATTCTGATGGAGGAGAGGGTTGACCTTTATCTCATCGGTATAGATTGGAGAGAAGAGAGATTCAAGTGTGTTCAGTTTTGCAGAAACAGCACTACTGTTCTCACTGTACTTGCGGAGAAGGTAAGTCTTGAGCATGTCGCGAGTGGAACCTTTGCGCTGAGCATAGCGTACGAGGTCGAACCAACGTTTACCCTCACCGAGGAATTCGCGCTGACGCTCATTCATTACGAGATTCTCAATACCGTCAGGAGTGTTGTAACTCTTGAAGTTGAGTGAGTCGTTCTTTGCTGTTGCGTTATTGGTTGCATAAGCATATGGATTTGAGCGTTTGAAGATAAGACGTACGAGATTGAATGCGTCTGCCAGCTTCTCTTCATCAGTGTAGATCTGTGACATTGCTTCTGCCTTCATGAGGTAGATGTCGCTAAGACGGTAGAATATCCAGTTACAGCTGTTGGTGCTTGATGTACGATCGTCGTAAGTGATCTTGAAGTTCGAGGCGCTGTTATCCTGAAGCATCGATGACGCAGCTCCGTTAATCTGTTCCGAAGACTCAGCAGAGTACTTATATATAGGGAATGACA
>DCGE01000145.1:0-7734 GCA_002314525.1 Prevotellaceae bacterium UBA1786 | reverse complement strand
CTTTTCGTAGTGGATATTCTCCCAACGGCGGTAGTCTGTCTTTGAATAAACAGATGTCGAACCGCTTTCGTTAGGTCCTTGGTTGATTCCACTATAAAGAGCTTCTGCACTTGTGATTGTTCCTACGACTTTGCTTGAGAGGCTCCAGAAGTAACCTGACACACCATTGGTGTTGTTGGTTCCGTCAACCTGAAGCTCGAAGATGCTCTCCATTGAGTTGCCACGTCCGAAGATGTGTTCATACGCACCGATTTCTTTTTCGGAGATGTACTTGTTGTTTGGAGAACTTTCGTTAGGAATGAGAAGGTCTTCAAGACCGAGGTCTTCAACATTGACGCCACCGAGCACTGCACCTGATTTATTCAGGCTCTTAACTCGATCTTCCTTCATATAGTTTATAACCCAATCGCAGCATTCTATGCATTTCTTGTAGTCTTCCTGACTCTGTGTGCCATATTTGGCAACTGAATCCGGACTTGCATTTTTGCTGGCGCGCCAAAGGTATACATCAGCGAGAAGTGAATAGACTGCTTTTTTTGTGATACGGCCGCAGTTCCATACTGTGTTGCCGTAGTCGTTCATTGCATAAGTCTTGACTTCCTCAAGGTCTTTGATGATGCTGTCAAGAACCTGCTCCTGTGTTGACTGAGGAATGAGGAAGCTTTGGCTGTCGTTGTTGTAATCTGCAGTTACATAAGGAACTTCATTCCATACTCTCAGGAGATAGAAGTGGCTGAGTGCGCGGAGTGTGATGACTTCTGCCTTGATTGGCTCCCAGTCGCCCTGAGAGAAACTCTCATCGTTGATGAGTACTTCAGGACCATGAGCGAGGACCTTGTTACAGAAGTTGATTTCCTTGTAGAGTTCCGTCCATTTGAACATTTCGTTCGTAGGAAGGAGGTTCGCGTTCATTATGTTTTTGATATTCTCGTTGTTTGTACCGGTTGACAATGCGAAGTTGTCACTGCGGAGTTCTCCCCAGTTGGCCAGGTTCTGCATGTTCTTCACAAGCTGTGTATAGCATGCGGATACCACGTTGTTGAGGTCTCGCTTGTCTTCCCAGAAGTCTTCCTCTACAATCTGATCAGAAGGGTAGATGGTAAGAAAGTCCTCGCAGGAAGTCATGCCCAGCATGATTGCTGACGATATTATAACGGGGATTGTTCTTTTGATTTTCATAATCATATCCTCCATATTAGAATCCAATGTTAATGTTAAATGTGAACTGCTTGCTTCGAGGCGTCTTGTTGTTGTCGTAGCAAACACCCCATGTACCGTAACCTACTTCTGGGTCGATACCTGTATATTTGGTCAGACAGAAGATGTTCTGTGCGGAGAGTGACAGACGTACACTCTTCACACCGATAGGCTTAAGTGTCTTTGCGTCGAAGTTGTAGTTAAGCTGAGCATACTGCAGACGGAGGTAGTCACCATCTTCTACATAGCGGTCACTTCCGAGAGAGTTGTATGAGTTTACACCGAGACCTGCGTTCATTGCACGTGGAATCCATGTGTCGTCACCGTTCTTACGCCAACGCCATGCAACTGCCTGACTCTGGTTCTTGTTGTCACGCATTGACTCGTTATTCAGACGTGCCATGTTGACGATCTGGTTTCCTGCACGGAAGTTGAAGGAGAGCTTCAGAGACCACTGTGCGTAATTGAACGTGAGACCGAAACCACCATTGAAAGTAGGGTTTGAATTACCGAGATAGACGATGTCAAGTTCGTTGATCTGACCATCATGGTTGATATCTTCGTAGATGGCGTCACCACCTTGGAACTCGTAGTTGTTTCCGTCGTAGTCGAAGTACATGTGGAGCGGCTTGCCCTTTGCATCATAGAGGATGTTGCCGTTGGCATCACGGGCAACAGGACATGTTCCGTTGTCGCCGCGTTCAGCCGCTGCCTTTGCTGTATTATCACCATATGTGTTCCATGACTCATCCGTGTATCCGCTGTGTTCATAGTCGTATGCATAGACACCCTTGTAGCGGAAACCGTAGATAGAACCTACAGCATTGCCGATCTGGATACGCTGGAGATATGTGCCGTTTTTATAGTTGTAGTCAGGGTTCATGCTTGAGAGGACTGTCTTGTCCATTTCAAGGATGGTGTTGATGTTCTGTGCGAAGTTGACGTATGCATCCATTGAGAACTTACCGGCCTTGATGAAACGGCGGCCATTGATGTAGAGTTCCCAACCTTCGTTCTTGAGTTCGCCTACGTTCTTCCAAGAGAGACTGCCGTAACCTGTTGTGTTAGGAATTGCAACACCTGACATGAGAAGGTCGGAAGTCTTCTTGTTGTAGTAGTCGAAGTTGAATGAGAGCTTGTCGTCAAAGAGACCGAGGTTGGCACCGAGGTTCCATGACTCGACTGTCTCCCACCTGATGTCGGTTAGTCGGAGGTTGTTCGGAGCGATAGATGCCATCGACTGGCTTCCTGATCCGTAAGTACCGAAGTCTGCATATTTATTATACATAAGGTATTCGCTACCTGGTGCACGACCTACGCGACCCCAGCTCGGACGGAATGAGAGCAGGGAGATGAACTTAGTCCATTCTGCTTTTGTGAAGAATGGTTCCTCGCTGATGTTCCAACGACCAGAGATACCTGGATAGATACCCCATTTCTTGCCTGCACCGAACTTTGTTGAACCGTCACCGCGGACAGTAATGTCGAATGCATAGCGGCTGTCGAAGAGACCAAGGTGGTATGAACCGAGCCATGCTGCACTCTTCCATTCGCTTGAGCTTGAAGCACCGCCGCTTGTAAGGTAACCGTCGGCAATAGGTGATGTTAAACCAGTTGGAACATGGTTCTTTCCGTAGTTCTGTCCGTTACCGTTACCTGTAGAGAACTCGAAGCGTCCCATGAGCTGCATCCATACATTCTCATTGTTGAAGTGAGGAGTGAAGATGAGGGATTCCTTGTTGGTAAAGCCGAGACTCTTATATTCACTGTTTGAAGTCTGGTTAACGGAACCGTTGTTCCATGTCTCAGTTGTGAGGGCTGCAGGATAGTATTTGTCGTTTGACTCGTTGTAGATATCCATATAGACTTCTGCGTTGAGGTCGAGCTGATGTGATTCGTCGTCCTTACCGAGGAGCTTGTAGCGCAGGTTGAACTGAGGACTGATACGGTATGTGCTCTGGTCATGCCATGCAAGATTTGCATTGGCAACAGGGTTGCCGTTGCTCTTCATGTCGCTGAGGTAATAAGAAGAATATCCGTCAGGAACATTGCCTGCAGAGCCATAGGTAGGGAGGAAATTGTAGTATCCGCCTGTGAGTTGTCCGTTCTCATCGTATTCCATAACACTCATGTTAGGCATTGCGTTATATGCCTTTCCGAGGATGTTGTCGTAGTTACGATGGTTCTTTGTATATGTCAAAGCGAAGTTTGTTGAGAAACGGATACGGTCTGATACGTCGTAGTCAAGAACGACACGAGTAGAGAAACGATCGAGTACCTGTTTGATGATTGTACCTGTTTCATGGTCATAACCACCTGAGATACGGAACTTGGCTTTCTCACCACCACCGTTGAGAGTGATGTAGTAGTTGTGAGTCTGTCCGAACTGACTTACCTCATCTGCCCAGTCGGTGTTCTTGTTGAAGTTGTAGTAGTACATCGGACGGCTCTGGTCGTAGTTGAGCTCGACCATGTCGGATGTCTCACTGCTCTGCTTAGGATTGAAGTAAGCCTCCTTGAGCATCATGGTGTAGCCGTCACCGTCGAGCATGTTAAGTCCTGCAGGCATCCACTTACCGGTAAAGCCGTAGCGGAAGTTGATCTGTGTCGGACCTGTAGTACCACGCTTGGTTGTGATTTCCAATACACCGTTGGCACCGCGTGCACCCCATATTGCAGATGCAGCAGCGTCCTTCAGTACCTTGATTTCCTTGATGTCCTCTGGGTTGACAGAGAGAAGGGTAGCGAACTGCTCTTCATTGTCGAGGTCGTTGAAGTCAACCTGGCTCACGTCGTCAGGAAGGTCGAATATGTTGCCATCGACTACGATGAGTGGTTCTGCACTACCGTTGATGGTGCTGACACCACGGAGTCGCATGCTGGTACCTGCACCGAGGTTACCTGAGTTTGCGATGATATCGAGACCGGCGATCTTACCTTGAAGTGCCTCGTCAACAGATGTGAAGGAGAGACCTTCCACTTCTTCCATGCTCATGGTCTGAGTGGCAACTGAGATTTCCTTCATAGGGATTGACATACCAGTACTCTGTACTTCCTTCTTCTTCGCCTTGATGACGGTTTCCTTGATCTGAGTCTTGCTCTTCATCTTAATCTTGAAAACCTTACGGTCGATAGGGAGGTTTACTGTCTCAAGTCCTACGTAAGTAACCTGAAGTCTGTGCTTAGGACTGACGCATTTGAAAGAGAAGTTACCGTTCATATCTGTTACGCCGTGAGCTACGATACGCTTATTGGCGTCAAGCTCTACGACGTTTGCTGACATAATAACATCGATATCGTCGGATACATTACCACTGATGATATCGCCTGGCTTAACTTGTGCGAATAAGTTAGTGCTGATAGCAAGTGCTAAAACTAAAAATAATATCTTTTTCATAATTCCATCAGTTTATCTTATTCAACTAATCTATATTGCTTCATATATTTCTTGCATGCTGCAGAGTTTGCAAAGTCTGAGTCGTAGCGTCCGTTGGCATACTTCTTGTAGTCGAGGATACCGTCGATGCTGTGAACTACAGCAGTTGAAGAAGCGTTGATCTTGGTAGGTTTGGATGATGAGTCAAGATTGTAGTCACGTGTGATGATGTTCTTTTCTCCTACTACCTTGCTGAGTTTCGAGTTGTTGTCGCTTACGTAGAGAGTTCCGTTGCCGTCAGAAGATACAGTTACCTTTGCATAGACAGAAGGATTACCTTCTTCGTCAAGCTGAAGGGTAGAAGTCTCGTATTTTGTAGGCTTCAGAACTGGCTGGTCAGCGAAGATGGCATTATCCTGGAAGTGGTTCTTGATGAAGTTTACGAGGACTGTTGCCATTGTCTTTACCTTTTCCTTGACGGCTGCTTCCTCTTCTTCTGTCCATTCAGGACGTTCTTCGATATTGTCAAGATAGAGAAGGTCGCGCATCTGCTGCCATGTAGGAAGTCCCTTGTTCTCGATGGCATCTATGATCAGGTCGTTTGTCGGAACGTAAACAGTGTAGCGGAAATTGTTGAATAACTTCACGTTAGTAGCTGTTGCAACCTGAGTACCATCAGCCTTGTCATATGCAGGAAGACCATTGCTGTTGATGAATATCATATACTTCTTCTGGTCTGCTGTAGTCGAAATGCCTACTTCCTTGAGTACTTCTGCATCTGTCTGGCAGAGGTTGAAGAACTCTCCGAATGATGTAGAGTCGTTATACATGACACTGTAAACACTCTCGATCGTAGGTATGATAGGACGGTCAAGCTCATAAGCGAAACCGTTTCCGTATCCAGTACCGTCGGCGTTTCTTGCCTTATTGTCGAAGCGGATTACGTTGGCAACGCTGTCAACCATCAGTTGGAAACCACCCTGGACAGTACATCCGTTCTGGCGGCTCTTGGCGTTCTCAACATAGATAGGAGTACCGTTCTTTGACAGGAAGTAGCTCTTGTCGCATTCGATACCATGCTTTGTCTCGTCGATACCAGAGATCTCAGTATTGTCCTCGTGGACGATGGTGTGGGTCTCAAGCATATCACGGAGACGGTTCTTCCATTCGGTCTCAGAGATAGTCACGTTGGAGAGTTTGTTGCCGATTACTCCGGTGCCGGTGGTGAAGTCATAGTCATACTGATATGCAGTACATGTAGGCTTGTTGGTCTTGGAGTTCCAGCCGAAGTAGAGAGCACGCTGCTTGCCCTTCTCAAGAGCGAATGAAGCAGGGTCGATATACCAGAAACCTTCGTCCTTTGGAACGAAGAAACTGAATCGTGCACTCATGGCGAGAAGGTAGGCATAGAAGTTACAGTCGATGTCGAGTGTAGCCTGATTGACTGCATAGTTGAAGATGTGCATGTCCTGTGCAACGTATGCAGGGGCACTTACTGCAGCATACTTGGCAGGAGCTATGACTTCCTTCATGATATATATGGCTCCGTTGCTGGCAAGCTTCACTGTAGAGATGCCATCAATGTGTGTCTGGGTGTCTTCACCGAACATAGGGTCCTGCGCGTCGTTCTTGATAGTCTCGAACTTACTTGGAACGGAATTGTTGAAGGACAGTTTCATGAGATTGTTCGTGAGAGCCTGGATTACTGATCTCGGAATCTGGTCAAGAGCCTTGTAGATGTTGTCGAGGTCATCAGGTCCGGTTACCTGCTTCATGAGCTCTGGTGCGTATGCTTCAAGAAGGAACTTACCACCTGTATTGAAGAAGTATTCATAGAGTGTGGAGTCCGTAGGGGCAAAGATGATACCCATATCCTGTTCCTTTGCAGATTTGTTGTCAGCCTGATATTCGTTCCAACCTGGGTCGAAGTTAAGTCCGAAGTTCACTGCGTTACCCGATGGGTTGTTCTTAGGATCAGTGCCTTTGTCATTCTTCAGAGAGAAATTCTCTTGAAGAGAGAAGTAGCGCTTCTCATACACACTGTCAACCTGTGCGTCGGTATGAAGCAGATTGTAGCGCTTAGTCAGGTCTTCATTGTAGAACGGAGCAGAGAATCTGTCAATCATATGACTGAAGATCTTTGTGTTCTTGTTTGTGCGAAGAACCTCTGCCATGTTAGGAGGTGTTACGAGCACCTTGTTGAGACGGTTGATGTAACCGTTCTGACATGTGATGTCCTGCTCAAGAACCTTGCAGTTATATATGAACGCGTCGTTCTTATCGCGCTTTTCGCGAACTATGACTTCGAAGTCGTTGTCTGTGATGTTGTAGTTCTGCATCTGAGCAGGCAGGAAGTGGGTCATCATAGGACTTGATGCATCAAGTGCCAGATAGATGCCGCCTTTTGCAGGATCACGGAATCGTGCCCAGTAGTCTTTGTCCTCTTCGTTGTACGAGATAGGCAATTCTTCTGCAAGGAAATGAGGCACTGAGTCTGTTACGTCAGCGGCAGTCTCTCTGCGGAGACATTCACCCTTTACCGGACCCTGAGTGCTTGACATCATTTCAAGCAAGTAGGCGTTGTTAATCATTGCAGAGTTGAACAACAGTTTCTTCTGGGAGAGTGAAAGATCTGCATAGGACTTCACACCCCAGTCGTTGCTCTTGAAGAATTCAGCGAAAGCATCGTCGTCAGCGACGAACAATGTCTTGCTACCTGTCTTCCTCAATACTTCCGCATAATCCAGATCGTCAACTAACTTGACGAAGTTCTTGTAGGTACCTCTCTCAACCATTTCCTCATAGATGCTTTGGCCGAGGAATGATGGCTTTTCGTCATCATACTTGTATTCGTCCTTACATCCGACAAAAGAAATGCAGAGTGAGACTAAACAGATAGCTGAAAAGCCACTGAATCTTACCTTGCTAATGCGTTTGTTCATAATGAGTTTGAATTAATTAAGTTTGTAATAATTGAAATTGTGTATAGTTAATATTTTTTCTTCAGCACTATTCTTGCCATAATTCGCTACAAATTTACATTTTTTTCATCACATAAAAAAATAATTAAAAGAAAAAAGATGCACATGCGCGCATCTTTTTTATAAATAGCCTTAATTCCGCAACACTATTATAAAATCCTTAATTCCGCAACACTTTTG